>JAVBPA010000068.1:0-57183 GCA_031549925.1 Eubacteriales bacterium
GATGTAATTATAGGCTCTGATATTTTATCTAAATGCGGCAGATATATATCCGATTCTTTTCAAACAAATATAATGCGGAATCGGCGCGCGGTTATAATTACCGATTCAAATGTAAAACCGCTTTATTATGAAACCGCGGAAGAATCTATAAAAGAAGCGGATTTTTCCGATGTTTATTCATATACACTTGCTTGCGGTGAATCCTCCAAAAGCTGGAATGTTTTAGGCGATATACTAAACTTTTTCGCTGACATAAACCTTTCGCGTTCAGATATAATTGTCGCACTCGGGGGAGGTGTAACGGGAGATATAGCGGGATTTGCAGCTTCCGTATACATGAGAGGGATTTCGTATGTGCAGATACCCACGACACTTCTTTCTATGACAGATTCTTCCGTCGGAGGGAAAACAGCCGTGAATTTAAAAGCCGGTAAAAATCTTGCGGGAAGCTTTTATAATCCGCGTCTTGTGCTTTGTGATATAAACACCCTTGATACACTGCCTCATAACATTATCTCCGAAGGGTGCGCTGAGATCATAAAATACAGCTTCTTTGATTATAAATTATACCCATTGATCGAATCGGCTTCTTTTTTTGGTGTTTTCAGTAAGGATACAGTTATTGATTTAATATATGAGTGTATAAATATAAAAAAATCTCTTGTTTTAGGCGATGAGAGGGACAGAGGTAAACGCAGGCTTTTAAATTTTGGTCATACCGCCGCTCACGCCATAGAAAAATGCTCGGATTATAAAATTTCTCACGGAAACGCGGTTGCCGCGGGTCTTTATATAGCGGTTATGGCTTCCTACAGAGCAGGTTATTGCGATTTTTCGATGGTTGAATATCTAAATAAATGTTTAAAGCTTTGCGCTTTGAGGAGTGATATAACCTATACTGCCGATGAGCTTTATAAAGCTTCATTTACCGATAAAAAGCATGAATCGGGAAACGGTATAAATCTTATTTATTTGATTGACAAGGAACCTAAAATCCGTTTTGCGGACAACGAAGAATTATATCGTTTTTTTGCGAACGGAACGGAAAAAATAAATGGATATTAAAATAAAGCCTTCTGTTATAAACGGGACGATTTGCCCTCCCCATTCAAAATCGATACTTCACCGTGTTTTGATCTGCGCGGCTTTTTCGGAAAATAAAACAAGCCTTGAGGATATAGTTATTTGCGATGATATCTCCGCTACGATCGATTGTCTTGCAGAGTTCGGAGTCTGTATAAATTCCAAATTAAAAGATAACGGAAAATCCGATATTTTTATAAATCCCCAAAAAAATAATTACCGGAATAATGTTTTGCTTAATTGCCGGGGCAGTGCTTCGGCTCTTCATTTTTTAATTCCTGTTATTGCCGCAACAGGATACTCAGTTTCATTCTGCGGATTTGATATTTTAGGTAACCGTATAAAATATAATTCCATCAAAGAACTCGGCGAACACGGGTGCGGACTGCTGCTATCAAAATATCCTTTCAATTTAAAGATCAATGGTAAAATAAATAGCGGTAAATATCATCCGGATTGCAGCGAAACATCACAATATGCGAGCGGATTGATTTTGGCAGCTCCTCTAATGCGCGGGAAAACGGAAATTACAATAGATAATAATTCCGTTTCGATGCCTTATATAAAAATGACTTTAGAAGTGATAAAAATGTTTGCTTCTTCCTTCACGGAAACAAATAATGTTATAACAATCGACGGAGGAAACGGATATCATGCACCAAAAAATCTTTTATGCGAACGGGATTGGTCAGCGGCTGCTTTTTTGTTTGCGGCAGGTCTTTCTTCGGGAGAAGTCGGAGTATTGGGACTCGGTGAAATTTCTCTTCAGGGAGATTATGAAATTGTCAATATTTTAAAAAAAGCCGGGGCTGATTTTGATTATCATAATGGAATTTGGACGGCAAAAAAATCAAAATTAAAACCTTTCGAAATAAACGCAGCAAATATTCCGGATTTAATTCCTCCGATAGCCGCTATAGCAGCTTTAGGAGAAGGCGAAACCGTTATATACAACGCGGAACGGCTTCGCACAAAAGAAAGCGACCGCATTTTTTCGGTTTGCAATATGCTGACATCTCTCGGAGCGGACGCAAAGGAAACATCGGACGGCATTATTATCAGGGGAGTTAAAAATCTTACCGGAGGAATTACCGATTCTTTCGGCGATCACAGAATTGTTATGGCTGCCGCTGCTATAGCTCCGGCTTGTTTGGGTGAAGTAATAATAAAAAATTGCGAAGCGGTAAATAAATCTTATCCGGAATTTTTTTCGGATATGTTAAAACTCGGATTAAATTTTGAGATATTGTAAACGGCTGTTTTTATAAAAGCAAATTAAAACGAGGTAATAATAAAATGGCGTCATCATTCGGAAATAAAATAAAAATTCATATTTACGGTCAATCTCATTCGGCGGCAATCGGAGCGGTTATTGAAGGTTTGCCTTCCGGACATAAAATCGATTTTGAGACACTTGATACTTTTATGAAACGCAGGGAATCCAAAAAAAGCCCGCTTACAACCGAACGCCGTGAAGCAGACGAAATCGAAATTGTTTCCGGGTTATATAATAATACGACTTGCGGAGCACCGCTTTGTTTGCAAATAAAAAATAAAGATGTAAAATCTTCTGATTATATAGATAATTCGCATATACCGCGCCCTTCGCACGTTGATTATAGTATGAGAATGAAATATGGTCCATATGCGGATTTTCGCGGTGGAGGGCATCTTTCTGGACGTATTACCGCTCCTTTATGTGCTGCCGGAGGTATATTGATTCAAATCCTGCAAAAATACGGAATCGAAATCGGAGCCCACATTTATTCGATAGGAGAAATCCGTGACGACTCTTTTGATATGACCGATATAAAAACCGTACTTCTGGATGAATTAAAAGGAAAAGTATATCCCGTAATAAACAGCTTAGTTGAAGAACGAATGCTCGAAATTATATCAAAAACAGCAAAAGAGGGGGACACAATAGGTGGAATCGCAGAATGTGCGGTTACAGGAATCCGCGCGGGTTACGGAGAACCTATATTTGACGGTATAGAAAACCATATAGCACAAGCGGTTTTTGCGGTTCCCGCGGTACGGGGAATCGAATTCGGCAGCGGTTTTACAGGGTCGGGTAAATTCGGATCAATTGAAAACGATCCGTTTTATATTAATAATAACAAAGTAATGACTAAAACAAATAATCACGGGGGAGTTCTCGGTGGTATAACAACCGGTATGCCTGTTATATTCAGAGTTGCTGTAAAGCCTGTTCCTTCAATTAAAATAGAGCAGGACAGCGTTGACCTTGATAAAAATGAAAATGTAAAGCTTATAATAACCGGCAGGCATGACTCTTGTATTTTGCTTCGGGCAATACCATGTTTCGAAGCCGCAGCCGCATGTGCCGTAGCGGATTTTGTTTTATAAAAAAGAAAGGGATAAATAAAATTTAAATGAATGAATTAATAAAGTTAAGAGCGGAAATAGATGAAGCGGATGAACTGCTGCTTCGGGCTTTTATTAAAAGGATGGATACGGTCGAAAAAATCGGGAAAATAAAAAAAGAGTCAGGACTTGATATTCAGGATAAAACAAGAGAGACGCAGGTTTTATCCGATATTACAAAAAGGACTCCCGAAAAATATCGGGAATCCGTTATGCAATTGTACGAATGTATTTTTAATGTAAGTAAATCATATCAATTAAAAACCGACTGATAACAATCTGTTTTTTAACTATGGCAAAAACTTTTCAATTTGCGTTTTGCGTTTTGAGTTTCGAGCTTATTATTCCTCGGACGGAAGATGTTCGTGCGTGCAATCGGAACAACAACCGGAACAGCTTATAGTTAAATCGTTTTCTATTCCGTTGCGGCGGTAATAATCCGCGATTGCCGATTTAACCGCTTCTTCAGCGAGAACAGAGCAATGAATCTTTGCCGGAGGCAAGCCGTCAAGCGCTTCAATAACAGCCTTGTTTGTAAGCGTCAGAGCATCATCAATGCTTTTTCCTTTTATTATTTCGGTAGCAATTGATGAAGTAGCAATTGCCGCACCGCATCCGAATGTTTTAAATTTTACATCGGTTATTATATTATCTTCAATTTTTAAGAAAACCTTCATTATGTCACCGCAAACAGCGTTGCCTACTTCTCCTACGCCGTCAGCTTCGGTTAATTCTCCGACATTCCGCGGATTTGCGAAGTGATCCATTACTTTTGCACTGTATTTCATTTTAATTATCCTCCGAATAAAATAAGCTTAGATAAGCAAATATAATTTTGAATATGAAGCTTTTGCTTGCTTTATCTTATTTATTATTTAAATTATTTATTATTAATTATCATTCCAAAGCGGGCTCATATCGCGCAGGCGAGCAACTATCGGCGGGAGCTTTTCTATTATATAATCAATGTCTTCATCTGTGTTATCCGCGGATAAGCTTATCCGCAGCGAGCCGTGGGCGCGTTCGGCGGGAAGCCCGATTGCTAATAATACATGGGAAGGTTCAAGCGAATTTGTAGAGCAGGCGGAACCTGTCGAAGCGCAGATACCTGCCATATCAAGCAGTAAAACCAAGCTTTCGCCTTCTATACATTCAAAAGCAAAATTTATGTTTCCCGGTAAACGGTTTTTCATATCTCCGTTTATATTACAGCGGGGTATTTTTTTTGTGATTTCATCGGCTAGTCTGTCACGCATAGCGCGGACACGTTCCATATCCGGAAGTTTTTCAGAGGCGTTTTTCAAAGCTTCGGCAAATCCTGCGATATACGGAGTATTTTCTGTTCCTCCGCGTCTGCCGCGTTCTTGTCCTCCTCCGTCTATGTGATTAAAAATGCGTGTTCCCGATTTTATATAAAGTATACCGATTCCTTTGGGAGCATGAATTTTATGCCCCGAAATCGCCAATAAATCAATTCCCAAATCGTTTACGTTTAAGGGAATATTACCGGCAGCCTGAACTGCGTCGGTAAAAAATGTTATCTTTTTTTGTTTCGCAATTTTTGCAATTTCTTTTATCGGTTGTATAGTTCCGATTTCATTGTTCGCGTACATAACCGCTATCAGAATTGTATCGCTGCGGATAGCTTTTTCTATATCTGAAACACAAACAATTCCGCTTTCGTCCGTTCCGATGTAAGTAACTTCCCAGCCTTCTTTTTCAAGTGAAGCCAAAGAATTCAAAACCGCAGGGTGTTCAATTTTTGTTGATATTATATGTTTTCCTTTTTTTATATTTGCCCGTGCCGTTCCTTTTATCGCCCAGTTGTCGCTTTCTGTTCCGGAAGCAGTGAAAAATATTTCCGAAGGTTTGCAAGAAAGGATAGAAGCGATGTTTTCCCTTGCTTCGGATACGATTTCAGCGGATGCTCTTCCGCATCCGTACAAGCTTGAAGGGTTTCCCCAATTTTCGGTAAAACAGGGCAGCATTTTATTTATAACTTCTAAAGATACGGGCGTTGTCGCCGCGTTATCCGCATAAACGAATCTTTCCATAATTTTTTTATCTCCGATATAAATCTTATATCTGTATTGTATACCAAAATAGTATACTTTACAAGAAAAAATATAATTTTATTTGTAAACATTTTTTTATCAAATTTTTATCAAATATATACCGGAAAATTATTTTAAAAGCGGATAATTTAAAATTACATTAAATCGATTTTAAGAGACCGTTCAATAATAAACCGCAGAGAACTTAGATTAATATTTTAAACAAGTTCGGATTAATACCGGACTTTTTTATAAATAATTCCGAGAAAAAAGAAGACCGGAAAAATCCGATCTTCTTCAAAAAAGGAAGTTTATCTGAATGTATGTAATATTATTTCTTTTTAGATTTAGCGGAAATAATAACAGCGGCAGCGCCGATAGCAAGTATAGAAGCAGCTATTATTATTGTATCAGCTGTTTGAGCCGCAGGGGTTGTTGCGGTGGTAGTTGCGGGAGGAGTTGTTTCAGCAGGAGCTGTTGTTTCTTCCGCAGCAGCCGTAGTTTCTGCTGCTTTTTCTAATAATATAAGTGTGATACCGAATAAATCGGGATCCCATCCGCCGGGTTCTGCGTTTGAGGTAAAGAAAGCGTTTTTAACTTCTCCGCCCTGTGAATCGCGGTCCATGTAACAAATGAGAGCGCCGATCTTTAATCCGGGAACTATTGCTATTGCGGGTTTTCCTGATTTATCAGCCGCATCTTTTACTATTGTTTCCCAGGAAAGTTTCATTTCGAATGACCAGCCGGTATCGGCTTTCTTTGTGAATCCGGCGTTCTCGATAACTCCGTTTTCGCTTGATTCCTGACGGAAAACATCTAAAATACCATCTTCCTGAATTCCGAAAGAATAGAATATTGCTCTGTTATGTTCAGCGGTTTTGAAAATTTGACCTAAGTTCAAGGATAACTGGAATGCGTCTCCGTTGTAGTTGTCAGCTCCTGCACTATAAGCAAAAGTAGGATCAGTTATAACTCCTGCCAAATAAAGATTTGTATCATCCCATGTATAATAGAAATCAATTTTTATACTATCCAGAACTTCGCCTACCCAACCGTTAGATGTAGCAGTGTTTTTGTCAACAACAATTTTATTTTTTTCCGACCATTCGCCTTGAGCCATAGTACCGTCGATCGTTGGTGTTCCGTAAGGTACGTTTATGTCACCTACAGGGGCAAATGCATGAGAAACAAACGGCATAGCTACTGCCGCGAATACAAGCATAATCACTAAAATGGTTGCAAAACGCTTTTTCATTTTGATTTTAAAACCTCCAATTTAATATTTTTAAAATATTTTATTTTTACAACAACATTATAACTGTTTATGCAACATTTGTAAATTGACATGTTTCACAATTGTTGTGTATTATGTATAGTGCATTTTATCGTAAAAAATGCCATTGATATTAAAAACAATCAAATTATATTTATTAATATAAAAAGATTTGTACATTAGATAATTAATATACAAATCATTCTTATTTATTATTAAAAACGTAAAAACTAAAACATTATATTTATTTATATTATACAAAAATATAAAAATAAAATATTAGTCAATTATACCAACTGGAACCCGATGTTACCTCGGCTGTCATAGGAACAGGAAGGGAAGCTGCTTTTTCCATTTCGGTTTTTAATATTTCGGAAGCTTTGCTGAAACAGTCTATGTGAGATTCGACAATTAATTCATCGTGTACCTGTAATATCAATCTTGCGTCAATTCCCGCTTCTTTAATTTTTTTTGCTGTCCCTATCATAGCGAGTTTTATTATATCGGCAGCACTGCCTTGTATAGGGCTGTTCATAGCGACACGTTCACCGAATGAACGGATTTGCGCTTTTTGAGAAGTAAGTTCTGGGATATAACGGCGGCGGCCGAACATAGTGGTTACAAATCCTGTTTCTCTAGCAGAATTTTTTATATCGGTCATATAAGATGAAACTCCGGAATATTTAGCTAGATAATTATCGATGTATTGTTTCGCTTCAAATTTGGTAACACCTATATCCTCGGCTAAGGAGAAGTCGCTTATACCGTAAACAATTCCGAAATTCACGGCTTTTGCCCGTTTCCTTAGTTCCGGAGTAACTTCGGATAACGCGACTCCGAATACCTGAGAAGCCGTTATTGCGTGTATATCATCGCCTGAAAGGAAAGCGTTTATCATTCTCTCATCTCCGGAAATACAAGCAAGAAGCCGAAGTTCAATCTGCGAATAATCTGCGTCTATTAATACATAGTCCTTGCTTTCAGCCACAAAAAATTTTCTCAGTTCACGGCCAAGCTCATTGCGTATCGGAATGTTTTGCAAGTTCGGTTCTGTTGATGAAAGTCTTCCGGTAGCGGTTACCGCTTGATTAAAGCTCGTGTGTATTCTTCCGTTTTCATCGGCAACGGCTGCTAAACCGTCGGCATAAGTCGATTTTAATTTCATTACCTGGCGGTATTCAAATATTTTATCGATAACCGGATTATACGGACGCAGCTTTTCTAAGACATCGGCGGATGTGGAAAATCCTGTTTTGGTTTTTTTAGGCGCCGGAAGCAGCATTTTTTCAAAAAGAACTTCGCCTAATTGCTTAGGAGAATTTATATTGAATACTTCGCCTGTCAAAGCGTATATTTCTTCGGTATATTTTTCAATATCCTTCCCTAATTTTTCTGAAAAAGCCGCAAGACCCGAAACATCGACTTTAAATCCGTAAAGCTCCATATCAAACAATACATAAGCTAAGGGAAGCTCGATATCAAAATAAAGGGAATTTTGTTTGTTTTCCGAAAGAAGATTTTGTAAAACTTTGCGGAGATCATATAAATCCCTTGAAATTTTTTCCGGACTATTGCCTATTTGCCGGTCAAGATAAGAGTTTATTATTTTTTCAAGCTCGTTTGAATTGTTTGAAGGATTTAAAACGTAACAGACAAGCATAACGTCAAAAATATCACAGCCCGAAATAATATCAGAGGATTTTATTTTCAAAGCATGAAGCGTGCTTTTTATATCAAAAACGGTAATGCTGCGGTTATTTGCAAAAAATTCGGAAGGAAAATCAAAAGAAATATTGTTATAATAATAAGCGGATTTTTCAGTATGGATATATATATCGCTTCCGTTCATATAAAAAGAAACTTCTTTGTCAAGTGAGAGCAGTTCATCTTTTGTTATATTGCAAACAAGAGAGGAGCTTTTATTTTCATCAAAAATTTTTGTTTCAACATTCAATCTTTTTATAAAAGCGTTGAATTCCAATTTTCTGAAAAGAGATAATAAAAGCGTTTCATCATAGCCTTTATATTCAAGTTCAGAAAAATCAAAACCTATAGGTACACATCGGTCAATACGGGCAAGGGTTTGCGAAATGTAGGCGTTTTCACGGCCGGAAATGAGTTTTTCCCGGACTGATTTTCCCGCGTTTATCGTTTCTATGTTAGAATATACGTTATCGAGAGATCCGTTTTCTGAAATCAATTTCAGCGCGGTTTTTTCTCCTATACCGGCAACTCCGGGTATATTGTCGGAGCTGTCTCCCATCAAAGCTTTGAGATCAACAAATTGTTCCGGTGTAATTCCGTACTTATCAAAAAATTCTTGCCTGCCCATATCGGAGGTATCGTTTGTTGATACATAAAGAATATGAGTTTTATCGCAAATTAATTGATAAGAATCGCGGTCTCCGGTTAAAATATATGTCATGGTATCGCAAGGCGCAATTTCTGCAAGCGTCCCTAATATATCATCGGCTTCATAACCGGCTATTTCGACTACTTTTAATCCTAAAGCTTCCGCACATTCTTTTGCCGGAGCAAGCTGCTTTGCCAGATCGTCAGGCATTCCTTTACGGTTGGCCTTGTATTCCGAATACTGCAAATGGCGGAAAGTCGGTGCGGGAAGATCAAACGCAATCGCGGCGTAATCAGGACGAAGCGTTTCAAGCTGTTTCATTAAAATTGACACCATACCGTAAACGGCGTTTACCGGAAGTCCGTCCTTTGTTACTAGCGGTCTTATACCGTAGAAGGTTCGGTTTAGAATATTGTTGCCGTCGATAATCAGTTGCTTTTTCATTTTATCTCCAAAAAAATGTTATTCGGAATAATTCCTAATAAAAAGTTAATAAATATGCCTTGATTATGAAAGTTTATTGATATATAATTTTATCAGGTATATATCTAAGAAAAGGCATAATGGATGTTTTGGGTTTATACTTGATACTTGCTTGGTTGTCTTTATATATAAAAAATATAAAATATAAATTATGATAGCGGGAGGAATAAAAAATGGCAGAACTTAAAGGATCAAAAACAGAAGCTAATCTGGCAGCCGCTTTTGCGGGAGAAAGTCAGGCGCGCAATAAATACACATATTTTGCGGCAGCCGCAAAAAAGGAAGGATATATTCAAATATCTAAAATATTCGAAGAAACCGCGGCTAATGAAAAAGAACACGCTGAAATATGGTACAAGCTCTTAAATGATATATCGTCTACAGCTTTGAATCTTGAAGCTGCGGCAGGCGGTGAAAATTCCGAATGGACAGACATGTATCCTTCGTTTGCGAAAACAGCTAAAGAAGAGGGCTTTGAAAAAATAGCATTTTTATTTGAAGCGGTTGGAAATATCGAAAAGGAACACGAAAAAAGATATTTAAAACTTCTCGAATCGGTTAATAATAAAACTGTGTTCATCCGTGAAGATGTTGTAATTTGGCAGTGTTCCAATTGCGGTCATGTTCATGTAGGCGTAAAAGCTCCTGCTATTTGCCCGGTTTGTGATCACGCTCAGGGATATTTCACAATTAAAGGCTCGGAAAATTATTGATACTTGATACTTGATACTTGATACTTGATACTTGATTTACAGTAAATAGCGGAAAATTTTTATATATGTTATATAAATTTATCAAAAAATAAAAATTTATTTGGAACCTGTTAATTCGGGTTCCATTTTACTGTTGATTTTTTATAAAATATAGAATATAATTATAGAGGTAAAGAAAATTTTAAAAGAACGGATGGATTGATATCAATTTATCCGGTTAAAATATAATGATATAAGAAAGGAGGTTTTAGTATAGCAGGAATATTTGGCAATTTATTCGGTTCCAGAACAAAGAAACCAAAAGCTGTTGCGTTTGTCGATTTTGAACACTGGTATATATCACTTCAAAAACTTTATGAAACCCGCCCAGATGTTAAACTGTGGCGCGATGAATTATCAAAATCATTTGACATAAGGGAAATTTATATATTCGCGGATTTTTCAAATCAATCGCTTCGTCAGGAGATACCGCGGATAAGAGAAGTTACAAACTATATAATAGAAACTCAAAACGCCTCAAACAAGCAGACAAAAGATTTTACAGATTTTATAATGCTTGACCATATATATCAGCGGGCAATATCTTCAAATGATATACCGGTTTTTATTATTTTTTCAGGTGACGGACATTTTAGTTCAGTCGCAAGTTTTTTGAAAAATCAATGCGGTAAAACTGTCGGAGTATACGGAGTTTCCGGAGCAGTCAGCGGACAGCTTAAAAATACCGCAAGCTGGTGCAGGGAATTACCTGATCCGGACAAGAAAGACGAGTATATAGATTATTATCAAATGATCTTAAAAAATTTAAAATATCTGAAGGAAAGCAACAGGGGAACAAAAAAATTATATCCAACTTTTTGGGGAACAGTCGATGCGGTTTCGGGTTATTACAATGTAGGCCGTGATGTTATAACAGAAGCGCTTAGAAAATTAATGGAATATGAATATATTTTTCAGACTGACGAAAAAATTGATTCTAAAAAAAGCGTTAAGGTTTTGAATGTAAATTGGGAACTGGCTAAAAAAGAAGGCATATATTCGGTTGAATCTGAATCTAAAAAGCCGCAAAATGGTTTAAAAAGACGTTCCAAATTATAAAAATTATTTATTTTTTATGAGTTTTTTTCAAAAATAATGTTCCGAAAATAAATTTTGGCAGATTCATCATACGTCCTATACGGCGGGGTTCGCGTAATAACCTGTAAAGCCATTCGAGGTTAAGCGTAATAAAAAATTTAGGCGCACGCCGTGAAACCCCGGCATAAATATCAAAACTGCCGCCGAAACCGCCCGCCAATTTAACATTAAGATCATTTTTGTGGGCGTTGAGCCATATTTCCTGTTTCGGAACACCCAGACAGACTAACAATATCTGAGCGCCGCTGTCATTGATTTTTTTTATGACGGCGGCTTCTTCTTCGCCGCAAATACGCGAATTTTTATATTCTTTTGCGGATTCCATTGTATCGATTTTTTTAAAAAATCCGTCATTTACCCCGGAAACTATTAAAGAGGGATATTTTTCTTTCATTTTTTCCGCAGTTAGTTCGGCTATACCCGGTTTTCCTCCTAAAAAAAATACTCCGTAACCGTTTCGGCTGGCTTCCTCGATTAACTTTTCCGCCAGTTCAATTCCCGCAACTTTACCTTTTTTTAAAGGAGTTTTAAGTATTTTTGAAGCTAAAATAACACCGGCTCCGTCGGGAATAATTAACTCGGCGGAATTTATTAAATCATAATATTTTGGGTCATCTATACATTTTTGTACTATTTCAGCGTTTGGCGTGTGAATTATATGACAGATGTTTTGAAAACCGGAATTTTGAGATAAAAAATTGCGGCAAATTCCGACGGCTTCGTTTAAATCTACATCATTAAAATTTATTCCCCGTATGCTGATAATATCGTTTTTCATTTTACATCACTTTCAAAAAAGCGGAATTTTATCACAATATACAAAAAAACAAAACTCCGTATACTTAATATAAGTTTAACATAAAGTATTCCTTATTTCAAGATAATATTTTTTTGAATATATGTTTATAAGCTTTTTTCTATTTTCATGTAAATAAATTAACCCAATCCCTTTTCTAAAGATATTTTTATTAATTTTAAAAAATCAAACGCGTTTCCGAATACCCAATTTTATTTTATAAAGATAAAGGAAACAATAATGAAACATGTAAATATTTACACCGACGGAGCGTGTTCCGGAAATCCGGGTCCCGGAGGATGGGCGGCTATAATTATTTTTGTAAAAAGCAGCGGAGAAATTTTGGAAAAAGAACTTAGCGGCGGGGAAGTGATGACAACTAACAACCGCATGGAGCTTACCGGAGTTATATCGTCGCTTGAAGCTCTGCGCGAACCCTGCGATGTTACGCTTTATTCAGATTCCAAATATGTAATAGATGCGATAAATCTCGGATGGGCAAAAAAATGGAGAAACAACAACTGGAAAAAAGCCGATAAATCACCCGCATTGAATTCGGATTTATGGGAAAAGCTGCTTGTATTAATTGAAAAACATAAAATTGAATTTGTATGGGTAAGGGGTCATGACGGAAACGCGTATAATGAACGCTGTGATAAAATAGCCGTTTTGGAATATGCTAAGTTTACAAAATAGGTTTTTGTCCGGTAACGGTGAAATAAAGTCCGGCAGACCATTCCCAGCTGTCGTCATCACGGTAATTTTTGAGAAGATATTCTTGTTTTGTTTTCAGTAAACGAATTAAAGCTTCGCTGTCCGCGGAAGTAAAACCGTTCTTTTCAAAATCCGGATTTAAACTGTTTTGAGATATGATTCGTATTTCATTTCCTATATCGTCTTTTATCTTTTTAATTCTGTATTCATCAGACCAGTAGTTGTCGTTATATGCAAAAACAGACGAGGATGGCATAATGGAAATGTTTTCAAGCTTGCAAACCGAAAAAAGCTTTGGGAACCGAAGAGAAGGCCATTGATGGCTTTGTTTTAGAGATGATGTGGTTACAGTTTTCCCGTAAGCCGCGTTATATTTTGCATACAATTCACGGATTAATTCAAAACCTTCGAAATCATATTCTCCTTCCCATTTATAACCTACCCCGAAGTTTGCCGATGTGGAAACAGATATATTGCCGCCGGGTTTGCATACCCGTATCATTTCAAGAATTCCGGATTCCGGGTCAGATAATACGGAAAGATAATTATGACTTATTACTGCGTCAAATGAATTATCATTAAAAGGCAGCGAAAATCCGTCCGCGTTTATTATTTTAGCCTTTTCATTAAGACCGTATTCACGGTCTAAGACCGTATTCACGGATTTTTTGATTTCCGTAAGATGTAAAGCTTTTACTCAATTCGAAACCCGTAATAAATCCTTCTCCTTTAAGCCCAGAAGCGATAAAACGGGTCATAACTCCGGTTCCGCACCCTCTTTCCAAAATGAAGCTTTCCGGATTTATTCTGAAATAACGGAAAAATAAATCTCTTGTCTCTTCGCGGAATAACTGCGGACGGGATAATTCGAAATCATCGTAATTATCCGCGTTTTCCCATATTTTATTACTGCGTTTGTCTGCCATAAAATTTTCCTACGGTTAAAAATACCTGCCTGAATTTTTGGTTTCAAGCAGGTTTTTTCGATTTATATTTTTAATGCGAGCGTTTTATTTTTTTAGATGTTGTTTTATCAAATTCCGTTTCTCTTATAACAATTTTTTGTATATGTTTGTATGAAGGAAGCGAGCGGCACATTCCCGTTATATCGCGTTTGAGTGATTCGTTCGGATCTGTGATTTTCAGCTCCTTTAATTTTTCTTCGTTCAAAAATGCTTCCGCACAAAGTGAAATTTCTCCGCCGGATTCATCGCGCAGCGAATAAACGATTATTTCCTCCACGTATGGAATAGCCATTAAATAATTTTCAATTTCTTCCGGATATATATTTTTACCGTTTGATAAAACTATTAAATTTTTCTTGCGTCCGGTGATCGTAAGCTGCCCGAGTTCGTTTATATTTCCGTAATCTCCCGTAGCGAACCATCCGTCCGGAGATAAAACAGCATTTGTCGCAGCTTCGTTTTTATAATAACCGAGCATGACGCTGTCGCCTTTTACCATTATTTCACCGTTTCCGTCTGAGGTGGGATTTTCGATTTTAATATCAAGGCAAGGCAGTTTAACTCCGGTTGTACTCCAATCGTTGAAATAATCACGGTTTGCGGTGACAAGAGGCGAACATTCCGTGATACCATAACCGTTTACCAATGTAATTCCGATATCATCAAAGAATTGTCCTATTTCCTGTCGTATCGGCGCTCCTCCGCATACAATTTTGCGTAGGTTCCCCCCGAAGTTGGTATGGATTGATTTGAAAAATTTCTTTCTCATGTCAATACCGGTATTCCGCATAGCGTTGCTGACTCCGATGAGTTTTTTCAAAGCCCCGTCTTTTTTGTTCTCTTTAGCGGTGGACCATATTTTTTTGTAAAAAGTTTCGGCAAAAGCCGGAACTAACATAATATATGACGGTTTGAATAATTGCAGATTTTTCAATACATTGCGGAGCTTGTCATTGATACAAATCGTTGAGTGCATGTGCAGCGAAACAAGTATTCCGCAAACCGATTCATATGTGTGATGATAAGGCAAAACCGACAAACATACATCGTATACCGTTGATATTTGAAGTCCGTAATAAACACACGAAACTATATTATGTTCCGATAGCATGACACCTTTTGCCATTCCGGTTGTTCCCGAAGTGTAAACTAAAAGCTTTAAAGCGTTAGGGTCGCTTTTTTGCGACATATAAGGCTCCGCGTCAATTTTCGCAAGTTCATATCCACGGCTGAGCAATTTTTTAAATGAAAGATAAACGCCGTCCGCACTGTCCTCTTCAAGATCAAATCCTATAAAATATTTGACTCCCGGAATGGCTTTTCGTTCATCCATTATATTGTCATATGAATTCGAATAAAATACCGCTGTACTGTCGCTGCTGTTTAAAATATTTTTTATATCTGCCGGAGGAAGTTCGCGGTCAATCGGAACAAAAACGCCGGAGGAACCGAGCATTGTAAGAAAACTGACGAGCCAATTATAGCTGTTATCTCCGATACAAGCCACATGGTCACAAGAAATTCCAAGTTCTGTTAAAGCGCATCCGAGAGCTATTGTGTCGGAACGGAATTCGCTGTATGTTACACATACAATATTTTCTTTTTCGGTTTTATATTTAAAAGCAATTTTATCTCCCGCTTGTTTTTCAGCCAGTGTAATCATTTCTTTTATAGTTGAAAAATACGCGATATCATAAAGTGGATAATTTTTTTGCCTTTTCATATAGCAGGACCTTTCATCAATAATATAGTAAAAGATTTATTAAATTTTTATTAAATGCTTTAAGTACTCATGTATTTTTAATTAATTTTAAATATACATAGTTTTGACAACTATTATATAAAGAGATTATTACGATATCAAGATGGCTTTGTAAATTTTTTATTGGAAAACATCGTTCTATTGACGGGCAATAACGATTATGATAAAATACATCAAAAATGTAATAATATTATTTTCAGCTAAACGTAATTTTAATACATAAAATACAGATATATATAAATTTGGAGAATAATATATGTATTCCTCTGAAGATATCATAAACTATCACTGCCCGAGATGGAACGAGCTTCCCGATATAGAATTATATATGGATCAGGTTGTTAGTTTGATTGACAAGCATACGGCGGTTTTTGCCGAAAACGAAGAAGAAAAAATCATTACCAGGACAATGATTAATAATTATGTAAAACAAAAGAAAATAGCTCCGCCTAAAAACAAAAAATATACCCGCAATCATTTAGCGTATTTTTTAGTTGTGGGTCTTTTAAAAAAGTTTATGAGCTTATCGGAAATAGCTCAGGGTATTTTGATAATAAGATCCCAGCATAACATCGAACGAGCTTATGATTTATTTTGCGAAGGTTTTGAAAATTCGATTAAATCGGTATTCACAAAAAAAGAAATAATACCGATGCAGGAACTTTCTCCGGATATAGCTCTGATACAAGCTGTCACTATGTCATATGCCAATATGCTTTACGCAAAAAATTTGATAAATATATATAATAATGAAAACGAAACGGAAAAAGACGGGAAACCGTTGAAACAATAAATGAACAACAAAGAAGTTTTACAGCACTCCGGTATAAAAACAAATAATAAAAATCATTCAGCGCGCGGCAATATCATGCTGATTATCGCAGCTCTTATATGGGGAACATCTTTTGTGGCACAATCGGTAGGAATGGAATATGTGGGACCGTTTACATTTAACGCGGTCAGGTCTTTTATCGGAAGTGCGGCTCTTGTTCCGTTTATTTTTTTGTTTGACCGTATTGGTTTTTCTCCGAAAAAAATGAACCGCACGGAAAAGCTTTTTTTAATAAAAGGCGGTGTTATATGCGGATTTATAGTTTTTGCGGCTTCTTCCCTTCAGCAGATAGGTATAAAATATACTACAGCGGGAAAAGCGGGATTTTTAACAGCCCTTTATATAGTAATACTTCCGATAATCGGTTTGTTTTTAAAGAAGCGTTCCGGTTTCAATGTTTATATTGCCGTCGTCATCGCTGTCTGCGGGATGTATTTGTTATGTATAAAAAAAGAATCGGTTTCGCTGAACTACGGCGATATTATGGTTATCGGCTGTGCTTTTTTTTATTCATTACATATAATTGTTATAGATTATTTTGCCCCGAAAACAGATTGTGTCCGTCTTTCTTGCATACAATTTCTAATTAATGGAATAATAAGCAGTGTATTCATGTTTATCTTCGAAAAACCGGATTTGAATTTTATTATAGCAGCCCGGGTACCGATTTTATATTCCGGACTTCTTTCCAGCGGGATAGCTTTTACTTTTCAAATAATCGCACAGCGTTATACAAAACCTGTTGTAGCATCGCTGCTGATGAGCTTGGAATCTGTTTTTGCGGTTCTTGCCGGATGGCTTGTTTTGAAGGAAGTTTTGAGTATGCGTGAATTGTTCGGATGTATATTAATCTTTGCGGCAGTTATACTCGCACAACTTCCTCTCGAAGGAATTCTTCCCTTTTTAATTAAATTTAATTTATTCAATAAAATGCCGTTTTTCAATAAAAGGGTCAAAACAAAAAATGAAAATATTCCAAAAGATAAAATTCAATGATGTTTTTTATGCTTCGGTAGCTTTTATATTGCCTGCGGTAGTATTATTCGCTGTTTTTTCGGTATGCGGAATAAAACCTTCCGGAAATAAAAGTATTTTGATATACGATCTCGGCAGCCAATACATTGATTTTTATTCCTCGTGGCGAAATGTTTTAACCGGTAAAGCGAATATATTTTATTCATTTTCCAGAAGCTTCGGGGGAGATTATTACACCCTGGCAGCTTATTATTTAATGTCGCCGTTTAATTTGCTGTTGCTTTTGTTTCCGGCTTCATCTGTTGTTTCCGCTGTTACCGCTATATATTATTTAAAGATTATGACAGCTTCGTTTACATGTGCGATGTATCTTAAAAAAACCAAACTTTTTTCGCTGGATATCAGGTTTACTCCTATATTCGGGTGCATATACGTGTTCTGCGGCTGGGCGGTTATGTATTCTATGAATATAATATGGCTGGACGCGCTGTATTTACTTCCGCTTGTTTTTTGGTCGCTGGAGCATTTTTTTATATCACGCCTGCCTTATGCTTTTATAATAACTCTTTCATTTTCGATTATCATAAATTTTTATATAGGTTTTATGATAGCCGCTTTCACCGCTGTATATTTAATTTTTTTATTGCTTTTCCTCGGTTATGAAAAAACACCGGATTTGCTGCTCCGTTATTTCGCATCCGTTTTAACAGCTCTTTCGGTTTCATCTTTTATTTGGCTTCCCGCGTTTAAAAAACTTTCAGAATCGAAACTTTCGGCAGACAATCTGTTACTTCGGTTTTTCAGCGGCGGAAAAATTTTTACTGCGGTTATAATTTTCATAACAGCCGGAGCGGCGGTTTTGTGGACTTGTACCGCATTTAAAAAATTACGGCCGGGATTTTTATACAGACAAATAAACCGAAATATCAAAAAAGTTTTTTACATCGCGTCGGCGGTTGTTTTTCTTGTTTACGCGGCTGTGAATTTTAATTCGCTTTTGCAAAGTATCAGAAAATTATTACCTTTTGTATATAACAGGGATACGCCGCAATTATATATAGCTTCGATTTGCGTGTTATTGACGCTTTTTGGAATATTATATTCCCTAATATCGAAAAAATCGGGAATAGGTGCTTTTATATGGCTTATAGGAGCTTCTTCGCTTCCGCTTCTATTCAATCCCCTTGATTTAATTCTTCACCTGGGACAAAATCCAATAGGTTTTCCAGCCAGATATTCTTTTATAATTTCTTTCTGTATTATCTTAGCCGCGGCTTATTCCCTTTCCGTTATAAAGCTTGATGTATTTCGGGGAAGAGTTCCTTCCGCTGTAACGATGACCTGCGGAATAATTATAATGACAGAAATTATTTCAAATGCGGTATACGGTTTGCGTTACAATGAAGCTGTTTATTTCGGTTATTACCCGGATGATTCGTATAACCTGGTTTATAAATCGGCAAATGAAGCGGTAAAAAACATTCCCGATACAACCAAACGCACGGAAAAAACATATTTTCGTTATTTAAACGATTCACTTGCTTTCGGATACAGAGGTATTACTCATTACTCTTCGATCTATAACAGTAAGCTTTATTCGCTCATGAAGAATTTGGGATATGCTTCTTCTCCTTATTGGACTTCTTATTTCGGATCTACGCCGTTGCTTGACGATATTTTTGGAATATCTTATATTCTCGATCTTAAAGATCAAAGTTTTGCCGAACGCAATTTTATAAAAAGGCTGGATTCGCATTACAGCGAGGATTTATATAATAAAATAACCCCCGTTAAAGGAAGTTACATTCCGCTGATAGATATATACGAAAACGCGGACGCCCTTCCGGCAGCTTTTTTAGTATCTGATGAAATATTAAATTTTGCCTCTGATAAATCGTTAAATCCGGCAAAAAATCAAGAAATGCTTTTATCTTCTTTATGCGGAGAAGATTTCGGAGGGAATTTATTTTCGGAGCAGGAAGTCTTTCTTGTGAAAGATAAAAATCTGATCACGGTTAATTCGAAAGCAAAAAAAGAAGGATATGTTTTTGTTTATATAAATTCAATGTATTACACTCCTCTTAAAATAAATCTTCCGAAGATAAGTACCCCGATGGAAGATGAGGGTAAGGGAGATTTGTATAACATTTCCTATGAAACATCGCTCGGACCTTATCCTTATATGCTTTATACCGGAAAATACGCGGTCGATGAAGATATAAAATTTACTTTGACGGCAGAAGAAGAATTTAATAACGATTTATCGGTACAGCTGTTTTTGCTTGATACTGATTATACATCAAAAATCGGACAATTGCAAAGCGGCGCGGCGGTTTGCGAATTTAAAGATAATAAAATAATAATTGATATACCCCCCTCAGATAACGAAAAAAGTTTAATGTTTACAACCATACCTTGCGAAGACGGGTGGAGCGCATCTTTATATAAAAACAAAACTGAAACCAAAGCCGAATTTCTCAGCGGAGCGGATACTTTTATTTGCGTTAAAACTAATGAGAGCAGCCGTATAATTTTAGAATATATTCCTCCTATGTTAAAAGAGGGTATTATTTCATCGGCCACCGGGTTTTCATTATTGATAATTTTTATGTTGGCGGAAAAATATAAATGGAAAAATAAAATCACAAACCGGGAGGAGTAATTATAAAAAAACAAACATGGAAACACTATATTTTTTAGAAGCGATAAGAAACCCTTATCTGACTTATTTTTTTCGTTTTTGTACTTTTTTCGGAGAAGAAATTTTTTTGATTGCCGCTATATGTATAATATATTGGAGTATTGATAAAAAACTGGCTTACAAAATCGGACTTGTTTATTTTATATCGGGAATATTGGTGCAGGGTTTAAAAATTACAGTCCGTGCGGATCGTCCGTGGATAGCTGATAAATCGTTTAAAGCGGTAGATGAAGCTATGACCACGGCTACCGGATATTCATTCCCCAGCGGACATACGCAGGGAGCGGCGGCCATGTACGGCTCTCTGTTCCTGTACATAAAAAAAACATTGCCGAAAATCCTATGCCTGACCGCGGTAACCGGTGTCGCGGTTTCGAGACTTTATTTAGGAGTACACACTTTATCGGATGTTATCTGCGCGCTTTTTATAAGCTTCATTATATTGCTTGTTTTCTATTTCATTCCGGGCAAAAACGAAAATAATAATTTTTACAATACATTGTTATCGGTTGTTTTATCCGTTCTTTCCGTTTTGCTTGCTTCATACGCGCTGATTTTGCTCAATAGCGGTATAATTGAATACAAGTATGTTTCCGATTGTGCGAAAGCAGCGGGAGCCGGAATGGGGTTCGGCGCAGGATGGTTCCTTGAACATAAATATATCAATTTTAAAACAAAAACAAACCGTATAATAACACAGTTTGTCAAATGTATTTTAGGTTTGGCAGTCGCTTTTATTATAAAGGAAGGCTTGAAAATATTATTACATGAAAATATAATATCCGATATGCTCCGGTACTTTTTATCTGTAGTTTGGGTTTTGGCGGCTTATCCGGCACTTTTTAAAAAAGTTTTGTTTTCCCGAAAAGATGTGGGGTAATTTCAAAGAAAATCCGAAATTTTTTCGGAGCAGTTCTTAAAAAGTTCGCGTATTATATAGCCTGCTATCATAAGACCCGCTGACGAAGGAACATAGGATATCGAAGCGGGAGTCCGCGTATTTGTTTTTCGGGGTTCTTCATCACTCCATAAAACGGGGATTCCGCTTTCAATACCTCTTGCTTTTAGTTCGCGGCGCATGATTCTGGCAAGCGGGCATACACTTGTTTTGCTGATATCGGTTATACGGAATCTTGAGGGATCGAGTTTATTTCCCGTCCCCATACAGGAGATAATCGGAATATTTCTTTTTTTTGCGTTTTCTATCAAGGCGAGCTTCGCAGTAATATTATCTACCGCGTCCGCTATAAAATCCGGTTTTGAATTATCGATAATATCTCCGGCATTTTCCGGACTTATAAATATCATTTCACCCTCAGCTTCTATTTCGGGGTTGATTTTTTTTGCTCTTTTTACGATAAGTTCAGCTTTTCCGAGTCCGATTGTTTCTGTGTCCGCTATAATCTGACGGTTTATATTTGTTATATCAACTATATCGCGGTCAACGACAAATATAGCTCCTATACCCGCGCGAATCAATCCTTCCGCTATAAATCCGCCGACTCCGCCGGCTCCCGCAAGAAGAACTCTGCTTTTTTTCAAATGTAAAATTGCTTTTGCTCCGATAAGCGCTTCCTGCCTTGAAAGCCATTCGGGAATATCCTGTTTTCCATTATCCATTAAATTTTATCTTTTATCTTATGTTATTTGTATTTTTAAGCTCCGCTTTTTGAGCCTCGGGATCGGGTTTGATTAAAACACAGACTACCATTTTCACAAATATTTCTTTTATAAAGGGTATTTTAGAAAGCGGAAGTAAAAATTTACGAAGCGGGATTTCCGCGTAATAATTGGGTTTTATGTTCATCGAACGCAGAATTTTTTTAAAGCGTGATATTGTCATTTTGTTTATATACCCGAGATGTTCGTTTCCGTTGCGGTCGGTGTATATTCTCATATTTATGCGTTCTTTTCCGTCCGGTAAATCTTTTACAATTGATTTATATGAATCGATTAAACCGCTTTCCGGAATTAAGTACTGCGACCAGGGCAAAGCTATCGCATCGCTCAAATGCGCTCCGTAGGGATGACCGTACGGCGGGAAGTTTATAAACAAATTTCCGTTCGGACGTAAAAGCCGTATTGCTTCGGTGAGAACTTCTTCGGGTCTGGAAAAATGTTCCATTGCATCATTGATAATAATTGTATCAAATGAATTGTCAGGATAGGGAAGTTCATCGGCGGAAGCGTTGATATACACGAATCTTTCGGAATAACCGAGTTTTTTTGCCAGATCTGTCGCTTCGCGTTCATATTTGGGAATAATATCAATTCCTACAACGCGTTCCGCACCCATTTTAATGTAATAAAGACTTTTACCAGCCGCTCCGCATCCGATATCGAGTACGTTTTTGCCTTCGAACATTATGGAGTTTTTATATTTTTGCTTATAATATTTTACCGTTTCCGCTCCTTTTTCGTATTGCCATTCGGCATAACTCATTTTTTTATCGTTGGCTAAATTAAAAGGATGTACCGGAAGTTTAAATATTTTATTAGTTATTCGTATTATAGAGCCAGATACTGACATTAAAAATAATCCCCCTGATTTTTTATATATATCATAATTATATTATTCGTTAAATTCAGCAAGTATCTGCGGCAGACGAATCTCTATTTCATCTGTACGCAGCCGGTCTTCTTCATAAGCATGAAGCAATAGTTCGACCGGAATACAATCGTCATATTTTTCAAATATCGGCGGACTTGTTCCGGCTAACTGAGCTTTATCTATACCATCACGCTGCATTTTATCAAAAAGATGCTTAATCAGTTTATAATCGCAGTTTTCTTCCATTTTGAATGTTATATAATAGCAGCCGTCGTATTCTAAATTTGAAAGCTTGACGGGTGAACCGTTGCGTTTAATAAATTTACGTAATGTTCTGAACGATCTCGTACCAAGCCACGGGAACAAACACCAGGTCATCCCTCCCAAATGTACAAGCGAATGTTCAAGCATACCTGTATTACGGGCAAGATTACGCACAACCTCCAGCCTCTGGCGGGCGTTTCGTTTAAGATAAGGGTATACGGTATCCTCTTCCAAAACCTGCTTCATTCTCTCCAGAATACGCGTGTGGATCTCTCCAGCGTCGCCTGGCCATTCAACTTCCATTTTGCCTTTGACGCTTTTTACATAAACAAGCTTGCGTATTAAATCAATCTCTTCCACTTCCCAGACTCTTCCGGCGAGAGCCAATCTGTCTCCGACGGGAGGCGGCCATGTAATTGTTCCGATTTCATTGGCTTCGCATCTTACAGTATAGTCATCGCTGTCTTTGAATACGGCTAAAAATTTAAAACTGTTTATCAGCCTCTCCCCTTTTAAGCCGACAATACAATCTTTTTCGTCGGTAAGCTCAAGGAAATCGTTTTTAAGCATTGAAAGAAGCAGCTTTTTATAATCTTCTTTTGTGACGGCGGCAAAAGGAGGCAGCGACATTACTTTTTCCGCTAAATTTTTCATTGAAAGCGCGCCGGAGGAAGCAAGAACGCTGAGTGTTTGCTGAAACATTAAGCTGAAAGGCATTTTTTTAATGTTCGGCGGTTCGATGAATCGTTCTTCCAGATATAACTGTATAATCGCAATAGCGCGCAAAAATCCCCACGGAATCATTTGGGGCAGGGGAGTGTTCGGTAGAAGATTTTCCTCACGCATAACAAGCATCATTTCAGGCGGATCTCCGCGTCTTCCGGAACGCCCTATTCTTTGAAGAAAACTGGAAACGGTGTTGGGAGAATCAAGCTGAACTACTCTTTCGAGTCTTCCGATGTCGATTCCAAGTTCTAATGTAACGGTCGCGCATGTTACCGTATGCTGCTCATCATCGCGCAGCCGTGTTTCCGCTTCATCGCGTATAGCGGCGGATAAATTACCGTGATGTATCTGAAAAATATCCGGTTCGTTTCTGTGATCCGCTATTTGCCGGAGTGTTGCGGTTATATATTCGGTTTCTTCTCTCGAATTTGAAAAAACCAGACATTTTTTATCTTTAACGCAATCGTAAATATATTCATAACCCGGGTCAAGCTCCGCAGTCCCGTAATTTATTCCGATCGGATTTCCCTCGGCGTCACGTTCGATCATCATGTTTTTACGGTCGGTTTGGTCGGCTGAATCCGTTTGTATATAAAAATGTTCGATTCCGAGCCGCCATGATGTTTTTTTTCTTTCCGGTTCAGGTGCGTCGGTTTCTCGTCCCGACCCTGCGCCCAGCCAATCCGCCGCAATCCTTACATCACCTATTGTGGCTGAAAGACCCACTCTGCGCGGGTGATATCCGATTAATTGCCCAAGTCTTGAAAGCTGGCAAATTATTTGATTTCCCCTGTCTGTTCCGGTTAGGATATGCAGTTCGTCTATTACCACAAACCGGAGGCTTCCGAACATACGAATGACATCGTTCGGGCGGTTCATAAGCATTTTTTCAAGTGATTCCGGTGTTATTTGCAATATCCCCTGCGGATTCTTCTGAGCTTTGGTTTTATGCGACATTGAAACATCGCCGTGCCAGTGAAAAACGGGAATACCCGATAAATCAAGCAGTTCATCAAGCCTTTCAAATTGGTCGTTTATCAAGCTTTTCAAAGGCGCGATATAAATTGCTCCGAATGAAGCGGGAGGTTCTTCCACAAGCATTGATATGATAGGAAAGAATGCCGCTTCGGTTTTACCGGATGCCGTCGAGGATGAAAGCAGAAGGTTATGATCTGTTTCAAACAAAACTTTAGCCGCGTCAAGCTGAACTGTTCTTAACTGTTCCCAGTTATTTTTATAAATATAATCCTGTATAAAGGGGGAAAACCGATAAAAAATATCGGAAGTATCATTATCCATAGTTTTAAATCTCTTAATCTAAATTATAAATCTTTAAATTTCTAAATATTAAACGTTTCGTATGATGTTTTATAGATATTCTGAATATCCGAGGTCTGCTATAAATCTTTTAGCCGCCGAACTCATAGGATATTTTTTACTGAAAATCAAAAGAAAATTCCGCCCTGTAATAAATTTATCAAGTTTTATTTTATGAAGCGTTCCGTCAGCAAGTGCCTGTTCGGCAAAATCTTCCACAATAAATGCAACTCCGATACTTCTTTTTGCAAAATCGAGGATTAAATCACTGGTTGCAAGCTCGATATCGGGGTCACGCAGTTCGGGAAGAATGGAATCAATATATCTGCGTGTAGATGTTCCTCTCTCTAGCATTATCAAAGTATTTTTTGATAGCTGCTCCAAGGATACATCAGATCCGTCTTTACCTAAAGCATATTTATTTGACGCGACAATTACATCTTTTATATGCTTAACTCTAATTTGTATTATATCTTCGTCAGTAATTCCGGCAGGCTCGCTTATTACTCCGAAATCAATGTGTCCGGATTTTAAAGCTGATACTGTCTGCGGAGTAGGAGCGTTTGTTATATTTAATTTTACTGCCGGATAGCGTGATATCCATTTTTCTATATAATCAAGCAGGTAAAACCGCAAAGTCATATCACTTGCCCCGACTCGCAATACTCCTCCTCGAAGCTCAATCATATCCCGAATTTTTTCTTCGCCTGTATGCAAAAAACGGAAAGCGTTACGGACATTTTCGTACAATATTTCGCCTTCGGCAGTCAGAGATATCCCCCGGTTTTCCCGTATAAACAAACGAACTCCGAGAAGATTTTCAAGCTGTATTAAAGAATTGGAAACGGCTGGTTGGGTGACATACAACCGCCTCGCCGCTTCCGAAACGCTTTTTGCTTCCGCAGCGGCTAGAAACACACGGTATAAATCAGTATTAATATTCATAACACTGTACCTTTTTGAAAAAAGGTACCCAAAAACTTTTGTCTGTGGAAAACTTTTTACGTTGGGATTTGTACCTTTTTTGAAAAAAGGTACCCAAAAACTTTTGTCAAAAATAAAAATCAATCTATTTTCGGAAGCGGATTCTGACGGTGACATTCTTCGATTACCGCTATTTGCTGGCGTATTTGATAAGGCATTATTTCCATCGGTACCCCTTTTGTCAAATGGTCATATATCATTTTATAATAATCCGCTACGGCTTCCGCAAATACATTGTTTTGACAATCCCATTTTTCTGTATGCATAATCAAATTTTCAGAACAGTAAGAAGGTGTTCCGTCAGCTTTGCAAAGTGGTTCGCGGATCAATTTTTGTTCGGGTGCTTCATCTTTTTTATAATATTTCCATTCGATGTTATTTAAACTTCCGATAAGCCCGCCGAATTCTCCGTGAATTTTATATGTGTATGAAGGGAATGCGTCGCATGACGATATAGATATATCAATAAGAGGCTTTTGAGGTGCTGTGATAATTAATTTTACATAATCCTCCGCGTCTCCGAAAGTATTTACGCAATCCATTCGGCAAAAAATATTCGGCATATCGTTATACATGTCAAGTAAATTCAAAGCTTGATCCAGCGGATGAGGACCTGTGTTTAGCAAAGCACCGGCGGATCTCGATTGCAGTGTTTGCCAATCCCAGCGGCGTGAATAACCGTTAAATACAATGTCTATTTCAATTAAACGCCCGAGAACACCCGAGGCTATAATTTCTTTTATCTTTTTGAAATAAGCGGCAAATCGGGATTGCTGGAATATATTGTACATAACTTTTTTCTCATTCGCTATGTTAATCAATTCGTCTAATTGAGAAGCATAACGCGCGGCAGGCTTTTCGCTTACTACGTTTAAACCGTTTTCAAGCAGTTCACGTGTTATCGGATAATGCAAATCGCTGAAAGTAGAATTAATTACAATATCTATGTCACAGCGTGAAAAAAGGTCGCGGTAATCCGCGAAAGCTTCACATCCGTATTCGCGTTGTGCCCGTTCTCGGCGTTCCGCTAAAGTATCAACAACTGCTTTTAAACAAAAAAAATCTTTTGCTCCGGGAGTTGATAAATATGCACCGTGGATATCTCTTCCGCTTCTTCCTTGACCGATTATAGCAACATTTAATTTTTTCATTTATAAATAACCTCTGATATATTTTGTTGTAGTAAAACTGTTTTAAATATAATAAATTAATTAAGATAAAACTTAGAAAAAATTAGTAAAATTCAAATGAAGGTAAACAAAAGCCTTTATAACTTTAAAAATGTTTTATTGCATGATATTATATATCCAATTTTAACAAAGTTTATTTGAAAAATCAAGCGTTTTACAAAAACAAAACGTATGTATTTATAATATCGGCAAAATTAAAAATATATCTATAAATATAAAAAACCGCGTAAAATACAATTTGAAAATTGCAATTACACGGTAATATTTATAATGCTAAAAAGAAATGAAACAATTGTTTTTTACAGCTTATACTTCTTTTAATCTACGAACAGAGCGTTTGTATATAAATATTCAAGGGTTTTATCCCAAAGCAAACTTTGGCGTATCATAGGTTCACCGTATTCTTCTTCAAATTCCGCGGTAGTAGCATATCCGTATAAAGTAGTATATTTTTGAAGCCCGCTGTCATATTCCTCTTGAGAAATCCAAAGATTTTCCGCTTTTGCGATAGAATATAATACCATTTCTTCGCTGATTGTATCCTGCGCGTAACTAAGAGATTCTTCTTTGAATTCGTCAAGTGTTTTTCCGTATTGTTCGCTGAGCATTACTTCAAGAGATTCATAACCGTTATATTGTGCGTATTCGGTATAATAATCATTCATATCCGTGATATACATATCTATCATTTCCTGCGGATATTTTATTATTTCCGAATTTTCCTGCACGGTTGTCCAGATATAAGATATCAGTTCCGCTTTTGCGGATTCTACGTTTTCGGCATATAAATCAAGCTTTGTCGCCGATTTAAATTCGTCCACCGTATTGTAATCAGAAATCGAAGCCACAAAATAATCGTCAAGCTCCGGAGTAAACGGAACGCTTATTCCGTGTACCGTAACTGTGAACGTAACGGGATGTCCGGCTAAATCTTCATTAAATGAATATACTTCCGGAAATACAAGATGTAATTCTACGGTTTCACCGGGCATAACCCCTATAAGACCGTCTTCAAAACCCGCAATATATACTCCGCTTCCGATCTCCAGTGATTGCTGTGTTTCTCCTGTTGAAAGGCCTTCCGGAGTATCCATGTCATCCAATTTGCCATCATATGTTATCATAACAGTGTCTCCGCTTGCGACGGCACGGTCTGTGACAGTGTTCGTTCCTTTGTTTTGAGCAAGAAGTTCATTAATATAATTATTAAGCTGCTCATCTGAAACAGTAGGATCGATGCTTATCAATTCTAAACCCAAGTACTGTCCAATTTTGATATATTCTGATAAATTTAATTCGGCATAACGGGCATAAGGATTTAAATCCTTAACAGAATCTTCTCCTAATTTATTTTCAGGGTTTTCTTTTTTTGAACATGATGTAATTATCATAAGAGACATGATAACTAAAGCCATCAATAGAAAGGTTATTTTTTTTAATTTCATTACTTATTTATAACTCCAGGTGTAATTACGTTTTTATTATTTAAGCAGGTAACAGCTTGTGTAGGTTATTGTATTTTTTCCGTTATTGTATGGTATTCCGGATAGTTCACACACGCGGCTGACCCAAAGACCGTATGCTTCCATCGAAGAAATTGATTTATCAGGGAATCGGCAGGGAGCGTCCGGATATGTACATGTTTTACAAATAGTGCAGGTTCCCGCACCCATTGGTAAGATATCATCATATTCGGTTTTTAATTGTCCTACTAAATTATCAAAATTATCCTTGTGTCGGCTCCCGGCTTCGCTTATCGTTTCATAATCGAATTCGTCTTCCATAATCCCTATAGTCTGTACTATAATTCCGAATCCGTATTTGGCGGCACGCTCGGTTGCTTCCTCTATCGAACCGCATCCCGGAGGGCACCTCCAGTTTTTACCGTATTGATTGCATCTCCCGGCAGCGCACATATCACGCACTTCGGGCATGAATACAAGAGATTTAACATTTAATTCTCCGGCTTGTGAAAATCCGGCGGTGATAGCCCGGTCAATATGCTCTTTTACATTATACATAAAAACTGCCTTGTAATAATTATATATTTTTTATTATATTATACTATATTTTACGGTATCCGTACAGCGGGAATTTTTCACATAAACCCGCGACTTCTCTTCTTATATAATTGCTTTTCGCTTTAAAATCGGTTGTGGCAAGTTTTATCAAACGTCCTATTAAACGCATTTCATCCTCACCCATTCCGCGTGTCGTAACGGAGGGAGTTCCGACGCGTATTCCGCTTGTCGTAAACGGACTTTCAGGATCATTTGGAATAGCATTTTTGTTGACTGTTATGTGAACTTCATCAAGCTGCTTTTCAAGCTTTTTACCTGTTATATTAAAGTTTCTGGTATCAACAAGCATCAAGTGGTTGTCAGTTCCGCCGGAAACCAAATCAAAGCCTTCATCAAGCAGAGTCTGCGCCAAAACTTTTGCGTTGTTTATTATTTGCTGCTGATATTGTTTAAATTCGGGTTTTAAAGCTTCTCCGAAACAAACGGCTTTACCTGCGATTACATGCATAAGCGGTCCTCCCTGTATACCCGGAAATACAGCTTTATTAATTGCAGCCGCAAATTCTTCGCGGCACATAATCATACCGCCTCTCGGACCGCGCAGTGTTTTATGTGTTGTGGTTGTTACGATGTCGGCATAAGGGACAGGAGAAGGATGAAGTCCCGCTGCGACAAGACCCGCTATATGAGCCATATCGACCATAAAATACGCACCGACATTTTTTGCTATTTCGGAAAGACGCGGAAAGTCTATGATACGCGAATAAGCGCTCGCTCCCGCAACAATCATTTTAGGACGTTTTTCTTCCGCTAACTGCGCAAGCTTATCATAATCGATACGGTTTGTCACATCGTCAACACCGTACGGAATAAAGTTGTAATAAAGACCCGATATATTGACAGGGCTGCCGTGCGTCAAATGCCCGCCGTGAGCCAAATTCATTCCGAGAACCGTATCTCCGGGCTGGAGAAGCGCCAGATATACAGCTGTGTTTGCCTGTGCTCCGCTGTGCGGCTGTACATTAACATGATCCGCTCCGAATAATTTTTTGGCGCGTTCGATAGCCAAATTTTCTGCGATATCTACCATTTGGCATCCGCCGTAATAACGTTTTCCCGGATATCCTTCGGCATATTTATTTGTTAAAACAGAAGAAACAGCCGCCATAACTGCTTCCGATACAAAGTTTTCAGATGCGATTAGTTCAATTCCGTTTTGCTGGCGTTCAAATTCCGCTTTTACCGCTTCGCCTAGTTCCGGATCCGCGGATATTAAATAATTCAAATTTTCGTATATCATTAGTTTTATTCTCCTGTATATTATTTTATTAAATTATAAGCACATAAACGGCCAAAATCGTATTAATTAGTCTATATTGTATATCTTCCGCTGTTATAATACAACAATTATTTTGTTAATTAAGCTTGAAAATTTTAAGAAAATATGTTATAAACTATTCATGTGTATTTTTGGGTGTTTATATACAAAAATAAAATACGGAGAATTATAATGATACGTTTTAACGATGATAATTGGAATAAACTGCGGGCAAACTATAAAAAATTTTGGGAAGGTAATCTCGGGCGTCCGATTCTGCCTATTATATTTTGGGGATGCGATCCGGGCAGACCCGCACCTCCGAACCCTACGCTGGCTTTTTCAAACGTCGCCGATCTTTCGATAACTCCCGAGCAGATAATTGACAGATTCGATTTTGATCTTTCCTGCTGCGAATGGGGCGGAGACGGATATCCGATAGTATATACGCACGCGTTCGGCCCCGGGGTTGCAGCCGCTTTTATGGGATGTGAATTCAATGCTAAACCGGAAACCGTTTGGTTTGACCGCAAGGAAGATATTCCGATAAAAGATCTCCATTTTGAGTATGATCCGGATAACATTTGGTTCAGGCGCGTAAAAGATATTTACATTGCCGGTGTCGAAAAATGGGGCGGTGAAGTTTTAATGGCTCAAACGGATCTCGGCGGAATACTTGACATATTGGCTTCATTCCGTACATCCGAACAGCTTCTTTATGAATTATACGACGAACCGGAAGAAGTGCTTCGCTGCGTAAATGAATTACAGGTAATGTGGTTTAAATATTATGATGAAATCCACGATATAATAGCCCCGTATACTCAAGGCTATTCTGCATGGGCTGGTATTTACAGCGAAAGACCTTCATATATGCTGCAATGTGATTTCTGTTATATGATAGGACCGGAAATGTTCGATAAATTTGTAGCTCCCGAGCTCAAAACAACCGCCGCCCGCCTCGACAAGCCTTTTTATCATCTTGACGGAATCGGTGAACTTCCTCATCTTCAAACTCTGCTGAATACCGAGACGATCTACGGAATACAATGGGTTTGCGGAAGCGGAGAACCGGAAAACCGCGACTGGAAACCTCTTTACAAGCAAATAGAACAAGGCGGAAAGAAAATTCAAGCTCCTTACAACTTCTTTGACAATAAATTAGGTCCGCTCCTCGAAGTTATAAAACCCGATACTCTGGTAACGCATAACATGGGATTTCCGGTTACAATGAAAGAAGATGTACGCCGTGCGGCTTATAAATACGGTTTGGAAATTTAAAAGCGAGAATAAATGAGATAAAATATCTTTCCTTTAAAATTTTTCCGGTTTTTGTATAGCAATATTTTAAAACTTATTTTATTAACTAAACCGTAAACAATATAAAATACTATAGCTGTAGATATTATGTTTAACTAAACATTTTAAATACAGCTTTTTTATTATTCTGCGGTTTTGTTATTTATCAGTATTGTTTTTTTCTTCTGTTTTTCCTTTATAGGTATTATTATTAAATGTTTTTTTATTGTCAAAAGTTTTTTTCCCGGTAAAAGATTTTTCTTTCACATAAAATTTTCTTTCGCCGGAAGATTTATTTTTGTCAAAAGGTCTGTACTCACCTGAGGTTTTATTTTTATCAAAGGGTTTGTGCTCACCCGAAGTTTTGTTTCTGTCAAAAGGTTTATGTTCACCTGAGGTTTTGTTTCTGTCAAAAGGTTTGTGTTCACCTGAAAATTTGTTTTTTTCAAAAGGTTTGTGTTCACCCGAGGTTTTGTTTTTATCAAAGGGTTTGTGTTCACCGGAAAATTTGTTTCTGTCAAAAGGCTTGTGTTCGCCGGAAGCTTTATTTCTGTCAAAAGGTTTGCGTTCGCCTGAAAATTTATTTCTGTCAAACGGTTTGTGCTCACCCGAGGTTTTGTTTTTATCAAAGGGTTTGTACTCACCGGAAGCTTTATTTCTGTCAAAGGGTTTGCGTTCGCCGGAAAATTTATTTCTGTCAAAAGGTTTGTGCTCGCCGGAAGCTTTGTTTCTGTCAAAAGGTTTGTACTCGCCCGGAGTTTTGTTTCTGTCAAAAGGTTTATGCTCACCCGAGGTTTTGTTTCTGTCAAAGGGTTTGTGCTCACCCGAGGTTTTGTTTCTGTCAAAAGGTTTGTACTCGCCGGAAGCTTTGTTTCTGTCAAAGGGTTCTTGTTCGTTTTTCGGATTTGTTTTATCAACTTTTTTATATTCTCTGAAAGGTTTACTATTATCATAGGGTTTACGGTCTTTATAATTTTTGTTTCTGTCAAAAGGCTTGTGCTCGCCGGAGGTTTTGTTTCTGTCAAAGGGTTTGTGTTCACCCGAAGATTTGTTTCTGTCAAAGGGTTTGTACTCGCCGGAAGTTTTGTTTCTGTCAAAGGGTTTGTACTCGCCCGAGGTTTTGTTTCTGTCAAAAGGCTTGTGCTCGCCGGAGGTTTTGTTTCTGTCAAAAGGTTTGTGCTCGCCCGAAGTTTTGTTTCTGTCAAAGGGTTTGTGCTCGCCCGAAGTTTTGTTTCTGTCAAAAGGTTTTTGTTCGCCGGAAGCTTCTTTTTTGTCAAAACTTATTTGTTCGTTAGTGGATTTTATATCATCTGTTTTTATTTTTTCATCGGATTGGAAGTTACGGTTTTCAGCAGGTTTGAAAAATTGATAGTAATTGCATTTTATCATTCCGTTATATAATTTTCTGATTTTATCGGCTCGGCGTCCGTAAAATTTTTCAAATTCGTCGTCTGAAGTTATGATGTAAATCTGCCATTTGTCAAGCGTTGCGAAAGTTTTTCCCATGCCTTTATACAATTCTCTCGCTCTTTCTTTATCAAGCAGACGTTCACCGTAAGGCGGATTGCATACGATAGTTCCGCGCCTTCCTCCCGCTATTATATCAAGCGCGTTTCTGTGAAAGCATTTTACATGATTTTCCATGCCCGCGTTTTTAACATTTTCGATTGCGAGTTCAACGGAATTGCGGTCGTTATCCGAAGCAAACGCTTCAAATGATGTTTTGAAATTTTGCAAATCCCTCGCTTCTGCCCGCGCTGTTTTAAATAGATCGTTTGGGATATCGTCAAATTGTTCTATTTCAAAACTTCTGTTTATTCCGGGAGCTGTGTTTGTCATAATCATTGCGGCTTCTATCGGTATCGTGCCTGAACCTGCCATCGGATCCCAAAGAAGAACATGCTCCATTGGACGTGCGATTTTTACCATAGCGGCGGCTAATGTCTCTCTCAAAGGTGCGTCGTTTGTTCCTGTTCTGTAACCGCGTTTGTAAAGAGGCGCGCCGGTAGTGTCTATCATTAAGGTTGCCTTGTCACGGTATATAAAAAACTCTATTTGATGTTTCGGTCCGGTTTCTTCAAACCAAGAAATACCGTATTCATTTGTTAACTTGCTGACTATTGCTTTTTTAACAATGCTTTGACAGTCGGGAATTGAAGTCAGCAAAGACTGTATAGAATGACCCTTGACAGGAAAAGCGTCGTCGCGTCCTATCCATCTTTCCCAGGGTAAAGCTTTTATACTTTCAAAAAGCGCGTCAAATGTGGGAGAATCAAATTCTCCCATTTTTATATAAAGGTGTTCCGCTGTTCTTGACCATAAATTAAACCGTGCGGCTGCGCTGATATCAGCTTTAAAAGTGACCCGGCCGTCCATTGTATCAAGGCGGGTATAACCTAAAGCTTCGATTTCATCACCTACAAATTTTTCAAGTCCAAACAGGCATGTCGCTACATATTCAAATAATTCTGGCAAAATATCCTCCGCCGGTAGTTAATTATAAATTTTGATTTACTGAACCGCTGTTAATTCGCCTTCCGCTTGCATTAAGAGATCAAGGGAATCTGTATTCATAAGATATACAAGAGACGAATCTTCAAACATCACGTATCTTTTTGTCTCATCAGTTTCGCATATATTGCCTATAAAAAAGCTTACATCGTAATTTACTGTAATATTTGCGGTCGATGATAATGATCCGTCCTCGTTTGTTGCTGTTTTTGTTTCGCTGTAATGTATAATAAGTCTTGTCGCTGAGCCGCCTAGTCCGTATTCGGTTTTTTTATCATCGCCGGGTTTAAAATCAACGCAATCCGAAAAATACAAATACGGAATTTCCGATATCGCCTCTTTGTCCGTAACTGTTGTTTTAAGCATGGAACGCTCTATGTCATAACTGGAAATTGTTTCGGCTGACATTGCGGGAATAGTATCGTATTCTACCATGGTGTACATAGAATAATTAAAAGTACCGGCTAAAGCGGAAGGAGTTAAATAAACATTTTCGTCGCCTGATATTTTAAAATAATAACAGCTGTTGAAGGAGTTGTATTGCCCCAATGTATATTCATAACTCTGACCTGACGCGTATGTCACGCCGACTTTTAACAGAGGAGCTGTAAAACCGCATTCCTCATCTGATATTTCGCCCGCGCCTATTACCCGTGAAGCGGTTATTGTTGCGATTGCCTTGGCCATAGCGCTTATGGTATCCTGTTTCAGCGGAAAATCTTTTTCTTCCTCCAAATACCAAGAAGCGCTTTTGGTGTCGTATTTTAAATTTATTTCTTCATTTGATTCGTAGATATATGAAAGGGAACGCATATCTGCCGTTTTAAAATCTACAATAGTTACCGTGTTATCCGAAACTGTTTCGTTTTCGGCGTTATTTTTTAACATGGGATTTATTATCGCATAGATAGCAATAAGCAGTACAAGCAAAGCTAAAACAAAAAACAGGATATATCCGCGGTTGATTTTCTTTTTTTTCATTTTATATAAACCATAATCGTATTAATATTAAATTTTCGGTTAATTAACGTTTTCTTCTGCGTACCCAGAACAAAAGGCCTCCCGTTATAATAGCCGCCGGGATTATAATTGTAATAACAGCGCCCCATAAATTCCCCGAAAAATCATCAACAACAAGCGCTGCGAACTGCATACTTTTAGCGGCTATGGAAACGGAAATTCCTTTATCGCAGACATTGTTGAATATCGAAAGCAGATAAGTTGAATTTCCGCCCGCCACTGCCGAATCATAGTCCGGTTCGGTTATATATGCGCTTGTAAGCCATATCAGTTTTCCGCCTGTAGAACTGTTTTGTGTCAAAGCACCTACATCGAACGGACCGATTTCGTCACCCTCTGCTTTTTCGAGCGTTTTTATATTATAAGCGTCCAGTTTTATATAAGCCGCGCCTGATGTTTTCAGGAGGCTTGTGTAGCTGATTGTTGAAGAATTATCCCCGGAAGCTTTTATCGCATGAGCTTGAGAGAGAGCGACGTACATGTTGGAAGTATCTATGGAACTTGTTAAATCGGAGGATTGTATTTTCGGAATCAGCACATAAGGATATCCGCTGATGTAATAGTTTGCGTTGCCTTCGACAATCATACCGTCGGTGTGTTCAATTCCGTTGTTTTTTGTTAATGAATACAAATTAGGCATGTTGTTTTCCGTATATGAAGTAAGAAGCATGACGCATCCGCCGATATCAAGATAAGCTTGTAATTTTTGAGCGTCTTCGCTTGATATATCTGATTCAGGAGAATTTATAAACACACATTTAGCGTCCTCGGGTACTTTTTCCGCTGTAATAAGCGAAAGAGCTTCAAGCACTATGTTGTCATTTTTTATATAATCTGTTAATGCGGCTTGCAGTTCTTTTTCGCCGTGTCCGTTCAAAGAATATAATTTTGGAATAAGTGAGCTGGTAACGTAATCGATAGCACCTGTTATTTTACCCTCACCGTCAAAAGAAGTTGTCCCGGCGGGGGGTGTACCGTACATTACATAATTGTAATATTCTTCTTCTGTGTACGATGTTACATAAATATCGTTATACCCAACGACATAGCTTCTTCTTGCGCTTTCAAAAATCAAACTGTTTTCCAAAGGAGCTTCATCAATATAATTTTTGTAAAAATTCGGATTTACACCCGGATCTATTTTTTTGATTTTTATACGTCCGTTAAGCGAAGAATAACGTCCGAGAAGTTCCGATATAACCGTATCCTCATTTCCGGTTGATGCCAAATGGTAAATTGTTATATCTTCTGCGACCGCCGCGACAATATCTTTTGTTTCGTCTGTTATAGTATAAATAGCGTTTGACGATGTGTCGAGTTTTGTATATGACGGCGGAAGAGAAGCCACAATCATATTAACAACGATAATTATCGCAAGCAGAGCGAATGAAATAAGTGTGCTGTAACCGCCTATTTTAAAACTTTTACTCTTAAAAGAATCGGCTACCGATATCTTTTCTTTTTTGGATTTCATTTGTCTGTACTTCCTCTCTGTAATTTAAGATATCTCATCTTTAATATTTATACATATATTTATTCTTACAGTTATCTTTTAGCTCCATCTGCGTTTTTCAACAGATTGTACGCTGAAAAATACAAAGATGAATATTACTGATAAATAATAAATTATGGAAGTAACATCAAATATTCCGGATATAAAACCATTTAACCGGTCATACATGGAAAGCCAGGTAAGCGTTTGATTTATAGAACCTGAAAACCATTCTATTTTGACGAAATAAAGGACAAACATCAACCCTTCAAACACAATTGCCGTAATATACGCGACTGTTGAATTTTTTGTCATATACCAAACAAGCAAAGCGGCCAACAATATCAGAACTGTGTATGAAACGAAAGAAGCTATTGCAGTAGCCGGAATCATGGATGAAAGACCGCCCATCAAATAAGCACCGAGCAGAACGCCGAAGCTTATTACCGCGGCGATAACCTGACTTTCGGTAAGAGCGGACATAAACATACCGACCGCAATCAAGGCAGCACCCAATAAAAAGAAACCGAGTATAGCGGTGTATGTTGATAAAAAATAAACTGTTCCGAAAATAGAAAGCATTAACGGATACAAGCACATAAGAGCCACAGGAAGAGTAAATATGGTAAGAAGCGCGAGGTATTTCCCTATAACAATCGAAGAAACGGATATCGGAAGAGAATACAAAAGGCTGTCAGTTTTCTGATGTTTTTCTTCTGCGAGCGAACGCATTGTTAAAATCGGAATAATAAATGTAAAAGTAAAACTAACGGAAGAAAGGGCATATTCAAAAGCGGGGTAACCTCCGCGGAGATTAGTTGCCGTGCAAAAAATACCGGTTATAAGCAATATGAAAGCGATAAATACATATCCCGTCATGTTTGTGAAATGGGAATGCAGTTCTTTTTTATATACAGCCAGCATATAATGTTAAGCCTCCTTATTTGAATATGGGCGTGTAACCGTCTCCGCCCTTTTTATCTTTTGTTTTATTTTTCGCTTTATTTTGTTTTTTCATCTCTTCGCTGTCATCGTCATCATCTTCGTCATCATAATCGTCGTCGGAATAATCAGTTTCCGTTTCATCATCTTCGTCTATATCTTTATCTTCGTCTGATTCTTCCACATATTCAAATTTAATGTTGTCATTTAAATCGAGCGAGTTCGGATCTGTTTTATCGGGATCTGCGGTTAAACGCAAAAAGACGTCTTCAAGCGTTATAGTTTCGTTTATCATATTAAGTATCGGATAATTTAATTTATGAATAGCAAAATATACGGCTTCGCGTATATCCATATCTCTTTTGCTCTTTATTTTTATATCATAAGCGCCGGATTCGTTTTTGGACGGGGCAACTTCGTATTCCAAAATACCGTAGATTTCATCGAGAGCCATGCGGATTTTACCTTCTTCTCCCCGGATGAGAAGATACATGTTTTTATCTCCGGTCAAATAATTGGAAAGATTTTCAAGTGTGTCGGAGGCAACCAAATTGCCGCGCGCTATAATCATGACATAATCGCAGACAGCCGCTACTTCCGATAAAATATGGCTGCTTAATATTACGGTGTGTTCTTCTCCGAGAGATTTTATTAAAGAACGTATCTCAATTATCTGTTTCGGGTCAAGACCGACCGTAGGTTCGTCAAGAATTATGACATCGGGATCGCCTATCATTGCCTGAGCTATACCCACACGCTGACGATAACCTTTTGACAGATTTTTGATCAGTCTGTTGCGGACCTCTTCTATTTGTGTTACCGATATAACATGTTCGATTTCTTCGGCAAGATCCGCGCGGCGTATACCTTTTGCCTGTCCGACGAAACGAAGGTATTCTACGGGAGTCATTTCCGGATAAACGGGAGGCTGTTCGGGGAGATAGCCGATGTGACGTTTTGCTTCAAGCGGTTCTTCATAAACATCGTGTCCATCGATTAAAACTTGTCCGCTGGTAGCCGCAAGACAACCCGTAATGATATTCATTGTAGTAGATTTTCCCGCGCCGTTAGGACCTAAAAATCCGTATATACTGCCTTTTGAAACTTTGAAGGACAGATTTCGGACCGCTGTGATATCTCCGTATTTTTTAGTAAGATTTTTTACTTCTATCAATGCGAAAACCTCCGGTTTATGATTATGATATTATTTTTTATTTAACATAAATTTATTTTATACATATATTATATAAGCCTGTTATACAGACATGTTACATATTACACTGCTTATGTGATGATATTGTGATGATTATACACGTTTTTTTATAAATAAATATTAATTTCGTGTTAATATAATTTTTACCGTAATGTATATTAAAATTAAAATGTATATAGTATTATACACCATGTGACACAATAGATAAAACAGATAACACCGTTTCTTTTGTTTTGAATTATAGTATTGATCACCACAACGCAACCGTCGGTTGATCAAGATACAACTTAAAGTTTGTATTATTCAACTTTTGCTATGTTGTTTACACTTGTATAATATGATATACTCATTTTATCATATTATGAAATGAGGTAATATAATAAATGTCAACACTAGGAACAAGGATAGCGGAATATCGTCATAACGCCAATTTAACGCAGGATCAGCTTGCGGAGAAAACAGGAGTCACTTCACAAGCGGTTTCAAAATGGGAAAATGACCTTTCATGCCCCGACATCACATTATTACCGCAGCTTTCGGATATTTTTGGTATCACAATTGACGAATTGCTTCGCGGAGAAAAATCGTATGAAACGAAATATCTTTCGGAATCTCAGCGGAAAGATTTCAACAAAATGATTTTAAAAATAAAAGTAAACAGCCAAAACGGGGATAAAGTAAATGTAAACTTACCGCTTGCTCTTATAAAAGCCGTTCTTGAAATAGGTATTTCGATGCCGGAAATAGGCGGAAATAACAATGATATCATGAAAAATATTGATTTCGGAGCAATACTTTCTATGGCTGAAAGCGGTTTGTTCGGAAAAATTGTCGAGGTTGAAACTGCTGCCGGAGACAATGTGGAAGTATATATTGAATAAAAAAAATAATTTTAACAATAATATATACATACCGAAAGAGGTCTAACTATGCTGATAAAAATAAAAGGTGGAGAAAAAAATATAACAATACCTTTTCCGACAGGACTCGTTTTCAATTCGGTTACAGCGTATACGATACTTCCTCATATAATAAGCGAAGTAAAAAAAGCGGGTATTACAGGAAAACAACTGGCGGCGGTTTGCCGTGAGCTTAAAAAAGCAAAACATTTGCTTAAAAAAGAAAATTTACCTTTTGTGGAAGTCCAAACGGGAAGCGGAGAACAAGTATTAATTAAATTATAGGAGAAATATATGAACAATGCAAAAACAAGACTCGAAATGAAAATATCGATCCCGAGTTATACTTTAGCGGAAGAACTTATGAATTCGATATCTCACGGTATCGGAGGAGCGCTGGGGATTGCGGCTCTTGTTCTTTGCGTGGTTAAAGCCGCACTGTACGGAAACGCCGTTTCTGTGGCTGCCGTATCTATTTACGGTGCAACACTTGTCATTCTCTATACTGTTTCGTCGATATACCATGCCCTGCGTCCAAACATGGCAAAACGTATTTTTCGTGTGCTTGATCATTGCAGCATATATCTGCTGATAGCCGGAACGTATACGCCATATACACTCATTTCTCTCCGCGGCACTCTTGGCTGGGTTCTTTTCGGAGTAGTTTGGGGGGCTGCGGCTTTAGGTATTGCCTGTAATTCAATTGATATTAAAAAATTCCGTGTATTATCTTTTATAAATTATATTGCCTCCGGTTGGGTTGTCGTTATTGCGGCAGCTCCGCTTGCGGCTGCTATCGGAGGAGCGGGATCTTTTCTTCTTTTGGCAGGCGGAATTGTATACACGGTCGGAGCTTTGTTTTATTTATTGGGGAAAGCGTGTCCTTTTATGCATTCAACCTTTCACATATTTGTGCTTGCCGGAAGTATCCTCCACTTTTTTTCTATACTCCTGTATGTTATATAAATATTCCGTTAAAAGCTGTAATAAAGAGAAAAACATTTTAAATCAGCCGCTTTGATTTTTTAGCCCTGTTAATCGGCAACTTATCTTAATTTAATGAAGCTTTTATATGTTATAACCTGAATTGCGTAAAATAAAATATTGGTTAAAATTTATATAATTTTTTATTTTTAAGCCGCGGTAAAATATCCCCCGCGGCTTAATTTTTATGACTTTTAAAATTCCGTGTGCAAAACAAAGAAAACACATGCTTGCTTTATTTGTATAAAAATTTTTATTATATATTCAAATGGAGGGTATTTTCGGATAAATTACATGAACAATGTGTTTTAAGCCGCGTTTTCTATATAAGCTTTTTTTATTTTTTCAAGCGCGCTGACAGATGATTTTTCTGCCGAAGCCCATTTTGAAGGTAAAGTTACGGTGTTTTTCGCCACGATATCCCGGAACATCCAGGGGAGCGATGACCAGTTGTTTGAGAACAAAGTAACCGTATCAAAGTTTCTGCCTTTCATGATGATATCGAGCATTTCGATAGTTCCTTCGTCACGGGCAAATTTATTTTGAGCCGAATCCTCATACCATGCGGGGAACAGTGTTTTATAGCTTTCGGCGTTCAGCGCTTCCGTAATAATTCCGGTGCGGCGTATGTCGGTATTTGTTTTGGGGAGAATTATAACGCTGTAACGGTCCATTGTTCCGGTCATATAAATTTCCTGGTTTTCATCCCATTTCGGATAAGGGAGCACCCCGTATTCATCTTCAAATTCACGCATTTCACCGTACATTGACCATAATATCCGTGTATTGAATATCGCATTATATTTCATAAACGGTATAGCGGCACGTTCGTAATTCGGAGCGACCGCTATAAACGAACCGGTGCTGGACCAGTAAAGCTCGTTCACTTTTTCGATGGCGGCGAGCATACGGTCGCTGTTTATAACAATTTCAGGATAACCCTCTTCATCCTGACCTATTATCGGTATGTTGAAAGCAAAGGGATAAACATCAAGATTTGTAGCGGTTTCCGCCGTAAAAGAATAAAAATCTTCTTCGTCGCTTACGGTGTTTCCGTTCAAATCACTGTATACATCTTTGGTAATACCTATAAAATAATCAATTGTCCATTCGTTTGTGCGCACTTTTTCATAAAGATCGGGCAGCTGATATTCATTCGCCAGACGTTTGTTATACATAACGGCATATGTAAGATTCAATGTTGAAAGGCATGTATCACCGACAACGGTATAAACCGCTCCTCCCATACTGAAACGATTGTTTATACCATTTATCCACCATGGTTTATCAAGATTAATATGCTCCACTCCATACCAGTTTACAAGATAACCGTTTGTTATCAGAGTACCTGTTACAAAACACATGGTCAAACCAATATCAAACGCGTCCTCGTTTGCCGCAAGTATTTTATTTACTTCGGTTATTTCTTCATTTGCCGTATTTATTGATGTGATTTTAATATCGAATCTTTCCTCAAGTGTTCTGTTACGCTGAAATAAAGCGTCGTTTCGGATTTCCCCGTCCTCTTCTTCCGTCCAAACTTCAAATAAATATCCGGGTCTGTTGGAGATACGGAAGTTATAACCGTCAAATGTTTCGGCGGGAAGTTCGTCTGATATAGACAGACGCGGATCCTGCGTTTCCGATTCTTCGGCGGAGACAATGGTTATTGATTCGGAATCTTTATCTGCTGCTTCCGAGCAGGAATATAAAACCGTACAAAAAATCATTGCGGATATCAACAGAAGAGATAATATTCTTGCTTTTTTCATACTTTACAATCCTCCGTAAGTTATATTTGTAAAAATTATTGCAAATATATTTAATTCTGTGCTATATTGGAATAGAGATACCGGTAACATGGACAACAGATAGAATAAAGGAGTTATATAAATGAAACGCAGCATTACATATGAACAATATTTGGATAAAGTTTGCGGGTGCTTTTTAGGAAAAACCGTATTGGGGACAGTCGGAGCTCCGTATGAAGGTGTTAAAATGCCTCTGGATGAAAAATTACGTCCGGAAATGTTTGATGCTATGATACCTAACGACGATTTGGATTTGCAGATACTTTGGCTTGACGCGGTTGAAATGTACGGACCTGATTTTACATCGGAACAGCTTCTTGACCGTTTTGTAAATTATTGCGATTATTCTCCCGGAGAATACGCTGTTATGCGTAAAAATTTTTCGAAAAGGATTATGCCGCCCTATTCCGGAAGTTTTTGCAATGACTTCTACCGCGAAGGTATGGGATGCCCGATAAGATCGGAAATATGGGCTTGCCTTGCAGCCGGCAACATGGATCTGGCAGCCGAATTTTCATCCAGAGACGGAATTTTGGATCACTCCGGTGAATCGGTTCAGGCTGAAAGATTTTTTGCCGCTTTTGAAGCCGAAGCTTTTTTCTGTTCGGATGTTTGGGAAATAACAGAACGCGCTTCCGCCGTTATCGAACCGGATTCGCGCTTCAAATCACTGCTTTGCCAAACAGTTGAGCTTTGTAAAAGATACGGTGATATCAAAAAAGTATTCAGTAAAATAATGTTCGCCTGGGGTCATCCCGACTGCACAAATATGTATCAGAATATGGCTATTACCATGGCTGCTCTTTTGCTCGGGGATTTGAATCCTGAAAAAACAGCTATATTGGCTTTAAATTGCGGGTTTGATACCGATTGTACTTTAGCTTCCGCCGGAGCGGCGCTTGGTATAATTGTCGGAGCCGAAGCATTGAAAGCCGGACTCGGTATCGGGGATATAAAATATACGCTCGGTGTAAAAAGCAAAAGACGCTCTGACAGCGTTCTTGATTTGGCGGAAGATATAGCAATGCTCGGTTTGAATTTTACTCAAAGCATTAACGGTAAGCTCGATATTGTTTCTCTTCCGAAGGATTTGAAAATACCTGAGTTTAATTTTATCAAAAATACTTCGCCTTTATTATTAAAAGTTGATTATGAAAACAAAATGCCGTCTATCGGATTCGGAGAAGACAGAGATGTATATATAACCGCTGAAAATTTATCCGGCGACGAACTTGATTTTGATTTGTCGTATGATGTGCCGGCGCCTCTTATATTTAAAGAAAAACCTATTGAAAAAATAAAAATCAAGCCGTTTTCAAGGGTTATTTTCACTTTGTCGTTTACCGTTCCCTGCGATGCAGAAAGCTTAAATGAGAAAAATATCATAACGGTAAAAGCTTTAGGCAAAACGGAAACGGAATTAAAATTCGGTATTTCGGGAGCCTCTGCCTGGAGTGTTACGGGTCCGATATGGCTAACCGATCCCGTTTGCTCAAGTGAACTGCTTCGGGGAAAACCAAACTACTGGGCTTTAATGGCTGATTCTAAAACGACAGGAAACGATGTTGATAAAGTACGCCAGTTTCATTTGAATTTTTATCCCGATACCGAAACGGAATTCCTCGGAGAGAATGAGCTTTTCGCACCTTATGCGGAAGACAAGGGGAATTATGAAACAAGACTTCGTAATATTCATGAGGACAGTTTTTGCATAAACGATTTCTTCGGCTTTCACGGTCCGTGTATCGTTTATATGGCAAGACAGATAACCGCTCCGGAAGATATGAATGTTTGTGTGCAGCTCGGACATACTTCTCCGTATTCTCTGTATTTAAACGGAGAAATTGTAAGCCGCAGAGATTATTGCGATACATGGACAAGCGAAAACGTTCACGTAAGTAAAATTCCGTTGAAAAAGGGAATCAATAACCTCGTGTTCCGAATAACCCGTGTTAACTCCGATGCTAAATACAATCTGATATTTTCAAAGGGAGAAACCTGTGCCGAACATTATACCTGTTTCGGAAGCATAAATCCGCGCTTTTTCAAATAAAAACTGATTTCTATGATAATTCGGCAGTTTTTACATCGGAGTTTATCTGTGCGATTAAATCTTTGACGGAATTAAATTTTATTTCGGGTCTGATAAATGAAATAAAATTTATTTTTGCGTATTTTTCGTGCAAATCTTCTGTTCCGCCGTAATTTATAATATGCGTTTCAAGCGTTATTGCGCCGTTGTTATCAACCGTGGGGCGTATACCGATGTTTGAAACGCTTTTATATTCTGTTCCGTCAATTACGGTGCGGGTTATATAAACCCCGCGCGCCGGTATGATTCTTTTATCTTCAAAATGTTGATTAATAGTCGGAATACCTATCTGATGACCGATTCCGCGCCCCGAAACAATTTTTCCGTAAATCGAATAGGGATGTCCCAGCAATAGCCCGGCGCGCCGCATGTCCCCTGTTTCAAGCAATTTTCTTATAAGGGAAGAGCTAACTGTTGTATCTTCAATTTTTATATCATCCACCGCTATAGCGGTTCTTCCGAACAACTGCATTTGTTCCCGCAATGTTTCAAAATTACCTGTTCTTCCATGACCGTACCGGAAGCTGCCGCCGGAAACTGCCGCGGCGCAGTTAAGCTTATCTATCAATATATCACGGACAAAATTTTCGTGGGATAAATGAGATATGTTTTCAAAATCTTCCGAGGCTATATAATCGGGTTTAAATGTTTTTGCTATATAATCTATTTTTTCTTCCGCAGACCAAATATGGAACGCACCTTTCAGCGGAGCATTTCTTAAATTCCAAACTATACATGCGAGATTATTTTCTGCGGCATAAGACACGGTACGCGTTATTACCTCGGCATGACCCAAGTGAACTCCGTCAAACATTCCGAGGGCAACCGCGCTGCCTTTTTTTTCTGTTCCGCCGTCAAAAAATAAATCTTTTGAATTTATTTTTATTATTTCCATGTTTTTATTATATAAGAGCCTGACAAAAAAATCAAGTATTCATGAACTTATATGTCACTGATTTATAAATTATACGCATTTTATAATCCCCTCCGTTTTATAACATAAAAATAATTAAAATCATCCCCTGATAAATTTATATATCAGAGGATGTATCAAGTATCGAGTATCAAGTATCGAGTATCAAGAATCGAGAATTAAGAATCAAAAATAAAATTATGATGTCCTATCATTTAAAGTTAAAAATTTATTGAGCGTTAAGCCATGCTGTTACTGTTTTATCCATAGCTTTTAAAGCGCTTTTTTCAACTTTGGCGTAGTTTGAAGCAAACTCCGTATTTCCTTTATTGAGACAATTGCGGAATGCGGTGAAAAGGTTGCCCCAGTTGTATATGTAACCAATATCATAATTACGTGTTTTTAAGATTATATCAAGCATACCGGACGATTCTTCGTCGCGCATGAATTTTCCTTCAAGACATATTTCGTAATATGCTTTCTGAAGTGTTGATTTTGATTTTGCCGCCATAGCTTCAAGCATAAAACCGGTCATTTCAAGCTTGTTATTTGTTATCGGCACACTCATCATAGCGGCTGTTACGTTTACATAGTGGTTATATGATTCCTGTGATTCATCAAGCTTCGGGAACGGAATGACACCGAAATCAATTTCCATGGCACGCAGACGTATAATGCACTGCATAACTTCACCGTAGAAGAGTGAACGTCCGCTTTCAAAAACCGGCTGCATTTGTGTCGTAGGGGAAAGCGCCTGAATAGAACCGTTTACGACTAGTTCTTTGTTTGCAATCAATGAGTTCGCTTTTTCTATAACAGTTACGACGCGTTCGCCGTTCATATTGAGATAGGGCATATCGTCGCTGTCTTTTGCAATTATATTACAGCCTGAACCGAAGAAAAATCCTTCGCAGGAGGACTCATGGGTTACAAAACCGTATTGGTCAGTATCCCATTTCCATTTTCCGTCTCCGTCAAGATCTTTTGATACATCAACGGACATTTCAGTCATTTTGTCAATAGTCCATTTATTTTCTGCTACAAGTTCATACGGAACATCGAGTGTGAAATCTATTATTAAATCTTTGTTAAACATTAAAATCCAAGTAGCATCGTTAGCCATAATCGACAAATCTCCCGTACAGAAGAAAAGGAGGTTGTTGATTGACATTTGACTGACTGATCTCTGATCCCACCAATTTCGGCTGAGATCAATATGGTCGATATCAAAAAGGTTCAATAAATAACCCTGCGAAGCGAGAGAAGCGCTTTCGGATGTATTTGCCATACAAACATCATAGTCGGGGCTGTTTGCCGCAAAGGATTTTTTTGCCGTAGCTCCGACGTCGCTTGCACCGTATTCGCGTATTTTAACTTCGTATTTTTCTTCAAGATAAAGATTACGATTAAAAACCGCATCATTTACAGGTTCGCTGTTTTGTACTTCAACATAGATATCCTGGCTTTGCCATTCAACGAAAGAAGGTCCTCTTACAAGGAACATCAATTGTTCGCCTTCAAAAGTTAAATCAGGCAGATTAGGCTGGGGTTCCGTTGTTTCTGTCGGTTCGGTGTTTGCTGTTACGTCGCTTGACATGTCGTCGGATGATCCCGCATCCTTTTTTTCCGCGCAGCCTGCCGCCAGTGCTGTCAGAATGAACAGAACAAGGATAGTTGATAGAATACGCTTTGTCATTTGCTAATCCTCCAAAAAAATGGTATATATATTTTTGCAAATAAACTATTTAAATAATTATAAAAAGAATTAACCGTTAATCATAATATTGTCAAAATAAGAATTGGTTATTGTTCCGATTGAATATATACACATAAAATTTATGGATGTATAATTCTGATAATTTCCGGTTTTCTGCGCTGATGATAAGAGAATTCCCCTAAAAAAATCCGGTTATTGTTTAACATATAATTGTGAAAAGGCTAAAAATATTCGTTTTGCATCGCATTTTCCGCTTGACTTGAGTTCGATATAACCTTTGTAACCGTTTCATTTAAATTTTTTTTGCGTATAACTATAAAGTCATCATTCCTTCCCCCGCATATTTAGTTATATTTGCCGAATCGGATTTTTTTCAAACAATCCTCCTCTTTAATAATTTTGTTTAAATCTTAAATTTAAGAAGATATATCCAGAAAAAAATATTTATAAAATGATATCTTCGCTTTTTTCGAGTATGGCAATAGTGTTTATAATTTTAATTTCAGCGCCTGAACTTTTATACCATATCCCGTTATAACGCATTACATTTATAGCACCGAAAGACCCTGAGGTAATCTCAATCATCGGCTCATTTAACCCTATATTGTCAGCCCCTATATTTATCGCCGAAACATTTTTTGATTTTTCGGAGCAAATTAATGTTTTAACTCCGTATGCGAACGTGTTTGTTATAACCTCGTTTTCAGAATCGCAAAGATGTATAAGAGTTGATTTGAGACGTGTAACCGGATCAAAAAGCACTTTGAAAACATCGTCTCCCAAAAGCCAGTTTTCGAGCTGTAAACCGTTTCTTGATATAACTGTTCCGTTTTGCAGGCATCCTTCGATATAACCGTTTTTACCTCCGGCGGAAATTGCGTTTTTATAACAGCAAGTAACAAAACGGCTTATTATATGTCTGTCGCAGCTCTTAAAATCGATTCCGTAATATCCCGCTGATATACTGCAATTTACGCAATACACGCCTGAAGCTTTTCCTCTGATACAGTACGGATAAGGGTTAATATCATGCGGGCTGTTTTTGTGGTATACTACCCTTATTCCGTTTATTCCGGAATTTTCTCCCCCTAAAGTTATTGCCGCTTCATCTTCTTCCGGATTTTTGCTGCCCGCGCCGAAGCTTGTAAGTAAAACCGTTCCGCCGCTGTTTCCCCCCTGATCACGCTGAGCCGTACTCGATGAACCGCGAAGTTCCACCCCCGCGGGAACTTTTATTGCGCCCCCCAAATAATATATTCCGGCAGGAACATAAACTACTCCTCCGGTTTTGCCCGCTTCTGTCAATAACAAATTTAAAATTTCCGTTATATCTGTTTCTTTATTAAAATCCGCAGTTATAACTCTGTCCGCCGGCTTTGTGTATACCGGACGATTTTTTATCAGTTCCCGCAGTCCCGGAATTTCGTTATCGCTTAATGTGACACCGGTTAAGCTTCCGGACGAAAACAAACCGGAAATTTTAACTGTTCCGGCTGTATTGTTTTTTACGGCAAAATTATCGGCTTTTATATTTGCTTCCGCTATAACCATTCCCCATCTTTCGTCAATGGAATCGATTATAACTCCGTCAGTGCAGTTTGATATGTAAAGTCCCGCTATACTTCCGGCAAATTCGATGCGCTTTCCTTTTACGATATTGACTGCGGTGCGGCAGCCCGAAACGGAAAGCGATAAAAATTCCGTCCATTCAAGATCGCCTAGAATAAAAGCGGTCGTGTTTGCTTTTGTATATTTTTCTATTTCAGAATAGGAGGGAACGGGAGACGATACTTTTCCCTTATATAAAGCCCAATAGGCGGGGGAAATATCGACATTCATCCATGTTCCGACATCCGCCTGATTGTAAGCTTCAGCCGCGCAATACAAAAATGTTCCGCGGAAGTTATCAATTGTAAGCATTTCGTGGGCATTGTTATTGTCGGTACATGCCGCGATACCCCGGTATCCGTTTATTACCGTGACATTTTTGATGGTTTGAAGCATATAACGGTCGCCGATTCCGTCAGCGTAAAAAACACACGGATAAGGTTTTACATCGGATAAGTCCTGATTCGGATAATAGATTGTCAAACCCAAAACCCCGCCTGAGCCGCCTAAATTAATAAGAGCTGGTAAATTTGAATCGATACTTTCCACATCGGCACATATAACCGTTCCGGGTTCGTTGCAATTTGCCGCATCGGGACAAAAATCCCCTCTCAATGTTACAAACGAAGGAATAGATATAGTTTTTGTTATCCGATAATAACCGCAGGGAAGCCAAACTGTTCCTCCGCGGAGCTTGGCGCACTCGTCAAGAGCTGCCTGAATAGCGTCGGATGAATCGGAATTTCCGGTCGGGTCGGCATAATAAGGCGCGGAAGAAGCGTCGATATCCGCTATAATCACATCGTCTGTATAGTGAAACGCTTTAACGGTTGGAATATCAATTATTTCAAATTTAAGCATTTCATACCCCCTCGGCATGTTATATCTGTATTGCAAAAGTGCACGGAAAATTAATATTTTGCGGCTTCAAAAAACAGATATCGCTTCCGCAAAAACCGAATTTATTAAATTTTTATATCTCGCTGTAATAATCAATGTGAACGAAATTTTTTTCGCGGATGCGCTTGTATACGAGCTTGGAGGAGGATCCGGTTGGAATTTACATGAAATATCAAAAAAACTGTTATTTTTCATCGCTGCATTTGATTATTAAATATTAACATATGTTTCACCGTTTGTCAATGATTTTGTTAATATATACAGAAGTTTTAAAATTGTCAACCTAAAAATCTGTCAATATTATGCATGTAAGAAAAACATTTTACTTTTTGAAATAAAAATTAACAGATTAAATAATAATTAACGTCGGTTTTTGTAATATGATAATCCCTGTGCCATTGCTTTTAAATTTTCCGTGCTTACCCCGGGAACTACGGAGCTTGTAGCGCCCAGCACAAGAGATGAACAGCCTTTGTTTTCAACCAAAAATTTTAATTCGTTTCTGATATCGTCAGGTGTTCCGAACGGCAGAGTTTGTGTGACAGACGAGCCCGCCCAAATAAAAAGCGGTTTTCCGTACTTTGATTTCATTTTACATATCTTTATATAGTCCATTCCGTCCTCGTACTGAAACCCCTGAAATCCCTGAATCCCGATATCGAGCAGATAAGGTATCATTTGCATAAGATTTCCGTCACAGTGCCAGATTAATTTCAGTTCGGGTTTAATAAGCGGACAAAGACACTCGGCGAGATAAGGAAACCATATCTTTTCAAGACTTTTTATATTGACAAGAGTTCCCCTTGAATCTGTCATATCGTGATCAAGACGGTTCAGCGGAGGAAGTGAGTATCGTTCGTATGCGATAGCCGCAGCCATGTTGTTTTTATAAGCCAGTTTTGCTTGAAGCGAAAAATCACGTTCCATTACATCCGGATACATAGCATAAGCGGCAAAATAATTTTCATATCCGTATGTAAAATATCTAAGGCAGGGAAAAGCTATTGAAGCGTAACCGGTTTTAAAAATATTGCTTCCGATATCATGAGCTGTATTATATTCATCCTCTCCGATTTGCCTGACCCTTGCTTCAATATCAAAGTTTTGCGCGGCGGAACGCAGCCATGGAAAAACAAACCGTTCCAAATGTTCGCAGACATCTTCAGGTTCATTTATTTCAATTCCGTCAACCGTTACGTACGATATTCCGGTAGTGGGGGAATGTGCTCCTCCATCATAACCGGATTCTCCCATTGACAGAGGATTTGTCGGTATCCATTGGTCGATAAATGTAACTCCCAGATTTTCCTGAGCTGATCTGTAAACGGCAACCGGATCATCTTTGTATTTTTTGTCAAGAGAAGAAAAATATTCTATTTTGGAATGTTCCATTATATTTAACATTCCGACAGGAAACCCATGCTGCTCCTCTCCGTTTATCGCGGCGGTCATTGACGGATAACGGGAAGATTCCGATACAAAAAAGGCGCGTATTTCTTTATCGTCCGGCATAAATAAACCTCACATTATATAATAAAGTGCGAAATATAAAAAATAATAGCATATTAATATTTATCAGTCAATATTTATACTAAACTGGCTTAAAAGATTTATTTATATTCCGATATTCATTGACAAACGGCGGGGTTTATGTAAAAATCAATATATAAAAAACGATTTATTAAAACAATATACAAACGGAGTTGCTTTTATGTACGATATTAATTGGCTTTCACAACAATTTTTGTATCCGGAAAATGAATACAGACCGGTTCAGATAATACATTGCTATTTTCCGCATGAGGAGGATAAAATCGCACCGTTTATCGCCGATGCTTTAGAACGCGGAATGGGCGGTTTTGTGGTAAATGTAGGGGGAGGAGTTGATACATATCTTTGCGATGAAAATGAATGGATTGCAACAAAGCGTTTTATCGAAGCTTGTCTTGACAGCGGACTTAAAATCTGGCTTTATGACGAGCAGGGTTATCCAAGCGGAGCGGCGGGGAAACTTGTAATTGAAAAAAATCCGGAATTTCATGTTCTGGGACTGGTTTGCCAGACTATTGAATCGGCAGGGGGAAACGGAGAAGCCGAACTCGACGGAGGAAGAATAATATCGGCGGGGGCATATCCGATTATCAAAAGAGATGAATACGGTGAAATTCTTTTGTCGCGTGAAAAGAAACAAAATGTAAAGATATCGGAAGGAAAAGTTTTTTGGGTTCTCCCTCATGGAGACTGGATGATTACGGTTATTTCTGAAAAGAAAATAGAATATAAAACGATGCACGATGTTTATTTTGTGGATCTTTTACGAGAGGATGTTACGGAATCTTTTTTGAATTTTACACACCGCAGATATTTAGAGCATTTCGGAAAAGATATAATGAGCAAAATAGAAGCGGTATTTACGGACGAACCGAGCTTTGCCTGTCATGGATGCAGCGGACATTTTATTGAAAAATACGCTGTTTCCGCATGGACCGGAGAGGTTGAAAACTTGGTGGATAATCTGGAGAAGCGTGCCGTTGATATATTTTTTGACACCGATCTTGATTTCCGCCGGACAAGAAGGGAATATTGGGCGGCTGTTTCAAAACTGTTTTCCGATAATTATTTTCTTCCGATATATAAGTTTTGTGAAAATAACGGAATAAAATCGACAGGGCATTTGTACGGAGAAGAAAATCTGGCAATGCAAACCGCTTTGAACGGATATTTGTTCGGACTTTACCGCAATATGCAAATGCCCGGAGTGGACAGACTCTATTGTACCGATCCGCATAATGTTATACCGGAAAAGACAGCTTCCTCCGCCGCTCATATATATAGCCACAAAAAAGTTATGAGCGAGAGCAGCAGCCATTTTGAATCGAGCTGGTGGCACAGCGGGTATACCGTTGATGATATGGTAAATTCAATGTACTATCAATATGTTTTAGGCGTAAATCAAACCGCTTCCTATTATGATTACCGTCAGGAGTGTTCCGAACGTTCATATTTTGAAAAATGCGCCGGAATAACTTCGGCATTTATGACAAACGGAACACACCGCGCCCCGCTTTTGTGCTTAATTCCCGGGCAGGGAGCCTGGGAAAGGTTCATTCCCAGACCCTATAAGTTTTGGGAAAGCGTTTTGCTTTGGGATGTGGAATATAAAATACCTCAGCCTTTGCGTGAGCTTGAATTGATGTATGACGGAACGCTTAAAAAACTGCTCGCGAATCAATATGACTACGATTTAGCCGATGAAACTGCTGTTTCGGAAGCTTTTGTCTGCAACGGAAATATTTTTTTGGGAAACGAAACATATGAATCTCTTGTAATCTTTGACGCCGCTTTGACAGGGGAGCTTTTCGGTACGATTGTAAGACTGGCGGAGCAAAACATAAAAATTTATATTGTATGCAATGATAATAATAACGAAAACGAAACTGAAATAAATACCGGAAAATATATGCGAATCAGTACCGGATCTTTAATTTTATCACAAAAATACGGCGCGGTAATTTGCCGTTCTGATAACCTGATAAATAATATTTCCTCTAAAATAAACCCCGGGATAAAAATTTCGCCCGCAAACGAAGATATTTGGTACAGATGCACATTGCTTGACGGATGTATAGTCTATATGCTGTATAATAAAAGCGTTTCGGCGGCGCAAACCGAAATAAAATTCTTTTTGGATGAAAAGGAATATTGCGGCTGTAATATATATAATCCGAAAAACGGTGAAGTTCAAATTTATCACGATATAAATAAAACGTCTTTGAGTTCGGCTCTGCCTTTGGTTATCGAAGGAAAAACCGCTGTTTTCGCAGTGTTTTATTAAGTTGAAAATAAATATTTTCGTTGACATTTAAATTTCATGCTGTATAATTTCCTCATAAGTAAAAAAGCGAAAAATATTTTTAATAATACGGAGGTTTTGCGGCGGAATGGAAATAAAAAATATTAATTTAGACGTTTTGTCATTTGATACCCTAAAGCAGATTGTAAAAGCAAAATACCGGGAATTAAAAGGTAATATCGGAGTTGAAATAAATACAGCGCTTGCTCCCGATACATATAAGATCGAAAACGGGACAATTTCCGCTTCTTCGCTTATCTCGCTGATTTCCGGCTGCGGGAGATATTTCCGTGAAAGCAATTTCTGCGGTTCATTCACGCTTGCCCGTCCGGTATGCGGTACATATTTTGCTTCGCATTTCAACAATTTTTATGTTTCCGCTCCGATGGAAGAAATATACGGAGTCATAGGTGAGCTGGCACTCTGGGGACAGAACGCGCTGATGGTTTGGTATGACATGCATTCGTATACTTCATGCGATGATCCGGATTCACATAGGATGATAGAACGTCTGAAGCTCATATTGTTTTACGCGAAAAAAATCGGAATGAAAACCGCTCTTGTAATGCTGACAAACGAATCATTCTGTACTACAACAGACGATATACGCGCGGAATGGAAAGTTCAAAACGGTTATAAAAGCGAACCGATGGGACATTATCACGTTGAAATATGCCCGAATAAAAAAGGCGGTATAGAAAAAATAATCGAACACCGCCGTGCTTTTTTGGAAGTTTTTGCGGAAACTAAACCGGATTTTTATTATGTCAACGGATATGATCAGGGAGGCTGTACATGTGAAAAATGTTCGCCTTGGGGAATACGGGGTAATATAAAAGCTTTTGAGGCGATACTTCCGTTGATTTACGAATACAGCCCGGAAGCCTCGGTTATTTTCAGCACATGGGGTTTTGACAGTTTTATTGACGGCGAATGGGACGGTTTATACGAAGCTTTTGATAAAATGGACAGTTTGATGCGGGATAAAATATCCTATATTATGACGCAGACTCCGCTTTGCAAAAAAATCACGGAAGAAAATAAAACTCCGGGAAATAAACCGCTTATTGGATTTCCGGAAGTAAGTATGAGAGGAAGCGTCCCGTGGGGCGGATTTGGTTTTAACGGTTATCCTGAAACGGTAGGAGCAACTTTCGATATGTTTGCTTCTCATCATATGGGGCAGTTCCAATATTCCGAAGGAATATTTGCCGATGCAAACGAAGTTGTAAATCTCTGCTTGTATTCCGGGCTTTATCAAACTGCGGAAGAAGCGGTACGCGCTTATCTTCGGTATGAAATTTCCGCGGAGCATGAGGACGAATTGTACGGTTTGATAGAAATTTTAGACGAAACACTTGCGAGATACAGATCTGATCCCGATGGAATTGACCGTACATATCCGCCGCCTTATAATGCTCCTCATATAGGTGAATCTGTTCCGGACGATGTAAAATTTGTTATCTGCAACAGCGCGCGGGTAAAAGAAGCCGCCGAAACAGCCGAGTTTTTGAACAAAAATATAAAAAATAACTGGAGGTGGAGAATAATATATTTACGTGCCGTAATCGATGCCGATCTTATGGCAAACGGCTGGTTTATATCCGAAAAATGCGCTTTGTATTTTGATGAACTGAGAAGTATATATCACGCCGAAAACAGTTATTACTGCGTGGCACCCCCCATAAAACCCGGACACAGCAAGGCGTGTATATTTAAATAGATTTGTAGATTTAAACAGTGATGATATTTAAAATAGACAAACGGGTTTAATACTTGAAACCGGAACAAAAGATATTTATTTTTATTTGAAAAACAAGATTTGAAACAACTTACGAAAATGTATTTCAGAAGAGGTTAGAAATTAAATAATGAACGGAAAAGAACGGCTGAATGCAGTTATAAACGGAAAAAGACCCGATCGTATTCCCTGGACGACAATTGCCGACCCTCCGAGCAGAGCAATTTTGCCGCAAGAATACAGGGATGTTTCATATTCGGATTTTTATCGGATGATAGGCTGCGATATAATGCATTTCGGTCAATGGGGTATGTCCGAACCCCAAAAAATAAAATATCCTTTCCGCGTGACAAGCGGAGAGGAAGTAAAATGGAGCGCGGAAAACGACGGTTCTTTCAAAAAGATTTCATCCTTTTCCGGACAAAAACTCATTTCTTTCAGCAAAAACGGACACCCGACAAAATATCCGGTGGAAAATAAAAGAGATTTGATAACTCTTTTGGAAATTGAGCTTTCAAAGAAAGTAGAAGCAGATCTTGACGGTGTCGCGGAAGGCGCTGTATATGCGGATGAGGAAATAAGCGGCGACGGAATCTTTGCCGCTACTTTGCTTCCTTCTCCGATTCAAAGGTTGATAGAAGAAGAATGCGGCCCCGAAAATTTTTATTATTTGCTTTCCGATTACCGGGAACTTATGGAGCAGCTCATCGATACCATGTTTTCGCACAGATTGCGGGAATACGAAATTTGTGCTGAATTTATGCCGTATCTTCTAACAATTCCCGTTGAAAATACATCGTCGGCGCTGATAAGTCCGGAGCTTTACAGAAAATATTCGCTGCCTCACATAAAGCGGTTCTGCTCCAGCATGCACAAGCACAAAAAGAAAGCGGTTATCCATATGTGCGGCCACCTGTATGATCTCATGAATGAATTTTCATGTGCCGAAATTGACGGTATACACGCTTTAACTCCTCCTCCGATTGGAAATTGTCCGTACGAAACAGCCCTTGATAAACTGGGGGACGATTTAATTATCATAGGGATACTTGATCCGGCAATGTTTCATAATCCTATGTCAAAACCGCTTGATATTAAAGCCTTTATCAAAAACATTCTGACGCCCCGCATAAAAGAATCAAATTTTATTTTGCTTCCGGGAATCGACGGAATTCCCACTCCTATAGAAAAATTACAAGCGGTGCGGGAAGCCATGGAAGAATACGGAGTTATTTGATAATATGCTTATAGCTATTCGGAAGTTTATAGTATTTTTGGAAACAATTTTATATAAAATTAACGGGTAATCAATTATGAGTAAAATTAAGACAGTTTCTGTTTTGCTGGTTGTTTCTATTGTTTTTTCCGTTTTGGCTTCATGCGGAGCGGACGGCGCGAATGATAAAGATATATCAAGTATTTCAGACGAAACAACAAAAGCACAAGAAAGCAGTGAAACCGTAAACAGGCTTGAAGAACTTCCGAAAGAAAATTTTGAAGCGTCGGATATCAGGGTTGTCGCTTATCATACAAAGGATTGGGCAAACTTTTGGATGGAAGATGTAGAGGGAGATGTTATTAACGACGC
>JAVBPA010000033.1:0-90275 GCA_031549925.1 Eubacteriales bacterium
AACTTTCGCATACGACGGAGCGGCGGTTAACATTTTTGAAAATGTGACTCTTTCTCTTGATACAAATTGGAAGTTAGGTTTGATCGGACGCAATGGCAGGGGAAAAACAACCCTGCTTAGATTGCTTTCCGGAGAACTTGACGGAAGCGGATCTATTTATATGCCCTGCGGAGTAAATTATTTTCCGTATAATATAAAAGACATTTCGCTGACCGCTGAAGAGTTTTTGCAATCGGAAGCACCTGAAGCAAAACTCTGGCAAATACACCGGGAACTATCTTTGCTTGATGTAAACACCGAAGCATATAATCGCCCGATATTTACATTAAGCGGAGGAGAGAGAACAAAATTATTGCTTGCCGCTATGTTTTTAAAAGATGAAACATATGTGTATTCTTCTGATATGATAACAGATTCCGCCGGTACTTTTTTTCATTTGATAGACGAACCGACAGATCATCTGGATTCAAAGGGAAGAGAAGATACTGCGAAATATTTAGCTTCTAAAAAAGGATTTATATTGGTTTCTCACGACAGGGCTTTTCTTGACGGAACGGTAGACCATATTTTATCCATAAACCGTTCTTCTATTGAGCTTACGGCTGGAAATTATTCGGTTTGGAAAGAAAACCGCGATAAGCAGGATAAATTTGAACTCGATGAAAACGAACGTCTAAAAACGGATATAGAACGCTTGACAGCCGCAGCTGCAAGAACATCTGAATGGGCGGATAAAGTCGAATCTTCGAAAATCGGAGCTTTAAATTCCGGAGTTAAAGCAGATAAAGGATATATAGGTCATAAATCCGCAAAAATGATGAAACGCGCGAAATCGATTGAAACGAGAACTCAGGAAGCTATAAATGAAAAACGTCAGCTGCTCAAAAATATAGAGGAAGCTGATACTTTGAAAATACATTGCGTTCCATACAAAAAGAAACGCCTTGTTGAATTTTATAAAGCGGGAGCAGGATATAACGAAAACCGGATTTTGTTTTCAGATTTGTCTTTTACTGTTGAAAACGGCGACCGAATAGCGGTACGCGGCAAAAACGGAAGCGGAAAATCAACCGTTTTAAAAATACTAACCGGAGAAGCTGATTTAAAATATAAAACCGGAAGTTTTAATATCGGTTCTGATCTTAAAATTTCATATGTTCCGCAGGAGTGCTCCGAATTGTCGGGTAGCATAAGAGAATATGCGCAAGGTGTTGAACTGTCGTTGTTTTTTGCCATACTACGAAAGCTTGATTTTACACGTGAACAGTTTGATGTTCAGCTTCAGTCATGCAGCGAAGGACAAAAAAAGAAAGTTGCAATCGCACGCAGTCTTTCGCAGGAAGCAAATTTGTATATATGGGACGAACCTCTGAATTTTATAGATATACTTTCAAGAGAGCAAATAGAAAAATTGATATTAGAGTATGCTCCGACAATGATTTTTGTGGAACATGATTCCGTATTTACGCAAAAAATTCAAACTAAAGAAATCTTTTTGTAAAAAAAAATTCAATATAGAAAAAAAGAGTTTCGTAATGATTGAAGTAAAAAACATCAAAAAAACATATCGTGTTGCAAGGCGTGATTCCGGAATGAAAAATGCTATGGCAGCACTTTTTAGACGTGATTATAAAATCATAAATGCACTTGACGATATATCTTTTACAATCGGAGACGGTGAAATGATCGGTTATATAGGGCCGAACGGAGCAGGAAAATCATCTACGATAAAAGTAATGAGCGGTATTCTGACACCGGACAGCGGTACTTGCTTGATAAACAACCGAATACCATGGAAAGACAGAAAACATCATGTTCGTGAGATAGGAGTGGTTTTCGGGCAAAGATCTCAGCTTTGGTGGGATGTTCCGGTTTGTGACAGTTTCGATTTATTACGCGATATATATTCGATTCCCCATGATTTATTCAAAAAGAGGCTTGACGAATTGTGCGTTAAGCTTAATATGGAAGAAATAATCCGGACGCCCGCACGTCAACTCTCTCTTGGTCAAAGAATGAGATGTGAAATAGCGGCTTCTCTTTTACACCGGCCGAAAATATTATTTTTAGATGAACCTACTATAGGACTTGACGCTCCGTCAAAACTTGCCGTCCGTGATTTTATCAAAATGTTAAACCGGGATGAAAAAATTACTGTTATTTTGACAACTCACGATATGCAGGATATAGAAGCGTTGACAGAACGTATAATACTTATCGGACATGGAAAAATATTATTGGACGGTTCATTTGAAACATTATTAAAAAGAGTGGAAAATAAAAGCCTTGATGAAACAATAGCTCAAATTTACAGAGAATTTAATATTTAATTAAAATTCTGTAAAATAATAATTATAATTAAACATCTGGATAAGGAAAGGGTTAATAAAATATCAATACAATGAAATATTTACACGCGTTTATATTAGTTGCAGTACTTCTCTTGTGTGTATCATGCAGTCCGGTTGAAGGCTGGAATATGACCGAACTCGAAAAAAGCACAATTACAATAGCAGATGAACCGGAAATCGTTATGAAACCAATTGACGAGTATGTGGCTATGGAAGCAGAAAAATTAAATGTTGAAATACAAAATACAACGGACAAATTATATATTTTCGAATATAAACCGGGACTTGAAGTAAAATATACTACCGAATGGTATATCGTTCCCCTAAAGGAAGAAGCGATGTGGATCGAAATTGCTCTCGAAGCGGCTCCGAATTCGACAACCGATCAGAGTTTTGTATTATATGATTTTTACGGAACTCTTCCAGCCGGAGAATATCGTTATGTGAAAGAATTTTACAATGAATCCGGAAAGGTTTATTCTGCCGTGTATTTTAAAGTAAAATAAAGTCAAGAACCTGCCGATTTGTATCGGCGGAGACCAATTTTCCATATTAATGTACACAAAATCAGGAATATAATTCCGAAAAGAGGCATAAAACAACGGATAACCGAATCGCTTCTTCCGGATATATATGTAAAGGGCCAGTATTGTACACAAGCCAGAGGTATAATATAGGTAAAGAATTTTAATATATTTTTGCCGTATATGTCAAGAGGATATTTCCCTAGTTCACGTCCTCCGTCTGTAAAAATATTCATAAATTCGAGTCCATCCAGCGTGAAAAAGCATAAACTCGCATAGATAATAAATAAACCGGAAAACATCGCCGAACCTGATATGCACATCAGGATTAACACGGCGATTTTTTTTGCGTTCCAAATAAAAGTACTATTGACAACGGCGTAGACCATAATAACCGCAGCCTGTAAAAAACGTCCGGCACGGGCAAATTCTATTCTGGAACATAAAACTAAAAACATAGGTGAACGCGGTTGAACCATTGTTCTGTCAAACGAACCGCTTTTCATCAGAGAAGGAAAAACATCAAACCCGCGGAAAAAACATTCGGCGCAGGTATATGAAAATAAAACGCAGGCATAGCAAATCAATACTTCTTCAAAAGTATAGCCGTCAACATTTCCGAAACGCAGAAACAATATATAAATACTTATAAATGCCGAAAATGAAGTCATAAACTGCCCGACTAAAGTCATAAAAAAAGAATACTTATATTGCATTGCGGACCGAAGATGCATTGCGGCAAATTTAAAATATAATTTCATGGTATTTATATTATCCTCCCTGTAAAACTAATCGTTTTGATGCACGTCTGAAAAAAATATACCCGCCTCCGCAAATTAAAACAAGCCAAAAAAATTGTACAATTAAAGCATAAACCGCTTCTTTTCCAGCCAAAGCTCCGCTGTATATTAAAAAAGGAGTACTTTGCATTGAAGCAAATGGAAAAAGCATTAAAATACGGTAAACCGAATCAGGGAAGAATGGCAGGGGTATAAGAGAACCGCTTAAAAGATCGATTATATTAGTAAGAATTATTCTTATCCCCAAAGCGGAAATTGTATAAAAAGCAGAACCATATACAAACATCGAAATTCCGACAGTTATAAACAATCCGACAACAGCGGATATTATAAAAACCACTAAAGATAAAATGCTATCCGGCGGATACATGCGAAAATTTTTGGGCAGGAAAAAAGCTACAACTAAAATCGGAAGACACCGCAAAGCAGCTCTTGATACACGCGTAGCTAAATTTTTAGAAAACCACATCATATATATGTTAACAGGGCGGCATAATTCATAAACTACATTTCCGCTCGAAATCATGTCAAGTATGGAAGAATCAAAATACCAAGACATAAAAAGTCCGAGCAGAGCTTGTCTCATCCACAAATAGGAAGTAAGTTGCCTCATTTCCATAGGAAAAGCCGTGCTGTTTGATCTGCTTAATGCGTTGAAAAGCAATATTTCCATAAAACCCCACGCAAATTGAGTCGCTATTCCCGCATAAGCAGCGATTCTGTATTGAAGACCATTTATAAAATGAATACGAAAAAATGAAAGATATTTTTTCATAATTATAAAATTTATCCTTTTTATCTGTTTGAAATAGTGTGCCGGGTTGACATATCGGATACGCTCTGTTAAAATGATATACTGTAAATAATAAAAACTTATTATTGTTATAAAACTTTATATAATTTGTTTCTTTGTAAAATATAAAAATAAAAGAGGATAATATGCAAGTATTGATAATACGGCACGGAGATCCTGATTATTCAATAGATTCGCTCACCGAAAGAGGATGGAAGGAAGCGGAACTCCTTTCGCACAGATTAAAAAATATTAAAATAGACGGTATGTATTGCTCACCTTTGGGAAGAGCTAAAAATACAGCTCAGGCAACCGCAGCATTGCATGGGATGACGCCTGTAATATTGCCCTGGCTCACTGAATTTCCAGCTTCAGTAACTGTTCCTTATGAAGAAATTGGGTTGAACGACATTCGCAAAACTATTTGCCCCTGGGATATTTATCCGCAGTATTTTGAAAAACAACCGGAATTTTATGATATCAATAAATGGAAAAATCATCCGGTATTTGCGGAAAGCCGTGTTCCCGAAGTTTATGAAACGGTTTCAGCCGGATGGAATAATCTTATTTCAGAATGGGGTTATCAAAGAGAGGGACAAATATATAAATTTAACGGCGATGTCAAAGACGATGCGGTGATTGTTTTGTTTTGTCACCTTGGAGTAGGACTTGCGATTCTTTCTCAGATGTTAAAAGTTTCGCCTGCGGTTATGTGGAACAGCTTCTTTATGCCTGCTTCCTCTGTTACAACCGTTTATACCGAGCGTCATATAAAAAATGAAAACGAAGCGGTTTTCCGGGCAGTTTCAATCGGCGATGTTTCGCATCTTTATCAAAGCGGCTGCGAGGTATCGGCAGTGGGGCTTCATTCTCCGATAAAATAGATAAGAGGAAATAAATTAAAAAGGTTTACTTAAGACAACAAAACGGGGCAATTTAACTTGCCCCTGTAATGTATTAATATATCAGTTTGTTTTTAACTGTATAAAGCTCCGTTTATAGCGGTTTTAGCCGGTTCGTTTCCGGTTGTGATGAGTAAAAATACATATGCGCCGTCGCTGTATACTTCCGCGTTTTTAATTACTTTTTCAAATCCTTCCGCGTCGTACAATTTTATGTCTCCTTCGTTTAAACGGTCAATACGTTGCTTCAATACATTTTTAACGGTTTCTACGTTGCTTTCGCTTGCCGCTTTTACTATATGAAGTTCAAACGCGCTCTTACCGTCGGGAAGACGTATAGCATAATCTGAAAAATATGAAAAATCAGGCAATTCTTCGTAATTTCCCGTATATAAGTAGCAGGCATATTCAGGATCTATGTAATGATCGTCATCTTCTCCCGCACCGGCAATATACAAAGATTTTTGTTTCGGTATATCAGGGTATGCGGCAGCAACCGCGTTTAATATTTCTTCGCAGGTAGGGTTTTTAGGGGTTTTGGATTCATTGGAATTTTTGGATTCGCTTGAGTTGTCTGATTCTTTTGAAGTATCGTCTCCGCCTTCATTGTCTTTACATGAAAACAGTGTAAAACTGGTCAAAACCAAAACGAGGCAGAGTATCATTGCTAAAATTCTTTTCATTCTTATCTTCTCCGTTTCTATATATTAACAACTATATTTTATTATAAATATTTACAATTGTCAAGAAGGGCTGAATAAGTTCATGAAATATTACAAATTAGAAAACATTCTCGGCGGAACAAAGCTCCACGATGCGGTCGGACATTTGATTCATACATTGGATGCTAAATCAAATACAATGACTATGCCCTGCGGAGGATTGGGCCGCTGCGGGAAATGTATGATAAAAGTATCAGGCGCTTTGGATGAACCGGACGATGTAGAAAAAAATTTCTTATCGGAATCGGAACTTAATGCTGGAATGCGTTTGGCTTGCCGGGCTGTCTGTTCGGGAGGAGATATCGAAATATATCTTCCCGAAGAAGATACATCTTCTGAAATACAACTTGAAGGGATACTTTCTCCGTTTGAATTATCTCCGGTTTGCAGCGATTCGACAGGTGAATGTTATGGTTTAGCAGTTGATATCGGAACGACAACAGTCGCAGTTTATCTCTGTGATTTGAATAACGGAAGTATTATAAAAACGGGAGCTTTCCAAAATCCGCAGCGTTTATACGGAGCGGACGTTATAACACGAATCGGGATTATTATTGATAATTCGGATAATTTAAATATGCTTCGTAAAATAATTGTAGAAGCTATTAACGGTACAATCGACTCTTTCGGAGTTGATACAGATAAAATCCATGCGGCAGCGGTAACAGCTAATACTACAATGCTCCACATCTTCGCCGGATATGATCCGCGGGGAATCGCAAACGCACCGTTTACTGTATCATCACTGTTCGGTTTCGATATAAAAGCAAATGAAATCGGTCTTAAAATAAACGAAAAAGCATCGGTTTATTTAACACCCTGTTTTGCCGCTTATGTCGGAGGAGACATTGCAAGCGGAATGATAGCGGCAGGTTTTGATAAAGCAGAAGGTATAAATTTATATATTGATATCGGAACTAACGGAGAAATGGCTCTCGGAGGGAAAGACGGAATTACTCTGTGCGCGACAGCCGCGGGTCCGGCTTTTGAAGGGGCACATATAGAATGCGGTATGAGCGGAATCGAAGGTGCGGTTAGCGATATTGAATTTGATGAAAACGGAAGTATAAAATATACGGTTATCGGAAAAACAAAACCGCGAGGGATATGCGGTTCGGCATTGATTGACGCTGTGGCTTTAATGCTTGATAAGGAAATACTGGATGAAACAGGCAGGCTTGATGATGATTTAACCGAAAATGATAAGTGGTACATCGACCTTGAAAATAACATATATATAAGCGGAAAAGATATAAGAGAAGTTCAACTTGCAAAAGCGGCTGTATGCGCGGGAGTTATGACATTGCTGCACGAAAAAAAAGCAAAGCTGAGCGATGTATCGCGTGTTTATATAGCGGGAGGGTTCGGTTCTCATATAAATCCTATAAATGCGTGTAAAATAGGTTTGCTTCCGTCAGAGGCTGTAAATAAAATTGAAATTGTCGGAAACACTGCCGGTATGGGAGCTGTTTTGTATTTATTGTCCGCTGACGCAAGAAAGAGAATAAACGAAGTTAGCGGAATTTCAAAATATATTGAGCTTTCCGGTGACGCGTTTTTCATGGATGAATATGTTGAGAGGATGTTTTTCGAAAATTAGACACAATATAAAAAACCGTTCTGTTTTTTAGCAGAACGATTTTTCTTTTTTTATAAATCAGTCGGCGTTTTCGTTTCCCGAATCGACGCAATCAGCTCCGTCACATTCATCTTCGCAGCAGAAACATTCATCATCCGCACAGCCGCATCCGCAGCCGTCAGCATTTGCATTGTCATCTCCGCAGGATTTGCTTAAATCATCACCGTCTGTACACATACTGTCGTTATTGCAGCATGACAAACACGGACCGCATTTCTTTTTTAGATATTTAATCAAATAAAAAATGGCCGCTGCTGCGCCTATAATCAACAAAATCTTTATTATAATATCAAGCGCGTTATTTTTTTGTTCTTTTTTCATAGGTCTGCAAAATACCATGTTATCAACCCTTTCTTTTATAAATAGTATTAATCATATCTGAATATATTATAACATTATAACTAAAAATTTATTTTAATTATAAAAGTATTATTTGTAAACTTTTAGAAATAACCGAAAAAGCGTTTGTATAAAGCTTTTTTATAAAAACAATTTTTGTATAGAAAAAATTGTCTTATTTCGGATTTTGTGAAAATATTTATCATAAATCATTTCTTGTCAGTCGTCAGACAAGCAGACAGTATCAGATGTTTTCGATTCAACGCTTTTACATGCAATGATATTGATTCCTTCTGTTACCCCGGTATATATAATATCTCCGATTTTAACCGGTGCGTTAACCGTTAATCCGGAAAGTTTTTGCATGGCGGAAAAAAGTTCATGCTTTGGCATCGGAGAAGAAGTTTTTATCGGAAGAAAAGCTTCATCGCTCCCGGTAATTCTTACGGTTGATGTTAAAGTTCTTACCGGATTTTGTGTTTCTGAAACCGCGTATTTATATCCTCTCTGGCAGCTGTTTCCTTCAACGGAAATAACTTTGTTGTTATCGTCTGTTTCAATTTTCAAACGGCATCCTATAGGGCAAACAATACAAGTCATTTCTTTTTTCATAATGTTATCTCCACTTCGGAAGAACCGATTTCGTTGATTTTATCGCTGAGTTTTTCGTCAAAAGTGATACTTTCCATTTCACCCGGTGTTAGTATCTGTTTTTTTATTTCTTTAATTATAACTCCGCCGGAAGCAATTTTTATTTTCGTGTTTCGGTAAATATTATCGGATCTGAAAAATATTTTTGTGTTTAATATACTGTCAGTCTCTATTTTTTGCGGAACTACATAACGAATACCCTTTCCGGATATCGTTTTGATGACAGGTTTTATTTTACTTTTTTGTCCGTTTGAGTTTAATTCCTTTATAAATAAAGCCGCCGCGTGTCCCGCACGGTATGCCTCCTCGGTGACAAAATCCACCAAATCGTGCACTTGCAATACATTTCCGCAAGAAAATATTCCTTCAACCGAGGTTTCCATGCGCTGGTTTACTACAGCTCCTCCGGTAACCGGATCAATTTCGATATCGGCTCCCCTTGTCAATTCATTTTCGGGAATTAAACCGACTGATAATAAAAGCGTGTCGCATTCGATGAACTGCTCTGTTTCGGGAACAATCTTCCGATCTTCTCCGACTTTTGCGATAGTAACCCCTTCCAGACGTTCTTTTCCGTGTATTTTTGTAACAGTATGGGAAAGATGAAGCGGTATGTCAAAATCATCGAGGCACTGGGCAACGTTGCGCGCGAGACCTCCGCTGTAGGGCATTATTTCGCAGACACATAATACCTGCGCTCCTTCAAGCGTCATTCTTCTTGCCATAATCAAACCGATATCGCCTGAGCCAAGTATGACAACGCGTTTCCCGGGCATATATCCTTCGATATTTACATATCTTTGAGCAGTACCGGCGGAAAAAATACCGGACGGACGGCTTCCCGGAATGTTTAAAGCACCTCTGGTTCTCTCGCGGCATCCCATGGCAAGGATAACAGAATCGGCTGAAACACGTTTATATCCGGTTGCGGGAGAAACATATGTCACTATTCTTTCGGATGAAACGGACAAAGCCATAGCATCTGTTATATATCCTATTCCGAAGTTTTTAATTTCGGTTATAAATCTGTTTGCGTATTCCGGACCCGTAAGTTCTTCACCAAAAATGTGAAGACCAAAACCCGCGTGTATACATTGATTTAGTATACCTCCGAGTTCTCTGTCACGTTCAATTATTAATATATCATCGGGAGCAATCCCTGTTTTATATGCTTCAATAGCAGCGGCAAGACCGGCAGGGCCTCCGCCTATAACAATTAACTTTTTATTTTCTGTTATGATATCCATCAGCGTTTTCCTGTTAATATAAACGAATTTCCGCCGTTTTTTGTGATTTCTTCGAGAGGTGTGCCGAGTTCTCTTGAAATAATTGAAGCGACTTTGGCGGAGCAGAATCCACCCTGACAGCGTCCCATACCTGCTCTCACGCGGCGTTTTACCGCATCCAAACTAGCCGCCGGAATGGGTGATTTTACCGCGTCTATTATTTCTCCTTCGGTAATACTTTCGCATCTGCATATAATGCGTCCGTAAGCTGGGTTCTGTTTTATTAATTTATTTTTTTCCAAATCGGTTAAATCAAAAAAATTAATTCTTTTTTCGGGCTTTTTTATGTTTTCGCGCAAAGTAAGATTAACGCCGATTTCAGAAAGCAATTGCAACGCCATAGAAGCTATAGCGGGAGATGAAGCAAGTCCGGGAGATTCGATACCCGCCAAATGAATTAAATTAGGAATATCTTCCGAGGCTTTTATATAAAAATCTTCACAAGCGGGAGTCGGGCGGATTCCCGCAAAGGAAGTAATAACCGCTTTTAAATTAAGCCCGTTTACTATTTTGGAAGCTCCCTGCGCGACTTCCGCGAGTCCTTTTGCCGAAGTTTCGTTTTCATCCGATTTATACGCATTGGGACCAGCTATTATATTTCCGTCAGCCGTCGGAGTCAGCAGTATACCTTTACCCGCTGCTGAAGGAACGGAAAATACCGGTCTGAGAACACATGCGCCCTCTGTTTTATCAAGCAGTATATACTCACCCCGGCGGGGTATGATATCGGCGGGGAAATTTTTTTCACCTGCTATATATGCGATTTTATCAGCGCCGCATCCGGCTGCGTTTATTAAATATTTTGCGTTGATTTTTTTACCGTTTTCGGATTCAACTTCAAAAATATCATCACTGCGTGATATTTTGGAAACATTAAAATCAAAAATAAATTCTGTACCGTTAACGGCGGCATTTTCAGCCGCGGCTATACATAATCCGTAAGGGCATACAATTCCGGCAGTCGGCGCCCATAAAGCGGCAACGGCTTCGTTTGATATATTCGGCTCCAGTTCGCGCAAACGGTTTTTATCTATAACAGCAAGCGCGGGGACTCCGTTTTTTTGTCCTCTCTGTAATAGTTTATAGAGGATAGGTATTTCAGATTCTGAAAAAGCGGCTACAAGAGAACCGCAGCCGCGGTATTTAACGCCGAGTTCTAAACATATGCGCGGCATTTCGATACATCCGGCAACGTTGGTTACCGCTTTTTTAGTTCCTGGTTCCGGGTCGTATCCGGCATGTACAATCGCAGAATTAGCTCTTGTGCATCCCCACGCGACATCGTGCCCCATATCGGCTACGGCTACGGATATATTATATTTTGACAACTTATATGCTGTCATACATCCGGTTATTCCCGCTCCGATAATCAATATGTCGTACATAATTTTTTTGTATCCTCAAAAATAATTTAAAATCAATACTTTAAGCTGCACATGAATATAAAAACGCTGGATTTGCATAAAAAAAGGTTTTTCTTGCAACAAAAATGACAAAATAACAGCGGCGCGCTAAAATTATAACATTTAATTATATGATTTGCAAGCAAATAATTAAATAAAAACATATAAAATTTACAATATGAATAAAATAATTGTTGTAATTTTTGCTGTACTATGTTATAATCAATCAAATAGTTTTACAATTGTCTTTATAAAATTATATGGATAATAGTATATTTGTTTACTTGATTATCATACTTTTTACAATGTATAATTTTTTTTTCAAACCAACTGAAAATATTAAAAATATTAATTATATAAAAAGGGAGTTTACTTAATGGACAGCAAAAACGCAAAAGAAAAAGTATACGAAGAAAAAGAAATGGATGCTTTTTACGACACGGCTGAATCAATAACCGCAGAAGTGGAGAAAGTTGTTATCGGTAAGCATCATGAAATTGTTATGCTTGTCACGTCTCTTTTGGCGGGAGGTCATGTTTTGATAGAAGACGTTCCCGGAGTCGGTAAAACAACACTTGCGGCTACTCTTGCGAAAGTTGCGGGATTATCCTTTAAAAGAGCTCAATTTACGCCAGACGTTATGGCTTCTGATATTACGGGATTCAATATTTATAACCGTCAGACAGAATCCTTTGATTTTAAAGAAGGTCTTGTCATGACAAACATATTGCTGGCAGATGAAATAAACCGCGCTTCACCTAAAACGCAGTCATCGCTGCTTGAATCAATGGAAGAAAACCGGGTAACGGTGGACGGAGTATCATATGATGTTCCTGACCCCTTCATGGTTATAGCTACTCAAAACCCTACAGGCTATGTCGGAACATATCCGCTTCCCGAAGCGCAGCTTGACCGTTTCTGCATTAAAATATCGATGGGATATCCAACATTGAATGAAGAAATAGATATTATAAACAGCCGTAAAACCGAAAATCCGCTCGATAATATTGTTGCCGCCGTGGATATCGACACTGTAAGAAAATTAAAAGAAGTTTGCCAGAATATCCATGTTGACGATGAAATATATAAATACATAGTATTATTAGTATCTGCGACAAGAGGACATGAGAGTTTGGCTCTCGGAGCTTCTCCCCGTGCCTCGCTCATGCTGATGAGAATGGCACAGTCATATGCTTTTATGCACAGACGCAATTATGTTTTGCCGGAAGATATCGCCGCTATATTCCGCCATACCGTTTCACACCGTTTAATATTAAAGCAGGAAGCAAAATTAAGCCGTATCACAGCAGATGGTTTACTTCTTGATATCCTGCGTAAAACAGAAATACCGTATAAGGCTAAAAGAAAAGCTAACGACGGGGAATAGGGTGTTGTTTTGATAACTACAACAAAGGATGAAGGTATCGGATCTGATAAAAATAAAAAAAATCAGGGTAAAAAAATTAAAAATCAAAAAAAGAATAAACCGGCTAAAATAAGATACCGTCCGCTGCCTCAAAGAAAAAAATTCGCTCTTCTGCCGGGTTTTTACGCGTATTGTTTTATTTGGATTTTCACGCTCATATTTACCCAGGCTCTTCGTTCTCCGCTTTCTTCTGTACTTTTTATATTTATAACAATTCTTCCCTATTTTAATTTGGCTTATTTATTTATTGTACGTTCGGCAGTTAAAATAACGATTGAAAACAGCTGTCATGAAACGACAAAAAATACTCAGGTAAATTTCAACGTTATGGTGCAAAACGAATTGTTTCTGCCCATACCGTTTGTTGAAGCCGATTTAATTATCCCTAACTCCGAATCTGTCAGATGTATGGAAAGAAGAATGTATCTTTCGCTGGTTCCAAATGCAAGATACGAAATCACGCAGGATGTTTCTTTTTCGTACCGCGGCCAGTATGACATAGGAGTTTCAAATATTTATATATACGACTTTTTTAAGCTTTTCAGAACAAAAGTCGTTGAACAGCAGTATTCTCCCATATTTGTTCTTCCGCGCAGATTAATGCTGGATCATCCGTCTGAAAACGCGGCTTCCGACGTTAATACAGAATCGATGAAAAACGTTAGAGGAATTGACAGAGCGGAAATGTCGGATATACGTTCCTACCGGCAAGGCGACCACATGAAAACAATACACTGGAAATTATCGTCAAAAACCCAGGATTTGCAAGTCAAAGAATACGCGATGAATTCCGGTAAAACTGTTTATATTTTCTGTGATCTCGCTTCTCATTATAATACGGATACGGAAGATGATATATACTTTGACGATATAAACGAATACGCGGCGGATGGGATAATTGAAATCGCAATAGCAGCCGCAATGCGTGAACTTAAAACTTCGAACGCTTGCAAACTAATATGGTATGACAGCAGAATTCCGGGCGGAACGAATATATGTTTTATGGAATCCGTTGAAGATATGGAGCGCGGTTTTAAAACATTTACCACTGCGGAATTGTGTCCGCGTGATAAATCCATGACTAAGCTTGTTGCCCTGATAAGTGAAACACAAGGAGTTTCTGTTATATTTGTAACTTCTCTTCTTGATTCCGATCTTATCGACGGTATGGCGGAAGCATCTTCGCTTATAAATAATGTAAGTTCTTCGGGAGCTATTGAATTATATTATTACAATCCGTCAGACCGGATAAAAGACGCGCAAGCCAAACAAAAACATAAAGATGTAGCGGATTCCTGCGCATCCCAGCTTATATCAACAGGAGTTCGGGTTGCGGAAATAAGACTGTAATAACAGATGTATACAGTGTTTGTTTATTTATGTTGAATTATATATAATATACGGAGTAATGTTTTGGATAACACCATACGTTCTGAAAATATAAAAAACAAAAAGAAAAAAGTAAAAAAAATCAAACCGCCTAAAATGATATATAATGAATTTATATATTCACCGGCGCTGCAAAAAGTTAAACCGGCTGCGGTTGCGGCGGGAATTGTTTTCCGCGCGTTAATTGCGTATGTCATGACAATGGGTTTGATTTTATTTATAAATGACGCTTTTAAAATAAAAATCAATATAACCCTGCTCGCTCTGATAACATTAATACCTGTTATGGTATTTACGCTGATGAGCCTAAAACGTTTATTTTTTATCATCGGAGCTGTTTTAACGGCTGCTGCAGCCGTGGTTGTTTCGGTTGCTTCAGGAAATATTGTCGGTTTCTGGATGAACAGTGCCGGAACACTTTGGAATCATATACTCGACAGACTCGATTATGTCGGATATAAAATTTCCGAAAGAGCTTATCTGCCGGTTGATAATACGGTTATATTTACAAACGAACAAACACTGCGGTATATGTTTTACGCAATGATTATTCTTGCGTGCGTATTTTCCGCAGTTGGATGTTTTTCCATAATCCGCCGGGTCAGAGTGATACCTATAACGATAATGTGCGCAGCTATTATGACTTCGATTTTTACGTATAATTTAAATTCTTCAAACTGGGGATTTACGCTAGTTATAGTCGCTGTCTGCGGATTGCTTGCCACAAAAATGTACGATTCCATATATAACAGAAGCGCTCCGAAAAAAGATATCGGAACAAACAGCATAGATAAAAAATCGATAAAAAACGCCGCTTACGGAGGTTTTGCCGGAGCTGTGACTATGGTTATTTGTTTCCTCGCGCTTTTGCTGCCTACAATAAGCTGCAGAAATCAATGGGAGACAATTAATTTTATAAGCGAACCGATGGAATTGGGACGTGCTATAGTGCAGTCTGTTATAATAGGGGAAACACCTGATATAGATATGGGATTTCTCGGCAATATGGATACGCTTAATTCAAGATCAACCGTAGCGGAAGACCGTAATTTTACCGGTAAACAAATGCTTTTAGTTTATTCAAGCTATAACATGCCCATGTATTTAAGAAGCTGGGTAGGTTCCGTTTATAACGAAGATTCCTGGAGCACGGTTTCCACTTCAAAAGCCAAGCAATACACCTCATGGTTTTATGAAGGATTTACACCGGAAATGATAAATTATAATTTCTGGAAATTAATAAATCCTAAACTTGTCAACGTAAACAGTTACACTTCATATTCGAATCATATAGAAGAGGGTTTTATAACTGAAACAGTAGATATTCAAAACTTGAATTCATCAGGTAATTTATTGTTTTTGGGAAATACATATAATCCTGAGTACGGCTTGCTTGAGTTTATGACCGAAGACAAGACGAATCTTTACAAAGGTGAATGGAAATTTTACTACGAAGGTATTGTGACAACGAGCTGGTTTAATTTCAATAAAAATTACCGTATGATATCATATGTCACATCATACAGACATGAAGATTATGCGAAAACGCTTGATAATAACACAGAGTATTATCAGCTGATGAAATATTACATCACACAATACGCTGACATTAAAGCAGGAAGCGCCGAAGCAGATACGGCAATAAATGCCGTGCGTGAAATGCTGGATTACTACAATTTGACCTATACTTCTCCGAATGCTTTTGAAAGATATTTAGAACTTAACGAATCAGAGAGACAAAAATTTATTTATGATCATTTTCTGCTTTCCGATCACTATCAGGAATTCGTTTTCAATGAATATCTGGAAATTCCGGAAGAAGATGAAAAAACATTGGATGAAATAGCTCTTGAAATTTTAAATAATATAAATTATACAGCTGAATCTAATCAGCAAATAATTAAATCGGTAACAAGTGATCCTTCCGACGTAAAAGCGCATCCTGCTCTGGCTTCTTTAAGCCGCCATGATATTGTATTAGCAGTTGTGGATTATTTGAAAAATAATTATCAATATACTCTTACTCCTTTGACTCAAACAAATACAAGGATATCAGCTTTGAATTCGTTTTTGACTAGTACAAAGGAAGGATATTGCGTTCAGTTTGCCACTTCGGCTGCTATGATACTGCGTACAATGGGAATCCCTACACGTTATGTAGAAGGTTATCTCGTTAATAATTTAGCATACGATAAATCGGAAGACCGCTTGGCAAAATACCGCGGTATAGTTCATGATTACAATGCTCACGCCTGGATAGAAGTATACATGGGATCGGTGGGTTGGATGCTTTATGAAACAACTCCCGATTATTACAGCGATTTGTATGAACCTTATTCGTCATCACAGGGATCTGTCAGCCCGAGTTATAATATTCCGACTCTCGAAACAGCTCCGGAAACCGAAGAGCTGGAAGATGAGACAATTGATGAAGAATCCGAAAAAACCGAATTTGATTTCCGTGCCATAATTGTTATAGTTATTATAATCGGAGTACTCGGATTGCTTTCGATACCGATATATGTTATAATGAAAATGCGTGATAAATCCATAAGAGCATTTGAAAAACGGTATGAACTGATAAACCGCGCTATGAGAGCTCAGCTTGAACCGGAAGAAATGCGTGAAATTGCACGCAAGTTAAATGATTATATATGGCAGTTCCACAATGTCGCGAAATGCTTGCCTGAAAACGGTGAAATGCCGAATGAATATGCGTTACGCGTCGATGATTCGATAAATGATTCGCTTTTCAGTTTTAATGATATTCTGTCATATATGAACTGCGAGGAATTCGGATACGGAATGGCGCGCTGGCAGCTGCGCGAAGCCGCGGAATATACAGAAATATTATGGAATAAACTGTACGGCAGTCTTTCGCGTTTTAAACAATTTAAATACCGTCATATTAAGCGCGTTATTTGAAACGGAAAAAAATTGTTTTACAGGATTTTTAACCAAAAAATGTTTATGTAATTGAAAATCGTTTACATAAAATAATTTTGCAAAACTATTATGTAAGAAGAGAATAAATTATTGTATGAAACCTAATGAAATGAGTGTTCAGGCACTTGCGTATCTCGGCGATGCGGTTTTTGAATTAACAGCGCGGGAAAAAGCGATTAGCTCCGGCGTATATGAAATCGGAAAGCTGAATGAAATTGTAAAAAATTATGTAAAAGCAACAGCTCAAAGCGAAGCTGTCGGAAGGCTTGAACCTCATTTAAACGAAGAAGAAATTTCCGTTTATAAAAGAGGCAGAAATTATCACGGTACATCACTACCCAAAAGCGCGACAGCCGGAGAATACCGCCGTGCTACCGGTCTTGAAGTATTATTTGCTTTTCTTTATTTAAACAACAAGCACGAAAGATTGAACCAATTATTTGACATAGCATTTAACGGATAAATAAATTCCCGTATAAACTATAGCAAGGCAAGTAAAATGTCAATGAAATATAACACAACAATATATTGAAAATTATGATAAAAAATATAAAAAGGGGATGTCAATATGTATTATATCGGAATCGACCTTGGCGGAACAAATATCGCAGCTGGAATTGTAAATGAAAATTGGGAAATTATAAAAAAGGGAAGCGTACCTACGGGAGCGGAAAGAACCCCTGTTGAAATAGTCGATGATATGGCTGCTCTGATTAATAATTTGATTTTGGAATCTGATATTTCCTATGATGAAATCGCAGGAGCCGGGATTGCTTCTCCCGGAACAGTGAACAAAGCAACCGGTTCCGTGGCTTATGCAAATAATCTTCCTTTCCGCAGCTTCCCGATATGTTCTTTGCTTAAAGAACGCACTCATTTGAAAAATGTATTTATTGATAACGATGCAAATGCCGCCGCATTGGGAGAAGCGGTCGCGGGTGCAGCTAAAGGCTCAAGCTGTTCCGTTATGATAACTCTGGGAACGGGAGTAGGCGGAGGTATAATAATAGACGGCAAGGTTTATTCCGGATTTAATTATGCGGGAGCTGAGCTTGGACATATAGTCATAGTACACGGCGGCGAAAAATGTTCTTGCGGAAGATGCGGCTGCTGGGAAGCTTACAGCTCTGCTACTGCCCTTATCCGAATGACAAGAGAAAAAATGCTTGAAACAAAAGATACTGTCATGTGGTCGATGTGCGAGGACAGTATCGATAAAATAAGCGGAAAAACAGCGTTTGCGGCAGCAAGAAACCAGGACAGGGCAGGCAAAGAAGTAGTTGATGAATATCTTTCGTATTTGGCTTGCGGACTTACCAACATATTAAACATATTCCAGCCTGAAATTTTGTCTATCGGCGGAGGAATCTCAAACGAAAAAGATAATTTGATAGTTCCGCTTGAAAAATTAATCCGTGCCGAAGAATACGGCGCAAGCGTGGTAGACAGACCGTTTACTAAAATAAAAATCGCAGAATTACGCAATGACGCCGGAATAATCGGAGCTGCCGCATTAGTTTTATAAAAAACATACAAATTATAATTTAAAACAATATATTTAACAAAGGTTGATTCCAGTGCTACAATTTTCATTAAGTATTTTAAGTTATTATTTTCTATAAAAATTATTAAACAAATATAAAATTACCGAAACTTTTATCTATTGGTTTCGGTAATAATTTTTTATCTTTTAATATTTTTCAATAAGAAAATAAGGCAATCGTCAGCCGATAACTACCGTATTTTTATCATTATATAATATTTTATAATATTTTTCTGTTATATTAATTCATCTTGAATTTTCGGATTACATAAAAACGAAGTATAACCGCAGGCAGTTAATTTTAAAAATGCTTTTGACGCTTTTTCATTATCATAAAAAATACCGAAAACAGAAGGACCGCTTCCGCTCATACAAACACCCGCCGCTCCGCATTCAAGCATTATATTTTTTATTGTTTTGTCATATTCAGATACGATCTCAAAAGCATTATACAATTCTGAAGCTATATTTTTTATATTTAATTCGGTTATGGCTTTTTGCATTTTATCTATGCTTTTTATTTCGCGGTTTTGTTTTTTATCAAGCTCTGAAAAAGCTTGCTTTGTTAAAATACGTTTTTTATCGATTGATATAACTATGTAACACATGGGAATACCGGTATATTTAATATATTTATCGCCTGTTCCGTATATATAACATGTTCCTCCGACAATACAAAAAGGCACATCTGAACCGATTTTACTTCCGAGTAAACAAATTTGTTCTTCTGTTAGTGATGTATCATATAATTTATTAAGAGCTATCAGAGCTGAAGCAGCATTTGAGCTTCCCCCTCCGAGACCTGCCGCGGCAGGTATTTTTTTTTCTAAATTAAAAACCGCTCCGCCTTTTATATTGAATTCGGAAAAAAACAATTTCGCGGCTTTAAGAATTAAATTACAATCATCTGTCGGAAGAGTGGAATCATCGCATGTTAAAGTTATTTCGCTTTCCGTTTTATTTACGTTCAGCGTATCGAAAAGACTGACAGACTGCATAAAGCTTTCTATATTATGATAGCCGCTTTCCAGCAATTCATGAATTTCCAAAAACAAATTTATTTTTGCGTATGAATAAATCGTTATATTGTCCAATCGTACTTTATCTCCTTGGATTTATTGATAAACGATAATATTTTATTATAAAACAAACAATTTGTCAATATATATACAAAATAAAGATATAAATTAAATATTACAAAAAATCTTAAAATATTCCGCTCCTTTTTTGGTTTTCAATGGATTTATTATAAAGCATTTACATTACAAGAATTATAAAATACTGATTCGTTACTTTTATCGGAGTAGTGCATATTATATATCAAGGGTCGTATTAAAAATATTTATCGGAGCTTAAATTATGACAAGATGTATAATAACAACAAGCACTATAACAATAGCATTGCACGGACAAAAAATATTAGGAGATTATGCGGTGGGATCTACATTGGTTAAATTGAGCAGCAACGAAACGAAGCAAGGATGCGCGCACGGAATTCAAGTAAATTGTTCATCGGTTGATGCCGCCAAAAATATACTTGACCGTCACGGAGTTAAATATACAACGGTGATATATAAATGATTTATTTTGATAATGCCGCAACATCATATCCCAAGCCTCCGGAAGTGCTTCGGATAATATATAAAACGATGACCGAATACGGCGGAAATCCCGGGAGAAGTTCTCACTCCCTGTCTCTTGCGGCCGCTAAAATGGTTTATCAGTGCCGTGAAAGTATCGCGGAGCATTTTGGCGGAAATCCGGAAAACGTAGTATTCACATACAATGCGACCTACGCTTTAAATATTGCAGTAAAATCAGTTGCCGGAAAATACGGCAGAATATTAATATCAGATATAGAACATAATGCCGTTTACAGACCGGTAACCGCTTTGACTCGAACAGGATTAGGCTGCGATATTTTCCATGTCAGCGATAATTCTGATGAAACAATTAAAAATTTTTGTGATAAATTATGCGGTGAAACAAAAATAGTTGTTGTTAATTTAAGTTCGAATGTATGCGGATTGTCGGTTCCCGCAGATAAAATCGGGCAGCTTTGCAGAGAACGCGGTATCATTTTCATAGCTGACGCTTCTCAGTGTGCCGGAAGCAAAAACATTAATATGGAAAAATGCTGTATCGATATATTATGCGCTCCTGGTCATAAAGGCTTGATGGGGCCTCAGGGATGCGGATTTGCGGTTTTCGGTTCTGCTTTTTCCGGTGAAAACGCTGCGAATTTAAAAACTTTCGCGGAAGGCGGGAGCGGTTCGGCTTCACTTGAAAGAACTATGCCTGCATTTTTACCGGAGAGACTCGAGGCCGGAACTTTGTCAACTCCTGCGATAGCAGGGCTTTTGGCAGGGCTTAATTTTGTGAAGCATATCGGTGTAGATGAAATTGCGGATCATGAAAAAAAATTATTTATACGGGCAAATGAAATGCTTTACAATACAAACGGGGTTACCGTATATGTTCCGCAATGTTCCGGTTCGATTTTATTGTTCAATATAGAAGGCGTATTACCGTCGGAAGCGGCTGAAGTGTTCGACAGTGATAATATATGCGTAAGAGCAGGTTATCATTGCGCTCCTCTTCCCCACAATATGCTGAAAACAGGGAAGAACGGAGCAATAAGAGCAAGCTTTGGAGCATATAACCGCTTATCGGAACTCGATTCATTTTATCGTGTCGTAAAAAAACTTATTAAATAATTTCCAAGCATTTGCAGTTTGAATTTTGTCAGTATTGTGAATTCAGTATTGTGAATAATGTATAAAAATAAATACCATTGAAAAAAGAAGCTTTCCTGTAATATTTTTAAAAAGAAGATCGTAGGAGATCTTCTTTTTCTTGTTACATTTAGAAATCAACATGCTTTAATATTTATTATACTTGATTTATTGATAACAGTAATATATAATTAAAATAAGAAATACCGAAAGGGGATTATATAATGACAAACAGAAAATCTATATATCTTGACTGTATCGGCGAAGGAACTATGGAGCAAAAGCTTGAAGCCGCTAAAAAAGCGGGTTTCGCGGCAGTGGAACTGCCTACTATCGAAGAAGATAAACGCGCTGAAGTAAAAGAGTTATTTGCGAAATACGAGCTTATTTGCCCTTCAATTATGACAAGCGGAGCCTGGAATTTTCCTGCGACATCTCCTGATCCGAACATAAGGGAAAAAAGCGCTGAATGTTATATAAAAGCAATAGACACTGCGGTATATATGGGATGTGATACAATATTGACTGTTCCCGGCGGACTTAACTCTGAAATTACATATGAAATAGCTTGGGAAAACGCGCCTAAAACGCTTTCTGCCGTATTGCCGTACGCAAAAGAAAAAAATGTAACTATGGCAATTGAGAATGTATGGAACAAATTTTTAATCAGCCCCCGCGAAATGGTTCAATTTATTGATCAATTCAATTCCGAATATGTAGCTGCTTATTTTGATATAGGAAACATTGTATTTTACGGTATACCGCAGCATTGGATAAAATCCCTTGGCAAACGCATAAAACGCGTACATATAAAGGGATTTTCTATGTCAGGCTTTTCGGGTTTTACATGGTCTTCTCTGCCTCAGTCCACAATCGACTGGAAAGCTGTTAATAATGCGCTGAAAGAAGTCGGATATAATAGCTGGATAACCGCAGAGCTTGGTCCTGATGAGCGGGGACTCGAAGCGATTGCAAAAGATATCGACGATATTTTAAATCTGTAATTAATTATGATAAGCGCTAAACCGAACGGATTTACAAGAAACGAAGTGGAAGCGGCTGCGGCCTCTTCAATATCCGGTAAAAGCTTAAAAAAAGTATTGCTGCTCCCTCCGGATTATACCCGTATGTATTCGGGAGCAGGGATGATAACCGCTGTTTATTATAAATTATTATCGCAATTCGCGGAAGTTGACGTTATGCCCGCGCTCGGAACACATGTTCCGATGACTAAAAATGAAATTGAAATCTTTTTTGAGGGAGCTGTACCTCCGGAACGTATAATTTATCATAATTGGCGGACGGATGTTGTAAAAATCGGAACAATACCGGCTGAATTTGTAAGTGTTGTTTCAGAGGGATTGGTTAATACAAAAATTGATGTCGAAGTTAACAAACGTATCATTGACCCAAGTTATGATTTGATAATTTCAATAGGGCAGGTAGTTCCCCATGAAGTTGTAGGCATGGCAAACTATTCAAAAAATATATTTGTCGGCTGCGGCGGTTCTTCGATGATAAACAGTTCCCATATGCTCGGGGCTTTTTACGGCATGGAAAGAATAATGGGTAAGGATTTTTCGCCGGTCAGACGTGTTTTTGACTACGCGGAGGAAAATTTTTTGTCAAATGTACCGCTTTTATATGTATTAACCGTTACTACAAACAGAGGAGACGATATCTCACTCCATGGAATGTGGTTCGGCCGCGCAAGATCGGATTTTGAAGAAGCGGTTGCTCTCAGTCAGGAAAAAAATCTTACTTATTTAGATAATCCGCAAACAAAAATTATAGTAAATTTGGATGAACGTGAATTTAAGAGTACTTGGCTCGGAAATAAAGCAATATACCGTACCAGAATGGCTATAGCTGACGGAGGAGAACTTATTGTATTGGCTCCGGGAGTTAATAAATTCGGAGAGGACTCCGAAAATGACCGATTGATACGTAAATACGGTTATGTCGGACGTGAAACAGTATTAAAACTTGTCAGTGAAAACGAAGACCTGCGTAATAATTTGTCGGTCGCCGCACATTTGATTCACGGTTCTTCAGACGGAAGATTTTCTGTTACATATGCCTCGAAACATTTGACGCGGGAAGAAATTGAAAATGCGGCTTTTTTGTATATGCCGTACGATGAAGCTATTGTTAAATATTCTGTAAAATCATTATGCGAAGGATATAATACGCTGCCGAACGGTGAAACGGTTTATTATATTTCAAATCCCGCGCTTGGATTATGGTCGGTGCGAAAATAAAATACCGGAGGGTTTTTGGAATGGAATATTATATAAAAAAAATGCCGGAAATTGATTGGGACAAAGCTGAAACAGCATTGATTTCTTTATATAAATGGGATAAATCATATATGCCTCATGCTTGTGCAAAACTAATTTGTACGGATAATTCTCTTCATGTACGCATTATATGCGAAGAAGAAAATCCCAAAGCGGTATATCATAATTTTTTTGATCCGGTATACTGTGACAGTTGCCTGGAATTTTTCTTTTCGCATAAAAAGGATTATAAATATATAAACTGTGAAATGAATTCTCTCGGAGCGTCATTAATAGCTGTAGGCTACGGCCGTAATGATCGAGTCCGTATAGATAAATTAATTACGCCCCCGTTAGTTAAAGCATCGAGAGAAGGGGAAAATTGGTGTGTTGAAGTGACATTTACACTTGATATGTTGAAAATATTATTAGGTGATGATGTTTCGTTCGATACGGGCAGTGTTTGGTACGGAAATTTTTATAAATGCGGAGATAAAACGGAAATTCCTCATTATGGTATGTGGTCGGAAGTCGGAACAGAAAATCCCGATTTTCACAGACCCGAATATTTCGGAGAATTAATAATTATTTGATTATTTTTTTACCGGTTTGAAAGTATTTTATTACCTAAAACAAATTATAATAAAAATAAACAAACAGATTATTTTAAATCTTAATTATTATTTTCATTAAACAAGAAAAGTATAAGGTAAATTATGAAAAAACTTATTTCTTATGAAAACAGTAAAATAACATCGGGATTTTGGGAAAAGAAGCAAAGACTAGTCCGTGATGTGTCATTAAAAGCAGTATATGACCGTTTTAGCGAAACCGGGCGTTTCCGTGCTTTTGACTTTTCATGGAAAGAAGGAGAACCGGATAGGCCGCACATTTTTTGGGATTCGGATGTGGCAAAGTGGCTGGAAAGCGCGGCTTATGTTTTGAATGGAGAAAAAAATCCGGAAATCGAAGCTGTTTGTGATAGTATCATAGAGAAAATCGCCGCTCATCAGGAAAAAAACGGATATTTTAATATATATTTTACCGTCGTTGAACCGGAGGCTCGTTTTACGCGCCGTACAGATCATGAATTGTATTGCGCGGGGCATCTTATCGAAGCGGCTGTCGAATATTATAAAGTTACGGGTAAAAAACTTTTTCTTGACTGCATGTGTAAATATGCGGATTATATCGAAAAAATTTTTAAAATTAAAGGAAATAAATATTTTTCAACTCCCGGACATGAAGAAATCGAATTGGCTCTTGTAAAACTCCATGATATAACGGGGGAAATGCGGTATCTTGAACTTGCTAAATTCTTTATTGATAAAAGAGGATGCGAAGAAGAAGCAAATTACGGCTGGGCTCAAGCTTCATATAATCAAAGTCACCTTCCTTGCCGCGAACAAAAAACCGCAGAAGGACATTCTGTACGGGCAGTTTATCTGTACAGCGGAATGGCTGACATAGCTTATAAATACGGAGACGAAGCTTTAAAACAAGCTTGCCGTGATTTATTTGAAAATATAATTAATAAAAGAATGTATATCACCGGAGGTATAGGTTCAACCCGAGTGGGAGAAGCTTTTACTATAGATTACGATCTTCCCCCGGCGACAGCTTATACCGAAAGCTGCGCATCGATAGGACTTGCGTTGTTTGCACGCCGTATGCAGCTGCTTTATACGGATTCGGTTTATGCGGAAATCATTGAAAAAATAATATACAATGGATTTTTGTCGTCAATATCACTGGACGGTAAATCATTCTTTTACGAAAATCCGCTGGAGATATTACCGGAATTGCACAAGGTACGCGGTGAAATCCATTATCCGTCGTCTAGACGCTCAGAGGTTTTTGATTGTTCCTGCTGTCCTCCGAATATAACGAGATTCATGGCTTCTGTTGCGGATTTTCTTTATACGGCTGACGATGAAAATAATACTGTTTATCTCCATCAATTCATGAACAGCGATACAAAATTTATTCTTTGCGATAAAGAAGTGAAAATATCTCAGAAAACATCATATCCGGAAAACGGAATTGTGAAAATAAATTACAGCGGACCCGAAGCGGTTTTAGCCGTAAGAATTCCCAGTTGGTCAAACCGTTATGAAGCGTTCAAAAATCCGGATGGCTATGCTTATTTTAATGTTTTTGACGGTTTTGAATTTGAGTTTGATTTCGCCCCTCAGGTGCGTTTTATCGAGGCTGATCCGCGTGTAACAGGCTGCGAAAACCGTTGCGCGGTTTCATACGGTCCGGTTATATATTGCATGGAGGGAATAGACAATATATCTCCTTTGCGGGATATAAGGCTTGATAGTGATATACCATGCGAATTTGAATATAATAATTCGCTTGATGTACAAACATTATGTTTTACGGCATACCGGCGTAAATTTGAAACAAATAAATTATATTCTTTAAATAAATTACCCCTTGAAACAATAAAAGCCCGGATGATACCATATTATTCTTTTGCAAACAGAGATTACAGCGAAATGGTTGTATGGTGTTTGACCAGATAAAAATTTTATAATCGGTTATATAAAAATCATGAAAAAGAAAAAAAGATCTTCGGACGAAGATGACGACGGACGTGTTATTGCCAATATGGATGTCGAAGGAATGCCTTGGAATTCACAGGGAATGTCCTGGCGTTTCGGATTGAACGGTTTTATAAAAAAACAAAAAAATAAAAAATCAGATTCGGCAGATTTAAAAGATAATTATGGAGCGGAAATTGATAAAAACATTTCCGCTCCGCCTCCGTTAAGCAAAAGAGAAACTTTATTTATTATCTTTCATTCTGTTTTATCCGGATTGACTGTTGCTGCAATATTCGGAACCGCAGGGTTTTTGTTTATACTGTTTTGTGTGAAGGTTTGGTTTGTATGAAATCCGGTATAATTTTTATAATTTCAGTTTTATTAATATTTATTGTATTATTGGGTTCCGTAATATTTTTAATAGCATATAATTATGATTTTAATACTTATGAACTTGATGTTATAAATGGTATAGCTTACGGAATCGAAAACGACTGCGTATATATTAAATTAAATGAACATAATAAAAAGTTAAGTAGCTTCGAATCGGAATCAATCAGAGGGATATTAACCATTACTGAAAGAAAAAAAACTTCTCTTCCGCATAAATTAAATGAATCCCGGCTGCCTGATATAATCTTTGAAATCGAAGAGATTATGAATGTCAGAATCATAAAAAATGATAAAAATACCGACAGTGTTTATATGGTTGCAAAAGTATACGGAAAAGAAAGGGTTTTCTTAATAAACGATTACAGAATATATGAAAGAGCGGAAGAATTCTTTTTTTCACAAAATAATTGATAAAAATATTTTTATTTTATATATTTATTGTATTTGCAAATAAAACAAAAATATAATAAAAATCTAAAACTGCAAAATATGAGGATTAATCAAAAAAAAACTATTGACAAAATATTTTTAATATGATATAATACAACTCGCGTCGGTAAAAAAGAACACTTTTGCGTATGGCGGAATAGCTCAGCTGGCTAGAGCAATCGGTTCATACCCGATAGGTCGTGGGTTCAAATCCAACTTCCGCTACCATATAAGGCCCGTTGGTCAAGAGGCTAAGACACCGCCCTTTCACGGCGGTAACAGGGGTTCGATTCCCCTACGGGTCACCATATATATTTAAATCGAGGGTTGCGCCCTCGATTTTTACTATTCTAACTTATGATGATAATACTTTATTTAAAGATTTACAGGCTGATTTTGTTATAAACGTTTTGTTTTTAAATCAATGATTTTAGAATCAATGATTTTAGAATCAATGATTTCATGGATTCAATTTTTTATTGAAAATCATTTCTGTCAAATCTATTTTTAAAAATTATATTTTATAAATTAATAATATCATAAAAATCGGAGGTGGTTTGTCCTTAAAAATATATTTGTAAAAAATTAAGAATATCTGTTTTTATTTTTTGTCTTAATATGTTTTTAATTTTATATATTTAATAGGGCTCATAGCAATGATTAATATTTATTCAACTAAACATATGATTAAACCAACGTTTTGCAGAGGTGAAATACCTTCTACAAAAGAAGCTTATAAAAATTTAGCGAGAATTGCGCTGCCTTCTGTCGCAGAAATGGTTTTGGCTAGCTTAATAGGTTCGGTTGATACAATGATGGTGGGCAATTTAGGAGCTTCCGCTATTGCCTCCGTAGGCTTGACGGGACAACCGAGAATGCTTTTGTTATCGATATTTTTTGCGATAAATATGGGGCTTACCGCGGTTATATCAAGAAGAAAAGGCGAAGAAAGACGCGAAGACGCCCAATCCACGCTCCGCTATATGATGGTGATTATTTTTATAATATCCATCGTTATCAGTATCGCAGCTTTAATTTTTACCGAACCGCTGATGAAATTATCGGGTGCGATACCAGGCGAAACTTTAGAGGGGTCTATAATATATTTTCGTATAATGATTATATCGGTTCCGATAAACGCTCTTACAATGTCAGTAACAGCTTCCCTCAGGGGTATTGGAAATACTAAAGTTACGATGTATGTAAATACGATTTCTAATATTATAAATATAATTTGTAATTTTTTATTGATTGAAGGAAGATTCGGATTTCCCAGACTTGAACTGGCGGGAGCGGCGCTGGCATCTGTTATCGGAATGGCTGTCGGTTTTATTTTATGTATTGTTGTTATATTCAATAAAGATTGTTATTTATACATATCTCCGAAAAATTCCTGGATTCCTAAAATAGATAAAGTACGTCCTGTTTTAAAAGTCGGAGGAAACGCTGTCTTAGAACAAATCGCACTTAGGATAGGATTTTTTATATTTGCCAAAATGGTAGCCGGACTTGGAACCGATAATTTCGCGACTCATCAAATTTGCATGCAATTTTTAAATATTACGTTTACTATAGGAGACGGAATCGGAGTTGCTGCGACTAGTCTGGTGGGTCAAAACATGGGAAGAGAACGGCCGGATGTTTCAATGATATACGGTAAAGTTGCCCAGCGTGCGGCTTTAACGATTTCCCTTGTCCTGGTTGCTGTAATTATTGCGTTCCGTGTTCCTTTTATAAAATTATTCAATAATGAACCGCATATTGTAGAACTCGGTTCACAGGTTATGATAATTGTCGCGCTGTTCCAGCCTTTTCAAACTTCGTCTGTCGTTATATCAGGCTGCCTGCGCGGGAGCGGAGACACTAAATATGTCGCCCTTATCATGCTAATCTGTATAACATTTATACGTCCATTTGTATGTTATATGAATTTAAATGTTTTCAATTTGGGACTTGTCGGCGCTTGGGCTGCCTCTATGTTAGATATGATTATAAGAATGGTTGCGGTTTATACACGTTTTGCCAGTTTTAAATGGGCTAACATAAAAGTATAATTTTTGTACGATTGTTTAATACACCTTATGTATTTATATGAAATTTATCCAAAAAGTAAATATTATATAAATAAACTATTGATTTTTATTATATAATATGTTATAATAATATTGATATTTTGGAGGTGGTATATATGTATACGACAGTTATCATTACGAGCAGAATTGCAGCCGCGCAAACTGCCGATATATTTTCATTAACAATCGTTTTATTGGCAATTGCTGCCGCTGTTGTTTCCGTATTACTAAAAAAAAATAAATAAATTATAAATATTCTATTGATTTTTTTTATATGTTATGTTATAATGAACGCACCATAATAAAAAGGAGAAAAATCTGTTATGAAAAAAGCAATTAGTCTTTTAACCGTTGCAATAATGGTAATATTTACTTTCGCATTGACAGTATCAGCAGCTGGTCCGGCAGTAATTTGGGATTTCACAGACAGCGCAAACGCTCTTATTTACAATGCGGACGGCACTTATCTCGGTTCCGGCACACCTAATAATATCAACCTTGCTTATGATGCAACAGAAAAATGTATCAAAGGTGAAATTATCGGAGGCGACCCTTACTTCCAGATGCCTTTAATAGATCCTACATTACAGGCAGAAAGCAATGCATTTATAAAAGTAAGTTATAAAATATTGGGCGCTACATCCCCGGCATGTTCATTCTATTTTACAACTGATACAATATCCTGGTCAGAAGATGGTTCAATGCAATGGGCAATAGACGGCGATGACGAACAATGGACAGAACAAATTGTCGATATGTCCGGTTCCGCAGGTTGGGCAGGTCTCGTTGATAAACTCCGTTATGACCCGCTTTCACAAGGTGAAGACGGACAAGTTATCTACATTAAGTACATAGCAATATTTGCTTCTGAAGCAGATGCAACCGCATTTGATTTCACAGCATACAAAACACCGGCAGCAGCAGAAACAACAGCTCCCGCAGAAACAACAGCAGCTGTTGAAACAGAAGCAGCAGACACAGCAGCAAATACAACAGCTCCGGCAACAACACCGGCAGTTCAAACAGCGGATATATTCACAGTTTCCATAATTGTTCTTTCTATGGCTTCCGCAGCAGGCGTTGTATTAACAAAGAAATCCAAATAATTAAAAATATTAATTGCGCTAATAGATAACATAAAGCATGGATCGTAAAAATCCATGCTTTTTTATTTTGCTTATTATATTTATTTGTCGTATAAATGACATAAAACAATATGACCGTTTTCATGTTTTAAGGCAGTAGGTACTTCTTTTTTACATTTATCCATGCAGTGACGGCATCTTGTATGAAATTTGCAACCCGGCGGAGGATTTACAGGAGAAGGAATATTTCCTTCAAGAATTATTCTGTTCATTTTTTTGTTTATATCCGGAATCGGAATAGCACTGAGCAGAGCTTGCGTATAGGGGTGAAGCGGATTTTTGAATATTTCTTTTTTAGGTCCGAATTCTATAAGAGAACCTAAATACATTACTCCTATAGTATCAGAAATATATTCAACGACCGATAAATCGTGCGAAATAAAAAGATATGTCAGTTTATACTGCGTTTGTAAATCTTTTAATAGATTTATAATTTGAGCTTGTATTGAAACATCAAGAGCGGAAACCGGTTCATCGCATACGATAAATTCGGGATTTAAAGCAAGAGCGCGTGCGATACATATTCTTTGCCGCTGACCTCCTGAAAATTCGTGAGGATAGCGGTCCTTATGATATGATTGTAAACCGCAGTTTGTCATAATTTTTGAAATATGTCCGGAATATTCGCTTTTAGTTACAATACTATGTTCTCGAACTGCTTCTCCTATTATTTCTCCTACCGGAAGGCGGGGAGATAAACTGGAATAAGGATCCTGAAAAATTATTTGCATTTTCGGACGTAATTTATTTAAATCGTTTTTGTTCAATTTATAAACGTTTTGACCCGCAAAAAAAACATCGCCTCCGGTTTTTGGTGTCAAACGCAGTATGGAACGTCCGACGGTAGTTTTTCCGCATCCGGATTCTCCGACAAGACCCATGGTTGTTCCGCGCGGAATAGAAAAAGTAATTCCGTCTACTGCCCGGACATAATTCGATACTCTTGAAAATAAACCGGTTTTTATCGGAAAATATGTTTTTAAATCTTTTATATCAAGTAAATTATTGGGATCGGGGGTTGTGGGATTTAAATTATAATTTTCATTCTTCTTCGCCATAATATATATTTAACCTTTCCCGTTATCCGTTATCCGAAATAATGTTTTTTTGAGTGGCGTGGTTATAGCAGGAAACATAATGCGTTTCATTTAATCTTTTTTCAATTGGATATAAACCTTCGCATATATCGGAACACCTGTCGCATCTGTCTTTAAAATAACAATAATTCGGCATGTTAACCGGATTCGGCACTTTTCCGGGGATATTGTACAAACGATCAATTTTTTTAGATAAAACCGGTTTTGAATTCATTAACCCTATCGTATAAGGATGTTTCGGATCATTGAAAATATCTGCCGCAGTCCCTCTTTCAATAACCCTCCCGGCATACATAACAACTACAAAATCAGCCATTTCCGCAATAACGCCCAAATCATGAGTAATGAGCATAATACTGCTGTTTGTTTTATCTTTTAAATTACGGAGCAATTCCAATATTTGAGCTTGTATAGTTACATCAAGCGCGGTCGTCGGTTCGTCCGCTATTATAAGATGAGGGTCGCAGGACAAAGCCATAGCAATCATTATACGCTGTCTCATACCGCCCGATAATTCGTGGGGATACATTTTATAAACCCCTTCGGCATTGGCTATACCGACAGTTTTAAGCATGTTAACAGAATGTTCGTGAACAGCTTTTTTAGTCATTTCCGAATTATGCAGTGAAATAACTTCATCAAGCTGCATTCCTATTTTGAATACGGGATTCAAGCTTGTCATTGGTTCCTGAAAAATCATGGATATTTTATTTCCGCGTATTGTTTGTATTATTGAATTAGGAACACGTGTCAGATCATAAACAATATCGCCCGTATCAAACCGGATAGAGCCTTCGGTAATCTGCCCCTGCGGACGCTGCAATAAATGCATAAGTGAAAGGCTGGTAACAGATTTACCGCATCCGGATTCACCTACTATACCTACTGTTTTTCCTCTTGGAATATCAAAAGAGACTCCGTCTACCGCTTTTACAATTCCTACGTCGGTATAAAAATACGTATGAAGATTATCGAATTCAACGATATTATTGGAATTTTTCATTGAAGTTATATATTCTTCCGAAGGAATCTTTTTGCGGTTACGCATCTTCTCAAAATATTTTATTGATATATGATTGCTTTTTGTGATGGCTCTGGATTCTTTCGCACTCAGATAATTTGAATTACCTGTTTTTTCTTCTTTTATTTCTTCTGTATTGTTTTTAATTTGTTTTTCCGACATATGGATTCCTACCGTTTCATTTTTGGGTCAAATGCGTCACGTAAACCGTCGCCTATAAAATTAAATCCGAGAACTGTAATTAAAATTAAAAATCCTGCCGGAATCCAGACGAACAGATAATTTGTCATAACAAAGCTGTCGTTAACTGCGTTTACAATATTTCCCCACGAGGCATACGGATATTTTACACCCAAATTTAAAAATGAAAGTGTCGCTTCCGTTAAGATTATTCCTCCGAGTCCCATTGTGGCGTATACAATTAGCTGAGGGATAACATTTGGTATCAAATGCTGAAATATTTTTCTTGTTGTAGATATTCCCAGTGCTTCCGCCGCTGTCATAAATTCCTGTTCGCGGAGCGACAATATTTGGCCGCGTACAACCCTTGCTATGCCTGTCCAGCCCGTTACGCCGAGTATTACCATTAATAGATATATACGCAGCGCAGCGCTTACTTTCAATGTGCTCATGACAGAGCCGAGTATTAAATAAAGCGGGATATTAGGTATACAATTTATTGTATCGACAATCCTCATTATAACAGTGTCAATCCATCCGGTGAAATATCCGGAAATACCCCCCATTATAACACCGATAAATATTTCTATAAATATTACAACGAAACCGATTGTGAGTGATATTCTGCCGCCGTACATCAAGCGGGTTAACAAGTCCATTCCGTAACCGTCCGTTCCCACCGGATGTTTTATACTCGGCGGAGCAAAAACGTCAAGTAAATCCACAGCGTCTATAGTCCGTATTACAAATTCCATGTCTTTGCGTTCAATCGTATAGGTTGTTTCATTACCGTTTGTATCAGTGTATATAAAATCGCTTGCCCCCGCTTTTAAAGCTTTGTCGAATTCATCTCGGAAAGCTATTGAAATAGTTATACTTTCCGCTATCGGAGTAACAAGCAGATTAGTGATATCAGCATAATTTATTGCTTCTCCGTTTCCCGTATCCTTTGATATTACTGTTTTATTTTCTTTTGTAATAAAATTATACGAAACACCGTTTAACGAAAAATTATTTTCATTCCGTGACAGAGCTATTTCTGCGGCGAGAGCTGTATCATAGGATATTGTTTCATTATTATCATAAGGGGTAAATATATCTTTCGACAATAGAACGGTATCTATTTTTTTATAAATATAAGAGGAACGTTTTGAAAGAAAAACGTAATATTCATCGTTTTGATAATTAAAAGACGCTCCGCTTTCTCCTTCTTTGACTATCTTATCCGCTTCCTCAATAAAATCCTCGTTTAAAGATGAAGTTGAAAGAGGTGTATAACTAGTTTTACCCGCGACAGTAACAAACGAAGCGATTTTTATTTCTTGAAATAAATAATATGTGTCCTCAGATATTTTTTCGATATAATAAACGATTTCATCGTTGTCAATTTTTGCGCTGAAATTATTTTGGTTGTTGTTCAAGCTTAATATGAACGTAGCTTTCGCTATCGAGTTGAAATTATAACCTTCACGGATCAGATAGTAATAATTTTCATTATAAGTAGCTCCCGCATAAATTTTAGGTTCATTTTCAACTTTCATAAATTGCTGTGTTTCTGTATACGGAGAAATTATCGGTCCTAAAAATGAAAATAAAAACATTGCGATTATGATAATAAGCCCTATCATCGCTAAACGGTTTCTGAAAAAACGTTTTAACACAAGCATGGAAGGGGACAAAACTTTTATCCGGTTTTCATCGTCAAGCGCAGGATGAGATACTTTTTTTGTTGATTTGTTTTTATTTAAATCTACATTTTTATTATTTTGGTTGTCTTTTGAATGACGGTCGTCTTTTTTCATTAAAAATAACCTCCGTCAATTAATATGGACACGCGGATCTACAACCGCATATAAAATATCCGCAATTAAGGTGCCTACTTGCGTCAGAATTGCCATGAATAACAAATAAAACATAGAGAAAGGAATATCTCCGCTCATTATACAGTTATAAGCGGTAAAGCCGATACCCGGAATCGAAAACAATTGTTCGATAATCATTGCTCCGGCAAAAAGACTCGGTAAAGTACCGCCCAATATAGTAACAACAGGAATCATCGTGTTTCGGAAAGCGTGGCGGTTTATAACGATTTTTTCCGGCAATCCTTTTGCTCTTGCGGTTCGGATATAATCGGAGTTCAAAACTTCAAGCATGTTTGTCCTTGTATAACGCATCAAAAAACCTATGCTGACAATTGTTAATGTCGCGACTGGTAATATATAGTGAAGCATTACATCAAGGAATTGCCCTCCGGCGGTAAGTTGAGTATAGAAACGCCCTACTTTCCCGTTAAGCGGAAGCCAGCCGAGTTTTACGGCAAAAAGTAATTTTAAAACGGTTGCAAAGAAAAATGAAGGCAATGATATACCTACCAAGGCAAAAACAGTAACCGAATAATCAATTTTACTGTATTGTTTTCTTGCCGCCATAATTCCGAGCGGAATCGATATTGCCACTTCTAAAATCATAGTGGCAAGGCCCAGCCAAAATGAATCCCATATAACAGCTTTAAACTTTTCTGTGACAGGCATATTATAAGCCCAGGAATCACCGAAATTTCCTTTTAAAGCATTGCCAAGCCATTTAAAAAATCCGGTTATAGGATCAGAATCGATGTTATACAAGCGATTTAATTGGGAAAGACATTCGGTATAGCTTTTAGCTCCCGGTTTTGATGACATTTCACGGGCTTTCGCTTCAACGAATGAAGTCGGAAGGCATCGCATAATCGTATATATAACAATAGAAACAAGAAATAAAATCAGAATTGTAAGCAGTATACGGCGTATCAGAAATTTCCACATAATTGACCTATAAAAATATATTTAAAATTGAGATGATTATCAACAATTAATATTGATTATTAAAATTATATTATAAAAATAAATCCTTTTATTTAATTATAAGCAGATAAATTATTTCTTTCGTGTTAATATTTTATCTAAATGTAGATTGTTTCGGAAATATAATACATAATATATATAATTATACACAAGATATTTTAAAATAAATAGCTTATAAAAATAGAATAGGGTATATTTTATCTATAAATTCCATTTAAATAGTATACATAATAATAATTAATTTGCAATATTTATTTTTTGGCAATAAATTTAATCAAGTCCAACAAACTATTTAAAACAACAGAATGTCGGACTTGATACTTAATATTTGATACTTGATACTTGATATCAAATACTCAAAAAATAATTACAAACTAATATCTATATTGAAAAATTATTTTGCGATTTCGTTTACTTCCAAAAGTTCAATATCGTTTGCCCAGCCCCAATATGTCGTAATATCAGGGGTGATTGTATCGATAACAATTCTTTCAGAGCTGAATATAATTATATTTTGTCTTTGATAAATTGGTATTTCACATGCCCAGTCAATGATAATATCAAGACAACTCTTATAAGTGGATTTTCTGTAATCCTGATCGGAGTTCATACGCGCGTCTACAATTAATTTGTCAAGAGTCGCATCGTTTATATGATAATGATTAGAACCGCTTCCGCTGTCGGAAATACCGGAGCTGTGATAGACCTGATACATATCGGGATCAATTGTTGCGCCCCATGCTGCAACCCAAAGTTCCTGAGTTCCCGCATCAAGACGTTCCCACAATAAACCGGAATCAGATAAATCGTTTATTTCAAGAGTAATACCTATATTTTTAAATGCTGCTGATGCGTTTGATATTACCTGGAAGCTGGGGTGATCTCCCTTGCCGTCTCCCGGAATTAATATTTCGTAAGAAAGCTTTGTTCCTTCGGGAGCCGCTGTAAATTTTTTGCTTGCTTCATCGTAAGTGAATCCTGCAGATTTCAAATATCCGATTGCAGCTGTCAAAGCTGCCGCATATTTATCTTCCGCACTCATTGTATCTGTGTAAATATCTTTTCCGTCAACATCTACTGAAAAAGCAACTTTATAATCAGGATCAGATTTTTGAGGAGCAGCCCATGATGTGTTTGAAATAGGATAATTTATAACCGATGCAGCATCTCCGTAAAAGCTGTTTATTGCTACATCGCGGTAAACGGAAATTACAGTTGCTAAACCCTTACGTAAATTTTTTGATTCTGTTGATGAAGAATTGCTTCCGACGCGTACTGTATCGGAATTCAATCCTATATAACCATATCCTAAGTTATCGACGGCATTTGTTGTTATTATATTACCGGTGATATCTCCGTTGTTTATTTTGCGTATTTCATCAAATTTCGATTTTGAACCGCTCGGATTTGATATATCAGCGTCGCCTGATTCAATAGCCGTGATTTTATCTGCTTCAAGCATTTCCTTGTATTGCAAGAAAGCTATTTTCGGACAGCCCTTATAATAGTTTTCATTTGCTTCATAATAAACTACTTCGTTTTTGTATTCTATAAATTTATAAGGACCCGCACCCATCGGAGCAGATGTTTTTAATGCAACATTGGATAAATCGCCGTAGTCGTGACCGAACTTATTGTTTTTATAATCGTATTTATCGGTTTCGCCGTAGTAATGAAGCGGAGCAATTTGTATTCCGCAAATTGAATAAATAGCGGAAGCTTCAAAGCCTTCTGTCGTAACTTCAACTGTATATTGTCCTGTTTTCTTAATACCTTCTATATTCGGTATTCCGTCAGCGCTCATAGATTCATCTTTTGAACCGTATTCCGAAATGAATCTAAGATTTGCTGTTCCGAGAACATCTGTTTCATCGGCTTTTTCGGTATCCCAATATAAAACCGGATCTCCGCCGTAAGAAGTGTAGCATTCATTATAATAATCTTCAAGGGTCGGATATGATGATTTTAAATCATAAGATTTTCCGTTGACAGCCGTCACAAAGTTACCGGATTCATCCAAATCACCGTATCCCCATGTGAGCATACCGAAAGCAACTCTAAGACCTTCGTTATCTTTTATTTCATCAGGAGTTTTGTCCAATAATGCGGCATAATCTTCCAAATAATTTTCTAAGCAGTGATCTATAATAGCTTGAATATCTTCCATCCAAACTTCCTTTAAAGTATTCCAATAGGAGGTTTGAACAGCTTCTGTCCAAGAATCATTTGCCGACCATTTGTGATCAGCTCCTGCTTTGAATATATCGGTTGTATATTGTTCATATTTTTTATAGACTTCATCTGACGTTTGTGTCAAATAATTTTTAAGACCTATTATTTTATATGATGAAAGAGTAGTAGCTCCTACATATGACGGATCAAGATATACATAGTAATTAAAAATAATATCATCAGCGGTCATTTCGGTGCCGTCTGAAAATTTAACGCCTTTTTTCAAGGTTATCTTATATGTCGTTTTATCGTCTTCCTGGTTAACCTTAATATCCGAAATACCGGTATATTTGTACGGTGTTCCGTTATATGAAACTGTTTCCCCTCTTATCGAATTGTAGATTATTCCTCCAACGCGATCCGTTGTTAAAAGAGATAATTGCGTCATACCTACGATATCCATATCGTATGCGGTTTCGGCAAAAAACGGGCTGAATTTTAAACTTAATTTGTCGGTTGCCACGACAAGCGGAGTCGTTATAGTCGGAGCTGTCGCAAGTTTTGTACATGATATAGACATTGAAGCGATCATTATAAAAACGATAGCCAAAGTAAATATCTTAACATAGCTTTTTTTGATTTTCATCATTGTCCTCCTGTATTATTTATTATTTGTTTGTATAATTTTCCTCATAGTATTATATCATAGCAAGAAATAGTTGTCAACAAAATAAAATATAAAATGAATTATTAATTAAGAAATATTGTTTTAATTATTATGGGAATATTATTTTATTTTTATTTACTTGATGTCTTTTATATGATATAATGCGTCTGACAATGATAATTTAATATAAGAGAGGATAATGTGGTTTTATGATAAAATACGATATCGGTCTTGTAGGACTTGCCGTTATGGGTGAAAATCTGGCTATTAATATTGAGTCAAAAGGTTTTTCGGTAGCGGTTTATAACCGTACTGTTTCAAAAGTCGACGATTTTATTTCCGGACGGGCCGAAGGTAAAAACATCGGAGGAGCGGCTTCGCTTGACGGTCTTGTTTCGATGCTGAAAACTCCTCGTAAAATATTACTTATGATAAAAGCGGGCGATCCTGTAGATGAAATGATAGAAACTTTATTACCTATTCTTGATAAAGGCGATATTATTATAGACGGCGGAAATTCACATTTTCCGGATACTTCCCGAAGAACCGCTTATGTCGAATCAAAAGGCTTGCTTTATATAGGTACGGGAGTTTCCGGCGGAGAAGAAGGCGCGCTGCTTGGTCCTTCGATGATGCCCGGAGGATCACCCGCGGCATGGGAGCATGTTAAACCTATTTTACAGGCTGTAAGCGCGCAAACTGATGATGGATTTCCCTGCTGCGATTGGGTCGGAGAAGGAGGAGCCGGTCATTTTGTTAAAATGGTGCATAACGGTATAGAATACGGTGATATGCAATTGATTTGCGAAACTTATGATATTATGCGCGGCGCATTGGGTATGAGTGCACCGGAAATGTATGAGGTTTTCGCTAAATGGATGAACACTGAACTTGACAGTTATTTAATAGAAATAACAAGAGATATTCTTGCTTACCGTGATTATGACGGAGAACCGCTGGTAAACAGGATTCTTGACACGGCAGGCCAAAAGGGAACAGGGAAATGGACCGCTATATCAGCTCTTGACGAAGGAGTTTCTCTTACATTGATAGCGGAGGCTGTTTATGCGCGTTGTCTTTCTGCGATGAAAGAGGAAAGAGTTTATGCTTCCGGTTTGTTAAAAAGCGGTATAGAAAACAAACCGATGTATTCTGAAGAAGAAAAAATAAAATTATTGGAAACATTACGCGGAGCCTTGCTTGCCGCGAAAATAATTAGTTATGCTCAAGGATATGCTCTTATGCGGTCGGCTGCCAAAACATACGGCTGGAATTTAAATTACGGAGGTATAGCCCTGATGTGGAGGGGCGGTTGTATAATACGTTCTGTATTTTTAGGCAGAATAAAAGAAGCTTACGATAGAAATCCTTCGCTTACAAATTTATTGCTTGATCCGTATTTTACACAAAAAATAAACGAACTTGCTCCGTCATTGAGAGAAGCGGTTATAAACGGCGTAAAATGCGGAGTATCAATACCGGCTTTTTCGGCGGCTCTTTCATATTTTGACGGTTATAGGAGTGCGAATCTTCCGGCAAATCTTCTCCAGGCGCAGAGAGATTATTTCGGAGCTCATACATACGAGCGCGTTGACAATCCCAGAGGGAAATTTTTTCACACAAACTGGACAGGTCACGGAGGAACAACCGCCGCCAGTGAATACACGGTTTAGTTTGTGTTTTTAAACTACCAAAACTATTAAAACAGTATTTTTTGCGGATATATGGATTTTTAATTATTATTTAAAATATTAAATAAAATAACACGGAGTTAAAATAAAATGCAAAAACCTAATATTCTTTTTGTTTTTTCGGATCAGCAAAGATGGTGCGACTTAGGTTTCCGCAATCCGGATATAATAACCCCAAGACTTGATCAATTCGCCCGTGAAGGAACATCGGTAAGCAATTTCTATTCCAATTGTCCGGTTTGTGTTCCGGCGAGAGGAACACTGCTGACGGGACTTTATCCCAAAAAACACGGAGCTATAACAAATGATTTCCGCGTATACAACGAAACCAGATCAATAGCCAATGTTTTAAATGAAAACGGGTATGATACCGCTTATATAGGTAAATGGCATCTCGGAGGAGTTCCGAGAGATCAATTTATCACGGAAGAGAAACGTCTCGGATTTAAATATTGGCGGGGTTGCAATTGTAATCACCATTATTTAAAATCATATTATGATGACAACGATAATGTACGTCACGCGGAAGAAGGATATGAACCGCGTATTCAAACCCGCTTAGCACTCGAATATCTTGATTCAACCGAACGCGGTAAACCTTTTGCTTTGTATCTTTCGTTCGGAACACCGCATGATCCTTATGAATTTGTTCCTCAGGAAACGCGTGAATTATACAATCCCGAAAATTTTACGCTTAGGAAGAATGTTTCGTTCCCGGCATTGCGTTCTCAAACCATAAAATTCGACGAAACCAATATGAGATCACAGATTCAAGGTTATTTTGCACACATTACCGAGCTTGATAACGCTATGGGCGCGCTGCTTGATAAACTGGACGAAATTGGAGAAGCGGAAAATACAATCGTCATATATACATCAGATCACGGAAATATGCTTGGTTCACACGGTTATACCGATAAACAGCTTCCTTATGAGGAATCGTCACGTATCCCTTTTATAGCCCGTTACGGCAAAAAGCTGAAAGGCGAAAAGGGGAGTATATCAAGCTTGGTGGATTTAACACCGACTATTCTTTCGCTTGCGGGAATTGATATAACAAACGAAAAATTTGACGGAAAAGACCGCTCTGCTATGCTGCTGGGTGAAGAGGACGGAGGAGGGGCATATTGTGTCGAATATATCCCCTGTCATCAGGCAACGCTCAGAGGAAGCGGTGAATGGCGTTTGCTCAGATACGGAGACTATAAGATAGTACGCGGCCCGTATAAAAATTCCGATGAAAATGAATGGGAAACCGAACTTTATGATTTGAAAAATGATCCGTATGAATTAAATAATGTCGCAAAAGATGAAAAATACAAAAATATTTTAGACGATATGATATTCCGAATAGACGGCGAAGTGGCGAAACATGACGCATACCAAACATGGACAGAATTTATCCGCAAAAACGGTTATACGGAATTTTGGAATGAAAGCCAGAAATATTTCGGGCTTGAAGGGCTTTAAGATTAACTTAAAATTTAGATTCGAAACAACAGTTTATAATATAAAAAACCTAAAAGGATTTATATTATATCATATATTGTTTAATTTGTTTGCTTCGGTTTTGATTGTCTTTGTTTTTTTGCGGGCTGCTCGGATTTTTTGATTTTTTGGAAATCCACAAGCTCGTGAAAAGAATTGATAACGTCGCAAAGTCCTCCTACAGCTCCGATAAGTCCGAGTTTTACCGCTTCCGAACCGTCAATAATACTTCCGATATCGGTTGCGATTTCGTCCGTTCGCATCATAAGCGTACGAATCGCTTCCGGATCGGCTTTTGAATGTGCTCCGATAAATGAAAGTATACGTTCCTGCATTTTACTGAAAAAATAATAAGTTTGAGGAGCGCCGATAACTGTTCCGTTAATACGTACCGGATGGAGCGTCATTGTGGCGGTCGGAACAATAAAAGATCGTTTTGCTGATATGGCAAGCGGAACTCCGATAGAATGTCCGCCTCCGAGAACAAGCGAAACCGTAGGTTTTGTCATGGACGCAATCATTTCTGCTATTGCTAGTCCGGCTTCAACATCTCCTCCTATAGTGTTTAAAACGATTATAAGACCATCGATCGATTCATCCAGTTCTATTGCGATAAGGAGCGGTATCACATGTTCATATTTAGTGGTTTTGTTACCGCTTCCGAGAAGATAATGACCTTCAATTTGACCGATAACAGAAAGGCATTGCAGTCTGAGTCCCCCTCCGACAGCCGTGATTGTACCGTTTTTGATGACATTTTCTATTTGAATTTCCTGTTCTTTTATCTCGAGTTCCTGATTCTCTTGTTCGTTTATCATGAAAAACCTCATTTATTTAATAATTCGCATATAATTTTTAATATAAATATAGTATAATATCTATTATAAAAATTATACTTGGAGGATTTTTTTAATGGCAAATAAAGTTTTGGTTGAAACATCGGCAAGACATGTTCACTTGACGGATTCGCAGGTTGAAGCGCTGTTTGGAGCGGGTGCGAAATTAACAAATAAAAAAGAATTAAGCCAGCCCGGACAATACGCCTGCGAAGAACGCGTGACAATAATCGGACCCAAAAAATCGATAGCGAATGTTATAATATTAGGGCCGACTCGTCCCGCCGGGCAAGTTGAAATTTCATTTACAGACGCCCGCACGCTCGGAGTTGACGCGCCTGTCCGTGAAAGCGGAAAAGTTGAAGGAACACCCGGAATTAAACTTGTCGGACCGGCAGGAGAAATTGATTTAGAACAGGGTGTTATCATAGCGAAACGTCACATTCATACAAATCCGGAACAAGCTGCTGAAATGGGTGTTTCCGATAAACAAATTGTATGCTTGAAAATAGAATCCGAACGCACTACTGTATTCGGCGATGTTCTGGTTCGCGTAAGTCCGGATTTTAATACTGCGGTTCATATTGATACGGATGAATCGAACGCCGCCTGCGCTTTCGGCAAATGCTACGGGGAAATAATAGTACAATAAATTTTTTGCGGTATGCGAATTCAAAGCGGTAATTTCAAAATCAGCGGTTTCGTAAGAAGTTTGATAAAAGATAAAAATACCTCTTCTTTTATTCCGGAACAAACATCTGTATTTTGCATATTATATTAACGTATACTACCGAACGTTGATATATTCATATGTATGTAATGAGGAAGGCGTTATTTTTATGAAAATTGTTATAGTAAAATCACCGGCTTTTTTCCGTCCGTTTTTACGGAAATTATTCAAAATAAAAAAGAAAAAATAATTACTTGTATATTTTTTACATAACAAAATTATTTTACCGCCGGCATTGCCGGCGATTTTTTCTTTTTTTGGCTATTTTTTTAATTCAATGTAAAATCACAATTTTAATAAATAATTTTCTTTTAAATGTTTTTACAAAGGAAATAATAAAAAAATCCGGAAAGAATTTTAATGTAAAAAGAGAATGTGGACTAATTTTTAATTCTGTTTAAAACACTTGTAATAAATAGACAAAACTGTTATACTGTCATATATCTGTATACAAGATTTATTTTTGATTAAAATAAATGGAGAATATTTAAAACATGAAAACATCCCGCATAAAAAAAGCGATAGAAAACGGTTTATTTGATAATATATTCAAAAATCTTTATGGTGAAGATTTGATTTTATATCAGTGTGCCCGATATAAAAATGCTGTTATTTCATTTGAAAATATATACGGCAATGCGGGAGAGGATTCCGATGTCTCCGTTTTTTCCGTACCGGGCAGAACAGAAGTATCAGGAAATCATACCGATCATAATAACGGTTGTGTTCTTGCGGCTGCCGTTAATTTGGATATAATAGCGATAGCTCAAAAAACAGATGATAATATTATCAGGATTAAAAGCGAAGGTTTTTGTGAAGATATAGTTTCGCTTGACGATATTAAAATACGTGATGATAAAAAATTTACATCAGCCGCTATAATTGCGGGTGTTTGCGATGGATTTATGAAAGAAGGGTTTTTGACAGGAGGCTTTAACGCTTATACAACAAATGATGTCGCTAAAGGTTCCGGATTATCTTCTTCCGCCGCTTTCGAAGTTATGTGCGGTAATATCTTAAACCATTTATATAATAATGCGGCTGTTTCCGCTTCTGTTATTGCGAAAATTTCTCAATACGCCGAAAATGAATACTTTGGAAAACCCTGCGGACTTATGGATCAAACAGCCTGTGCCGTGGGCGGATTTGTCGAAATCGATTTTTTCGATTCTAAAAATCCTGTTATAAATAAAATGTCGTTTGATTTGCAAGAAGCCGGTTATAACCTGTGTATAACGAATACGGGAGGAAACCATGCCGATTTAAATGATGATTACGCTTCGGTTCCTGCCGAAATGAAAGCGGTTGCCGATTATTTCGGAAAGAACACTCTCCGCGGAATTGAAATGAACGATATTTTGCAAAACATACAAAAATTAAGAGAAATAAACGGTGACAGAGCGATACTTCGCGCTTTACATTTTATTAATGAAAATAAGAGGGTAAACTCTCAAGCGAAAGCTTTGCGCAGCGGAGATTTTTCCGCGTTTCTTGACGAAGTTAACGCTTCCGGAAAATCAAGCTTTATGTGGCTGCAAAATGTTTATACAACTAAAAATATAAAAGAACAAGGAATATCTCTGGCATTGGCGATTTCAGAAGCCGTTCTTTCTGATTCGGGAAAAAAATACGGAGTCAGAGTACACGGCGGAGGATTTGCCGGAACTATAGCCGCTTTTGTACCGAATGAATACTGTTTGGAATATAAAAAAGAAATGGAATCAGTTTTCGGTCAAAATACATGTATGACTTTAAAAATCCGCGAAGCCGGAGCTATAAAAATCGATTTATAAAAATATTATTGTGTTTTTTATACAAATTTATTTATTGTTGAATATGGCATAAGAAAGAATTCAAATGAAAAAAAATAAAAAAAACCGAAATATAATAAAAAATAATAATTCAAACCAAAGTAAAGCTAAAAGAATGAAAGCTCTTAAAAGGATTGGATTATTAATAGTTTCTTTTATTGTGATTTACGGAATATATCATGCTTTTAATATAATGCAGATAAAAATTATCGTTTATTTTTATTATGCTGTTCTTTTTATATCCCTGATTGCTTTTATTGTTTTGAACAGAGGAATTGATACAAAACTTCCCGAATATGACGAACTTCCGGATGATTGGGATAATGAAAGAAAAAATATATATCTGCAGACAGAAACAAAAAAACGAAATATCGGACAAAAATTTATGTATGTTATAATACCCATTTTAATCACATTCGGCGTTGATCTTGTCTTAATGAACTTTTTTGAAAATAAATAGAAGCAGTAGTTATATATATGACAATAATTGATAAAACAGAAGACTGTTCATATCCGGAAGTATGGACGCTTTTTTCCGGAAGCAGCGGTAACAGCGTTTATATAAAACACGGAGATACGAAAATTTTAATTGACGCTGGAATGGCAGCTTCCTCCGTCGAAGCTTCTCTTAATAAAATAGGAGCTTCACTAAAAGAAATAGCGGCGATATTTATAACGCATGAACATTCCGATCACATACGAGGAACCGGAGTTATCGTTCGGAGATATAACAAGGGTATTGAAGTTCACGCAGCTTCTCCTACTTCAGATTTCATTGAATGCGGAAACGGTAATTTAAAAGTACATACACCCCAATATGAATACAGCATTGGATCCCTTGTAATATCTTCATTCAGAACCCCGCACGACAGCAGTATGAGCGTCGGTTACGTCGTAAGAGGAGAAGGAGGGTTTTCAGCCGCGGTCGCAACTGATTTAGGATGTATTACAGATAATGTTTTAAAAAATCTTGTGAGATGTAATAATGTAATTCTGGAATCAAATCATGATATTGATATGCTGATGAGAGGACCTTATCCTCAGAATTTAAAGAGGCGTATAATGTCAAGAAACGGCCATTTATCAAATGCGGAATGTTCGGAGGTTGTCTGCGCTCTTTCACGCAGCGGAGTTGAAAATATACTGCTCGCACATTTAAGTCCGGAAAATAATATGCCGTCACTGGCGCTTGAAACATCGGCGGCTGCGCTTGAAAAATATAATCTTCGTCATACAACAATAGGTGTAGCTTCACCCTTTTTACCGACAAGGCTTATATAAAATGTTTACAATAAATATTGTCGCCGCCGGAGATTTAAAAGAAGAATTTTATCGGGCAGCCGCCGCGGAATATATAAAAATGCTCTCCGCGTATGCTAAAACCAATATTATTCAAACTTCTGACATTGCAAATAAAATGATTGAAGCAATACCTCATAAATCTTATAAAATCGCATTATGTGTTGAAGGCGCGGCTATGCCGTCCGAAGCTTTTGCGGAAAAAATCGAGAAAGCCATGATAAACGGATATTCGTCCGTTACATTTGTTATCGGAGGAAGCGAGGGGCTTGACGAATCCGTAAAAAGCCTTTGTGATATGCGTCTTTCATTTTCACAAATGACTTTTCCCCATAGGCTGATGCGTATAATACTGCTCGAACAGATATACCGGGCGTTTACAATTATAAACGGAAAAACATACCACAAATAAAATATCGATAGATTTAAAAATGAATATAATAAAAAAGATTTCGGGAACATTGACCGCTTTGATTGTAATGGCGGTTATTGCGGCAGCGGTTATATTATATCAAGCCGGTTATTATGATTTTACATTTATTCCGAGGAACACTTCGGAAAATAAAAACAATTTTGATAACAATGTAACAGCTCAGCCAGAAAAAGAAGAGACATTTTTAACCGAAGGCGATAATTTAAAAGATGTTTACGACATTTCAGACATTGAAAAGGAATATTCAGATAATAAAACTAATGATTCAAAAAATTCTGAAACAAAAACTTCTTCCATATCAATACCCTACACAAGCACTCTTGCGTCTCTCGGATATTCTATATCAAGAACGGGTACATATAATTCATATAACTATAAAATCGGACAAATAGAAACCCTGATTAATTTCCCCAAAATAATAAACAATGAAGACGGACAAAATGTATTATCCGTTTATATGGGTTATATATTGTATAATGACGGAGCTAATATTTCGGCTCTTCTTTCAGACGGAACGGTGGCTGTTGCCGGAATCGAAAAACTTCAGCGTACATATTTGCGTGATGCAGAAGGTAATCCGCTTTTTGGTTATGAGGGAAAGTATTACAGGCTTGTACCAGGAACAAATACAATGGAAGAAGTACAGATTGATCCGCTTTTTGCTCCTTCATTGATATACGACAGTGTATATAAAAATATATCTTTAAATAAAGTTGGATTATTCCGTTTCTACACGATAGCCGAAGAAGAAAGAAAAATCGATAGCTCAGGAAAAGATATAACCGAAAGCATAGACCATAAATTATCTGAAGCTGTAAAAGATAACAAAGATATAGAAGATCCTGAAGTATACGCTAAACTTAAAATACCGGATTATACAATAGAATACAGAGACTGTTTACGTTGGGGGTATACAGATTCACGCGGAAACGTGATCATTGACGCAAAATATTATTATGCTTCAGATTTTGACGAATATGGGTACGCGGTGGTCGCCGAAAGATACGGTGTCGCTTCTATTATAAATAAAAACGGTTCGGTTGTTGTAAATCTGAATTCCAGAATTTTATATCCGGAAGACAGAAACCGCCGTCCGATATTTGAAAATTATTATTTGCCGGAACAAACTGTATCTCCTTCGGATTTCGGGCTTGATATATCCTCAGGATACATCGGTTATTATGAAGGATTGTCTAAAATCGGAATGTTCAGTTTTGATCACGGATTTATACGTATGCGTTATATGAGATACGATTATAAAAATGAAACCGAAGTTGTACGTGATGAAGAGGTTTTAATAAAGGCTGACGGAACAAGGTTTAATATTCCAGCGGATTATAAACTTATAGCGTATTCCGATGGGATATTATTGCTCGAAAAAGACGGATTTTACGGATATTTAGATTATACAGGTAAATGGATTATCCAGCCTATTTATACATATGCGCAGCCGTTTATGCAGGGGCTCGCGGTTTTAGGCTTTGCCGACGGAAGAAAAGCAATAATTGATACTGAAGGAAATTTGGTTCTTCCCTTTAATTATACTCATATATCTAATGCTTCATCGGGGGTTATCACGGCTTTCGGCGAAGGAAGATGGTATATATTGAATATCATGTCCAAATCATAAAAATATAAGAGGTATATAAATTATGAAGAGTTTTAGTTCCATATTGGTTTTAATTTTTATGCTGACATGTTTCTTTGCGGCATCATGTTCTGAAAAAGCGAACGAGACTGATACGACAGCTCCTGTTACAAATGAAATTACAGAGGATATGACTGAACGAATACCTGATGAACTGCCTGAAATAAATTATGACGGTGATGAAATACGCATATTGACTTCATGCTGGTCAAATAAAGATTTAAATGCTGAAGAACAAACCGCGGATACAATGAACGATGCAATCTATGCAAGAAATTTAAAAGTACAGGAGAGATTCAATGTTGTTATCAAACCGGTGCTTGAAAGCGGATCCGAAAACGATTTTGGTCCGGCAATGAACGCTTTCAGAAAAGCTGTCGCGACCGCCGATGATATTTATCACGCTTTTTATACTATACAGGCAGTTGCGATTACAGACGCTACAAATAATATACTTGTAGATTTGTATGAACTTGATAACATAAATTTATCGAAACCATGGTGGGACAGCGGTATTTATGACGTTTGTATCGGAGATAAAGTGTTTTTTGCCACAGGTGCGATACATTTATCAACCTCCAGTTACACAACATTGATTGCGTTTAATAAAAATTTGTTCCGCGAATGGAATATAGAATACCCGTATGGGCTTGTATCCGGCGGGGAATGGAGTTACGATAATTTTATTTCTATAATAAAAGATACCCAGCGTGATTTAAACGGAGATTCTAAAATTGATATAGACAACGATTTATACAGCATAGGGGGATGGCAGTACGAAGTCGGATATAATTTTCACACTTCTCTCGGAGGAAATGAAGTAATAAAAAATTCCGAGGGTGAGCTTGAAATAAATATTTTAAACGAAAATTCTATAAAAGCATTGCAAAGGACAATAGATATTTTCGCCGATTACGGCGGTTTTTATAATAACGTTGAATACGGACGCGACAGAAAACTTTTTAAATCAAGCCGGCTTTTGATGCTTGACGCCAGGTTTATGGAAATAGAAGCTCTGCGTGATATGGAAGATGATTTCGGTATGCTCCCTCATCCGAGAGCGGAAGCGGGAGAAGCCGTTTACACTCAGCTTGTAAACAGCAATGTTGCGACGGTTGTGGTGGTTCCTGTAACAAATCAAGATTTGGAAATGACCGGAATAATTTTAGAAGCATTGGCTTCTGAATCATATTATGAAATAGTTCCGGTTTACAGTGAAGTTATGCTTAGAATAAAATTAACCCGCGATTCAGAATCCGAAGAAATGCTCGATTTTATTTGGAATAATAGAACATACCGGTATGGGCTTGAAACATATAATGATGTAATCAGAGACCTTATAGCCAAGAAAGATTATAATTTTGTTTCAAAATATGAAAGACTAAATACAAAAGCTTTGCGAGAAATAGAAAAAATATCAAAAACATTTAATAATTGATAATATTTAAAACTCTAATTTTTCTGAAATAATTTTAGAATATTAGAGTTTTTTACTTGATTTCCTGCGGAATTTCCCATCTTTAAACTGTGGTTTATTGGATTCGCAGGATTTTTTTGCTTTACATTGCTTGACAATTGTAGATGTTGATGATATAATAATTAAATATACAAATTATGCGTATTAGGAAGGAAAGGGAGAAAAAATTCAATGAAAGAAAAAATAAAATATTATTTTCAGATGAACATTAAACCGGCGGTTAAAAATATATTTTTTAATTTTCGTGCAAATATATTTTTTTTCTGTGTTATTTTTATTCTTCAGATAATAATGGGGAGCGTTATATGTGCCCAGTCGTCGAATAAAACCCTTGATGAAAGACGCATAAGAGAAGAATATGATTATCATATATTATTTCGCGGAGTAAGCCGTTATTGGTCGGAAATGCTGGTTTATTGGGAAGATCGTTATTATATGAGAGGTAACGGCGAATATGAAATTCTAAAATATGAAGAAGTACAAATCGGAGGGGAAGAACCCGTTTGGGATTTTTATATAAAACTCAGCGGAGGCCGTGACGAAGAAGACGATTTAAACATAGTTTACTGGGGCTTTATATCACAATTTAAAAATGTTGTAACGACTAGTACTACAGATGCGTCAATGTATGTATCACCGCTTTTTTACAAGGATGCCGAATATCGCTTTTCAACATTATTTTTTTGGATTGTTGAAGAATTAACAAAGCACAAACCGTCTGTCAGCACTATTTTCGGAATTGATGTTCCATATGAAAACAAACCTCTGTTCGGAATATTTTGGAATTATTTATATGACAGCGGAGATGTTGTTTTTATCGCAACAATTATAATTTTAATTATAGTTGCTTTTATAATTATGATTATATTATTATCGGTCCGCCAAAACCATCATAAATTTAATTATGGGATATTTATGACATACGGAGCCGATTCTAAAAAGCTTTTTCATTTAGCGGTTTGGGAAACATTGCTTGTTATCGGAATAACTCTTATTCCTGCATATATAATGGCAGCTTTTATAAATATGCTGCTTCACTTTTCATCTTCTATCGGATATATAATTAAACTTGATGGAATAATCATAACATTTATACTAACAGTTATGATAACGCTGGCAGCTCAGTTTATAACGGTTAAAAAAATGGCGAAACAACAAATAATTACACTTTTATACGCCGAAAATAATTCTAACATGGTATCTTCCCCGCGTATGTCATTCGAATTTTATGGACTTAAATTTCCTCTTAAATATGTTGCTTATTCATTTTGGCGTTTTAGGAAATATTATATTCCTTTGGTTATTACGGCTGCAGGATATTGTGCTATATTTGTCTGCGGTATATATTTTACTTTTATGTACACAAACGCATTAAATTCGTCTGTTGAACCTCAGTTTACAATTACTATTCCGGCTACAGACTGGTATGATTACAATTATCTTGTTAAAGAAAAATTATTTGAAATAAACGGAGTTACCGATGTAGTATCCGAAATCAGTTCGATAGCTTCTGAAGTGGTTTCCCACATAGTTGTTGATCGAAAATTGGTAATGAAGGGAAACGGATTTACAAATGTTGTAAATGATGAAAACTCAATGGCTACTAACGATTTTACCTATATCGCAGCGGATAAAAATATAGCTGACAGATTAAAAAATAAATTCGGAGAAGAAGCAATTGAATTTATCAACGACGAGAATTCTGTAACTGTTTCATTCACTAAAAACGAAATAAGGCAACTTGACATAAAAATAGGAGATAAAATAAAAATTGCAGATTTTATAGAAGCAAAAGGCGGAATAGATTTAGCTGATGATAATACAAAAATTTTGGAACAGCAGCTTTTGCAATATGATTTCAATTATGAAATATTTACAGTTTCTTCCGTTATAGAAGAAGAACGAACCGACAGCGCAATGCGTATTTATATAAATTATAATAAATATATGGAAATTGCGGGGGATACGAGAGCCGAACTCTTTTTATCATTTGTTGCATTTAATCACGAACAAATCCGCGAAGCATATTTTCCGGTCGGAGAATATTACGAAGAGTATGTAGAGTATTATTTGTACACTGAAAATAACCAGGAAATCGCTGCTGTAACGGATGTCACGTACCATACAACAGATGAATACGAATTATACGGACTTGAAAAAAAACCTTATACAGGAGATATAAACGCACCTCTTTTATATGAAAATAATATTATATTATCACGCTGTATAAACGGCAATAACGCATTGTCGGTTACGGTGGGAGATAAGATTAATATTGCGGTAATAAATACAATAGCAAATTATCCGGACTCCTCGCTTACGGGGCTTGACAGACTGGAAAACCAAATATATAATAATGAATATGAATTTATGTCTTTTACCGTAGGCTGTATAATCGACGACCCGGATTCAAAAACTCTTGATATTTATTTTTCGCCTGATTCATATAAAGAAATAACCGGCAATTCGCAGCAATACGAAAATATTTCGGTATATACCGACACAGGCAAAACCGATGTAAACTCTATATTTAATGATATCCGTCAATGGGGATATTTCTTCGGCAATTCTTCGATAAAGAATCATAATACTTCGTTTAAAGCGGAAATGGAAAAAAACTATAATTATACTGGTTATATGATCATGATTTCCGCTGCGCTCGTTATAATAAGTATACCCGGAATAATATATACGCAGCTTTTGTTTTATTATAAAAGAAGAGGTGAAATTAAATTGCTGCGGGTATACGGAGCTGTTGATTTTTCAATTAAAAAGCTTTTTTATTATGATTTTATAATATATTCGTTATTGACGATAACTGTTTATCCGGTTTTTATAATTATTGGAATTATAAATATATTCAACGCGGCCCGCGGAATGGGAACAATGCTGGCTTCATTTGAATTTCCTTTAGTTACATTTATATTGGGAATTGTTATATTAATTGCAGAAGGAATAATTTCGATATTACTTCCATATTTGATATCTGAAAAAAATAATGATTACAAATTATAATTTGGAGGCGGCATATGTACAAAAATGAATACAGCGATATTCAATATTTAAAAAAAATCCCCAAAAAACCTGATTTTAATGCTTTGCTTGAAGTTATAGCAAAAAAACCTTCATCTAAACCTCGATTGTTTGAATTTTTTTTAAATGATGAATTATATAATGCTTTTTCTGATCCGCAAGATTATCAAGACATTGGAGATTGGTACCTGCGTCATTATTTAAGAAGTTTATCCGCTTATAAAAACGCCGGATATGATTATGTAGTGGTCGGAGGCGCGGGATTCGGTTATCCGAGAAAAGCTTCTCCTCACAGTGATCGTTCGTACTCTTTGAATGAAGTTGTTACTATCGCAAACCGAGAAGATTTTGAAAATTATAATTTTATGAATCCCGAAAATGAAAGTTATTATAAAATATACGATGATATAAAACCCTATCTCCCGGATGGTATGAAAGTTATAGGTCAGCAGCCCGGCGGATTGCTCGAAAATGTAATGGCTCTTTGCGGGTATGACGACTTGTGTTATAATTTATATGACGATACCAAACTGGTATTTGATATTTTTGATACAATAGGAAAAAGTCTGATAACTTATACGAAACATATTGCGGAAAAAGAAAGCGTCGGTGCTATGATACTCAATGATGACTGGGGGTTTAACACGCAAACGATGCTTGGACACGCCGATATGCGTAAATATGTTTTGCCTTATTTTAAAGAAATGATAAAAGTTTGCCATGATAACAACAAACCCGCAATTTTACATTCCTGCGGTAATTTGGCGGAACTATATGAAGATTTAATCGATATCGGACTTGATGCAAAACATTCATTTGAAGATGTTATTTGCCCGATTGAAACAATGTATGACAAATACCGTTCCCGCCTTGCTTTGATGGGTGGAATAGACGTTAATTACATATGTGTAAATTCTTGTGAGGATGTTTACAAACGCACATTAGCTATGATAGATAAAACTGTTTCCGGAGGAGGATGGGCGGTTGGTACAGGAAATTCTGTTCCATATTATGTTCCAAGCGGAGCTTATTGTTCAATGATAGCGGCAGCGCTTACTTATTAATTTTTTGATAAAAAGTCTGTAAGACTTTCAATATTTTTCATTTCAAAATTATAGTGAATATGACACAAATAACGTTTTTTGCGGAGCTTTTTACGAAAAAAAGCGACCGTACCTCCGTACCCTGTATTTTATCAACAATAAAAGTCTGCCTTTGTTCTCAGGCAGACCTTTTTATTTATAATTTAAAATTACATTAACCTTCAAAGAAACAATCAACGTATCTTTCAACGCTTTCATGTATGAAATAATCAGGTTTTGCATCCTCAACATATGACATTGCGTTGGAAAGTCCGGCACTCTGTCCTGCCATTGTTAATTTGCTGAAATGTTCCGGAAGGAAAGGATACATGAAATATGTAAAAGAATCTCTCATAAATACCGCTGTCGGTAATTCAGAATTGTTTACGGTAGTTATCATTTCGTTAAAATAGTCATTGAAAACCGGAGAGAAAGCAGGAGTATAATTGCGCGTACATTCGTATGTGGTTTCAGAACCGTTGCTGTTGCCGATACCAAGGAATGATACCAAATCTCCTCCGTCACGTTTGATTTCTTTTACATTGAATTTGTCAAGTCCGTAAGGAGCAGCGTCGGGGAAGTCTACGGCTATCGCTTCCATTAATTTCACATAACCGAAATACGCACCGTATGTATTCCAGTGAGTGTCGGTTTGGAAATAAAGCTTACCGGTTGATTTTTGAGAAATTAAATAATCTTCCAGATCAATTAATATAATATCCGGATTGTCCATTTTTTTGACTAAGCGTACTATTTGTCTCATTTTGGAATCATCGGATTTTTTTGAGTTAACCCATTGATCCGTAGCGGTTTCCGGATAAATTGTTAAGTTGTTGGGCGCTATTAAATATATTAATTTCGTATCCTTGCCGCTTAATTTGCGAACTTTTTCAAGACGTTTTTCCATTACCTTTTGAAGGGCTTTCAATTGATCGTCATTATATAAATTAGTACCTAAAAAGTCTGCAATCGTCTGCGGATAGTGAAGCTGTGATAATTTGCCTACATAAACATCAACGGAGCGTTTTTCATATTTTATTTTTACTTCAACAGAATCGCTTTCCTGCTTGCCTTCAGCTTTCGCTTTTACAGTCAAAGTCATTTCTTTTTCGGAGGAAGTTACTTTAACAGATGTAAAAAATCTATTGTTTTGAGGTAATACTTCAAACTCTCCGCTTCTCGGACTGTTTACAATAATAGTAGCTCCGCTTTCGCAAGTTCCCGATATACAGACATTCCCATTTGATATCGTGCATTTAGCTGAAATTATAGGCTTGTTTGTTTTAGGAAGCTCAATTGCGGTTGTTTCGGGGGCTTTTGTTGTTTCCGCTGCTTTCGTTGCGGATTCTTTTACTGTTACGGTAGATGTATCAAAAACCCCGTTCGAACTTTTTGCCGTAATTGTAGCTGTTCCGGCGCTGATAGCTGTAACTTTAAAGCCGTTTATTTTTGCAACACCGGTGTTAGACGAAGTCAGTATAACCGACAAATCATCCGCGTTTGCCGGACCGACTGAAGGATTATATGTAAAGCTTTCTCCGATTGAAAGCGTTATTTCCTTTTTATCAAGCGTAACAACAGTTACGGGAATGGCTTTTTTTGCAACTGTAACATTGCAAACCGCCGTTTTTCCGTTTGATGTAGAAGCGGTTATGACAGCGCTTCCTTCTCCTGCCGCAGTAATTTTTCCGTTTTCATCCACTGCCGCTGCTGATTTATTAGATGATGAAAATGTTACCGCTGTTTTTTCGGCGTTATCGGGAGATAACTTGTATGTAAGAGAAAATGTATCTCCGATATTCATGTTAAGAGATGTTTTGTCAAGTGATATAGCTGTTACGGCGGCAGCCGCTGTTGTTTCCGTGGTTTTGGTTGTTTCCGGAGCATTTGTTGTAGTTTCAGGATTTACGGTTGTTTCGGATTCTTCTGTTATTTTTTCAGTATCAGTTTCAGGAGCTGATGAATCGGCAGCTGATGAATCATCAACCGTAGTATCCGAGGGTATTGCATCGGTTAAGTCAAGCCCTGTTGTTGGGTCGTCCATTTTTTGACATGCAGCAAATATACACGCTGTAAACATTAAAAATACAAGTGTTAACGCTATCGCCGTATTTTTTTTCATAGATATTATAACTCCGTTTTTTTATTTGGAAATTGTAAATAAGTTAATATTGCTGTATCCGGTTATGGCAGTTTCAAAAAAGTCAGTTGCTACAGAATAAACAGAGTGACCGTTTTCATATATTTCCACCCGCATAATAATGGAGGTTTCAAGAGATATAAAGTATTCTTCTCTTTGAGTAAGATCACTGTAACCGAATGAAACCGAATAAAAACTGTTATCGGAAGTTCTGAGCAGTGCGATATCAGGTTCGGTAATATCGGAGCTTTCAAGAAGCGTTTTAATTGATGAGAGAGAAGGAATACCCGCTTCGCTTTCTAGCGTAAAATTTTCGTTTACATTGTATATCCTCGTTCTTTTATTATTTTCTGTACCGTAGCTTGTTATACTGATTTCACTGCCGTCACATATAATTAATTTTGACAATGAGCCTGTTTCGTCATATTGTTCTATCCGGTAGTTATTATCCTGCCGCCAGATTTTGTTTTTGTAAAAGAGAGTTTTTTCTTCCGATTTATAAGTCACGGTATTGTAAAGAGTATATTCATTTGCATGGGAACTGTTTTTAAAAAATTCTATGATATCTTCAGGGGTAATGAATCTGCTTAGATAAACCTTATCAGTTGATTTATTGTTTTTTAATGCTTCGTATATTTCTCCGTCGTCACCTGGTATAATTTCTGTAATTTCATTGTCAAGATGTAACAGCTTTGTTATGAAACGAGGAATTTCAATCAATCCATTGTTATATAAAATAACTTCAAAAACCGCAAATATTAACACGGCAACCACGATAATCGATATTATTGATAATACCGTCATGCGTTTGTCGTGTTCTAATTTTTTATCTAAAATAACCAGGGGATTATTTTCATCTGAATTTTTGCTGCTTTTATTGTCTGATTGATTGTCATTGTTCATTTAGTATTTTTATTTTTTATTTATATTTTCCGTTATATTTTCGTTCTGCAGTTCTTTTATTTCTTCTAAGACGCTTTCACTATTTGGTATTTGAAGCGTTTCGTTTTTAATATTTAAATTGGATTGAGTAAAATTTATCCCCGCAAGCTCACGTGTTTTCGGGTTTTTAATCATGAAATAATTTATAATAAAAACGGAAAATCCTGCTATTATAATTATTCCTGCGCGAATCATATCTTCGCTTGTAAACATGACCGCTGATGTACCGAGAATCCCGCAAACCGAATACAGTATACCTACAGATTGTTTCTGGTTAAAACCAAAATCTATAAGTTTATGATGAATATGCCCTCTGTCGGGAGCAAACGGATTCTTTCCGTGTAAAATACGTCTTAAAAACGAAAAAACAGTTTCAAAAAGCGGAAATCCGAATATTGATAAGGGAATCATAAACGAAAGTATTGTATGTGTTTTAAAAAGCCCTTGAAGTGATAGTATCGAAAGCGTATAACCTAAAAACAAAGCACCGGTGTCACCTATGAATATTTTTGCCGGATTTGTATTGAACGGCAAAAATCCAAGGCATGAGGCTGCTAAAATTCCTGTAAGCAAAGTTATTTCAGGATTTTCACCCAGCATTATAGTGCATAGAAGAAGCGAAAATGAACATATAGCCGAAATACCGCATGATAAACCATCAAGACCGTCAATTAAATTTATAGCGTTTGTAAGTCCGACGATCCAAATGATTGTAACCGGTATTTCAAAAATCCCAAGGGTTATATAATTGCCGAATAAATTTATAAATGAAATTGTCAAACCCTGAGAAACAGCTACAAAAGCTACTCCTATCTGAACCACAAATTTTATCAGTGCGCGGAGTCTGAAAATATCATCGAGTATACCGAGTACTACGATAATAAGACCGCCGAACCATAAAGCAAGCAGGGAAGGGGTTACATCGCAAAAAACCATTGTGGATACTGAAAAACCTATAAAAACAGCAATTCCGCCCAGTCTCGGGATAGGTTTGTTATGCATTCTTCTTTCATCTTTAGGAACGTCAATCGCCCCTAATTTATACGCAAGGACACGCGCAGCCGGAGTCATTGTAAACGATATTAATCCGGCGCAAAGCATGGCTACCAATAGGTATATATAATTAATTTCCATAAGCACCCTATTTTTTACTTTATTTGTATAAATCCTACTTTTTTATAAACCTTCGCGAGAGTTTTATTAGCCTGTGTTTTAGCGTTTTCAGAACCTTTTTTCATAATCGTTTCAAGATATGCTTTGTCGCTTATTATACGGCTGTAATTCGCTTGTATTTCAGCAAGAGAATCCGCTACGGTTTCTCCGACAGCCGTTTTAAAATCGCCGTAACCTAAACCATTAAATTCCGATTGTATTTCATCATCCGTTTTGCCCGTGATGCATGAATATATGTTCATTAAATTGCAAATACCGGGTTTATCTTCGCTGCGGTAAATGCCTGAACCCGAATCTGTTACCGCACGGCGGAATTTTCTTATTATATCATCTCTGCTGTCGAGGATTGCTATATAAGAATTTATGTTTTCATCTGATTTTGACATTTTTGAGGTTGGGTCGGCAAGTGACATAATTTTCATTCCGGTCGGAGGAATGTATCCCTCAGGAATAACAAATGTATCGCTGTATACTGTATTGAATCTTTCCGCTATATCCCGGGCTATTTCAATATGCTGACGCTGATCCTGACCTACCGGAACGACGTGTGCCTGATATAATAAAATATCGGCAGCCATGAGAGATGGATAAGTGAAAAGTCCGGCATTAATATTATCGGCATTTTTTTGGCTCTTATCCTTAAATTGCGTCATTCTCGAAAGTTCACCGAACATAGTATAGCAATTTAATACCCAAGCGAGTTCCGCGTGCGCGCTTACATGGCTTTGTACAAACAAAATACACTTTTCCGGATCAATTCCGCAGGCAATATATAAAGCAAGAGCTTCATATGTATGACGGCGAAGCTCCGCCGGAACTTGCCTTACCGTTATTGCGTGCATATCCACTACGCAATAAATGCAGTTGTATACATCCTGTAGACAAACCCAGTTTTTTATTGCCCCGAGATAATTACCCAGTGTCAGTATTCCGCTGGGCTGGATACCTGAAAAAACAGTTTTCTTTTGATTTGATGTTTCAATATTATTGACTTCCATTTATTTAAATAGTTCCCTTACATCTAAATTTTAATATTTATTTTTCTTTATCGTTATAAAAATACCATCTTCCGTCAGAGCTGCGGATCCGTTTTCCTCCTCCGAGAAGTTCGCGGTAATTTATCGCAACATGACGGAAAGCTGATGCATACATTTCAATGTATTCCGGTATAAATTTTTTAAACCAGGGTATCGAAAATATATCAAGATTCTCCGTTTTAGGTAAAACATCGAGAACCCTTACATCTCTATCCGCAAATGCCACTCTTTCAGGTGAACCTAAATTTAAAAGATCAAAATTTTTGAAGATGTTATGAGTATGGAGAGGGAAGTTTCCTCCGGGCCAGGTTTGGAATCCTTCCGCTCTGACAGCTTCGCAGAACCGCGCGAGCGGCAGTCCTTCAAGTTCGTCCGAAATGTATCGTCCGTGCGCGCAATACCATCCTGCCATCGTAGATCCTTCGGCTTCGTTTGTTCGGTGAGAACGCAAACCCGGAACACCTTCAAGCAAGTCCCAAAAATAATTCATCGCATGTCTAATCTCCGCGCAGCGTTCGTCATAATATTTTAATTGGACGCGTCCCATAGCCGAACACGTTTGGTTTACTCTGCCCTTCATTCCTCCGAGAGGAAGATTGAAATAAGGTCTTAAATATTCCGTTGTAATATATTTTTCGTTGTTGCGTTCGTAATGTGAATACGCAAGCGAACGGTCGTAAATTTCTTTGTCGTTCGTTACGAGAATCCCCATTTCTCCCGTGGCAAATGATTTCCCGCTCATTAGAGACATTGCTCCCGCATTTCCTATTGTACCGAGTTTGCGCCCTTTATAATATCCTCCCTGCGCGTGGGAGACATCCTCTATTACTTTTAAATTATACTTTTTCGCAATTTCCATAATGGAATCCATATCGCAGGGATGTGCGAGGTAATGAACAGCCATAATAGCTTTTGTCCGAGGTCCGATACAACGTTCTATGTCACGCGGATCAATACAAAAGCTTTCATGTTCCACATCCGCGAAAACTACGGTAGCGCATAAATTAAAAGCTTGTATACAACTTGCCCAATAGGTTTTTGAAGGACATATAATTTCATCGCCTTTTCCGAGACCGCAGCCAAACATAGCCGCTTGCAGCGAAAGCGTGCCGTTGCAATAACCTATGGCATAATCAGTTCCTATCCAATCCGCAAATTCCCTCTCGAATTTTTCTGTTACATCAATTCCAGACATAGCTCCCCGGCGAAGTACTTCAAGGACGGCTTCTTCATCTTCCGCAGTTATAATAGGCCATCGGAAAAGCTCTTCCGGAACCGGTTTGTTTATTATCGGTTTAGAACCGTTTATCGCAAGCTGAGGCATAAAAATATCCTCCCCACAATAGTTAAATTTTTAAATAAACTTAAAAAATCTAATTTAAAAATTATTATCTAAACAAATGCATAAATTAACTGTAAAATCTATACATTTTTCAATTGATATACAGCTTTAAATAGAAAAGCTTTATTTTAATTAATCATTGTGTATTTCTTGTATTTGTTCGATAAACTTTTGAATATCGGAATCGATTGATTTCAATTTAGAAGCATAAAGTGAAGAAGCACCCTTTTTGCTTTCGTTTATAATTTCATAGTCTCCGGTGAATTGTCCGAAATTATAAACTATTCCTATATCGAATATACGATTTTCAAAAATTATATCAAGCATTGTTTCAGATTCGTTGTCGCGGATAGATTTGCCTTTAAGAGCCTTATCTATATAAACAGGCTGAACCATTTTCTGTGAAAGATACGCCCATTCTTCTATTATTATCGATGTTCTTTCAAGATCAGAAGCGGTTATCGGAATAGCCATGAGACCTGCGGTATGAATACTGACTAACGAATAATATCTGTTTTGTTCTTCCGAATATTTCGGTATAGGCAAAATTCCGAATTCGGTATCGGATGCTCTCATAGTGGTTATATCGTCGAGTCGGGTCCAGAAGAATAAGCCGTGTCCGTTTTCAAAAAGTTTTCTGTATTCGTTATCATCTGTCGCTTTTGCCGCTCCCGTCCCGCTGTGATGGTTGTAGAATGTATCTTTATTGTTCATCATAGCAACGATTTTATCTGTAACGTTATAACTGTACTCGTTGTCGAAATTATAAACAGGCATATCGTCCGTGTCTTTTACAGCAAATCTTGCACCGGCACCGTTATAAAAAGATGTCGGAACATCACGTCCGCCGATAAATCCCCAAACATCGTTAAGAGTCATTTTCCCGTCGCCGTCGATATCGGAAGCCGCCGTGGTGTAGAGTGAATTCATTTTATCAAAAGTCCATTTGTTGTCTTTAACTATGTAATACATATCCGGCAATGTATTGTTTTCTGCCAATTCCTTGTTGAAAGTTATAACCGCCGTTGCGTCTTTATCGATTAGATTAATAGCGGAAGCGCATAAGTAGAGTTTTCCTCCTATAGATAAATCTTCAACAGCTCTTTGATCCCACCAGGGCATCGATAAATCAGCGTGGGGAAGTTCATTGAAATCGATATAATACCCTGCGGTTATCAAAGAAGGAGATTCAACGGTACGCGCATATACAAGATCATAAGCATCATCATCGGATGTTATAAACTTTTTAACTATACTGGGAACATCGCTGAATGTCTTATTTTCAAGGGATATTGTAACGTTATATTTTTCAGCTAATGCTAAATTTCTTTCGTAAACGGAATCTTTTAAAACATCGCCTGTAGCGGATTCGGCATAAATATCTTTATCCAGTCTTGATTCCCAACCTACCACAAACCAATGAAGTACACGGAAATCATAACCTTCATAATTAACATCATGGTTTGGAGGTTTTAATTCTGTTTCGGTATCTGCCGAAATAAATCCCGCGGTGTTTGTGGCTTCTCCCACTTCATGAGGAGTTTTAGCGCATGAAACCGCAGATACCAGTAAAATTAATAATACCAAAAAAGCAGATATAATTTTTTTGCCTCTCATAAAAATTCCCCCCATAAAACACTTTCATATAATTTTAATAAAAAATTATTTTTTACGCACATTTTATAAATATATGCATATAAATAAGCATATATAAAACTATATTATAACATTATTGCTTTTTATGTCAACATTATTTGCGTGAAAATTTTTCTGATGAATAATAAAGATTGGGTTTTATGATAATCTGTTTGATAAAATCATTATAAAATATACTTTTATTAAATTTATTGATTTCCTGAAGATTGTATTATAATAAATTTCAATATTAAACGCTTAAAAAATTAAAGTACCATTAATATAATTAATATTTTCTAGTAATTATCAATATGACTGCGCTGTATAGCTCCGAAAATTCTGTGTTTTAAACCCCGGTATACAGAGTCAGACTCTAAATTGCGGAGCAGTTTTTTTATTTTTTCCCTTTCGGTATGACCATCCTCTGGACATACGCTTTTTATTTGAGGTATATTTTGATTTTTCGAAACGAAATGTTTAATTTCTTTTTCCGGAGTATAAACAAGCGGACGTATCATCGTAATATCTTTGCGGCTCAGGTATGTCATCGGAGCAAATGTTCCGATTCTTCCTTCGTGAAATAAATTCAGCATAAAAGTTTCGACAACATCGTCAAAATGATGACCCAAAGCCAATTTATTGCAGCCAAGAGCCACAACTGCGTCGTGTAAAGCGCCTCGTCTCATACGGGAACATAAAGAACACGGGTTTGATTCTTTTCTTATGTTAAATATTATTTCGGCAAGCTGAGTTTTTATGATTTTATAAGGAATCGATATTTCATCGCAATATTGTTTCATCGGTTCAAAATCCATTTCGCCTATTCCGGCTGATCCGAAACCCATGTCTATAGTAACGGCGAATAAATCGAATTTTTTGGGGTAAAACATTCGCATAGCTTCGAGAACACAAAGTAAAGTTCCTGAATCCTTGCCTCCCGAAATTCCGACCGCAATACGGTCTCCTTCTTCTATCATTTGATAATCGTCAATTGCTCTGCGTGAATAACTGAGAAGACGTCGTATATCGTTATATTTCATTTATAATATCCGTCCCGGCGGTAATAAAATAAAAATAGAAGCATATATTTTACAGTAGAACAACTTTAAAATTTACCAAAAAAAGCTTTATTGTATACATTTCGGCAAATAAAAAACGGGAATATTATTACGGCTTTTATTTGCGTTTATGAAGCGGAGCTTATTTATTTTTATCAAACGGATTATTTTAAAGTTGGATTGCTGTTTTTTATATAAAGTAATTAATATTATTAATAATAAGTTTAGGTGGTAGAATAATGCCGGTAAAAATATATCTTGATGCGGGACATAATCCCGTAAATCCTAACGCGGGAGCCGAAGCAAGAGGCATACGCGAGCAGGATGTTACATTCGATATTACTTTAAGAACCGCGGTATTGCTTGATACAAACCCGAATTATGAAGTGCGTCTTTCACGTCCGACCCCTGATATTATTTTGGGAACGAACAATGTGACGAGTTTAGCGGCGCGGACAAATGACGCAAATTCCTGGGGCGCCGATTATTTTATTAGTATACATACAAATACATCGTCATTCGAAACGGCTACGGGAAGCGAATGTTTTGTTTATTCGGTAAACAGTCCGGCTTACGGACTGGCGGAATCAATACTGACAGCACTTAACGAATCCACGGGACTTCCCACAAGGGGAGTTTTTACAAGACCATCTTTGTATGTATTAAGAAAAACCAATATGCCGGCAGTACTTGTTGAACTTGGATTTATAACTAATCCATACGATTCTGCGCTTTTAACGACACAACCCGAACTCTTTTCACGCGGGCTTTATGACGGAATCATAGCTTATACATAAATCAATCGTATAATTTAGTATACTATTTCGCTTATTATTTCATAGGGGACTTTATTTTTTTCTGCGTATTTCTGTGCCGTGCTTCCTTTTGTTGTGTAGATTTTCGCATTAGGTGAATTGTAAAACAATCCTTCTCCGATTTCGGTAACTGTTGAAGGAATATACAGAGCGGTTAGGGAAGAACAAGCAGAATAAGCATATTCACTTATTTTTTTTATCTGCGGCGGTATTTTTACTTCTGTCAGAGCGGTGCAGCCGTAAAACATACGCGCGGTTATTTCTGTTGTGCTGGAAGCGAATACCACACTTTTCAAATTAGTACATCCTGAAAAAATATAATCTCCAGCCCGTATAATGTTTTCCGGAATAACAATCGTTTCAATTTGCGTGTCGGCAAGCGAATATTTTCCGAAATTTTCGAGTACCGCCGGAAGAACCACTTCTTTTAGCCCGCTTCCGCGAAGCGCTTCCAAACCAAAAGCCTTTACGCCGGGCATATTAAGAACCGTTAAGTTTTCGCATTTCGCGAAGGCTTTGTTGTCAATGTTTAAAACGGTCATAGGCAGAGTTACCGATGTAATGGTTGTGTTTCCGTAAAACGCGTTTTTACCTATACTGATAACCGGAACTCCTTCATATTTTTCAGGAACCGAAACTACAGCTCCTCCGCCGGTATAAGAAGTTATTTCCGCGTAATCAGCATAAACGTTATATATAAACGCTCCGTCTGTCGAAGTTGAAACAAGCCGGGCGTTATCCGGAAGCGGCGATGTTGTGGTAACAGACGCACTTTTTTTCTCTTCATCTTTGCATGATGCGAAACTTGTAAAAACCGTAAGCAATACCAAAAAAGATATGATAATTTTTATTTTACCCATTATTAAATTTAAGCTACCTCCGAATAAAAACATATATAAACCGTACTATAATGGATTCGTAATTTTTATAAAATACCGATTGTTATTATTCTACACTTTTATTTTTATTTTTTCAATAATAAACTGTAAAATAAAACAAAGCTTGTAAACATTAATGATAAAATAATTATGTGAGGCGAAAATCTTACAAATATTATGTTAAATATGGAATTATTTTTTTAAAGTACTTGAAATTTTTAATATACTATTATATAATTGTAGACAACCCTAGCAAAAATTATTAATAAATAAGGAGCATCCAATAACTCTCTTATTTTGAAAGAAAGGAAAACAAAAAACTATGAAAAAGATCACAGCGTTTGCATTAGTTTTGTTTATGATTTTTTCTATTGCGGCATGTACCGGTAAAAGCGGAGATCTTACTATAACAACAGGCGGAACAGGAGGATCATATTATCCTCTCGGCGGCGCAATGGCGACTATTTTTAATGATAATATAGAAGATATCAATGTTACTTCAAACTCCTCGGGCGCTTCTGTCGAAAATGCCCGCCTGCTTAATAAGAAAGAAGCGGATTTTGCTATATTACAAAACGATGTTCTTGATTATGCATACAACGGAATAGAATTATTTAAAGATGACGAACCTCTTAAAAATTTAGCGGCTATCGCATCATTATATCCCGAGGTTATCCAAATAGTAGTTGCGGCTGACAGCGGAATAAATTCCATTGAAGATTTAAAAGGCAAAAAAATATCGGTAGGCGACAGCGGAAGCGGAACAGAAGCAAATGCACGCCAGATACTCGATATATACGGAATTTCCTACACGGATTTCAGTGTTAACTATCTTTCATTTGCCGAATCATCAACAGGCGTACAAAATATGACTCTTGACGGATTTTTCTGTACAGCCGGAGTTCCGAATCCCTCTATCATAGAACTCAATACCGCGCGTAAAATTAAAATACTTTCCCTTTCAAGTGATAAATCCGACGCTTTGATTGCAAAATATCCTTATTATTCGAAATATACAATTGAAAACAACGTTTATGATAATGTTGCTCTTGCGGATACTGTTGCGGTAAAAGCTACGTTTGCCTGCCGTGCGGATCTTGATGAAACTACGGTATACAATATCACAAAGACATTATTTGAAAAACAAGCGGATCTTGCCGCAGCAAACGAAAAAGCTTCCGGCATAAGCACGGATAAAGCTCTTGACGGTGTATCAATACCCCTGCATCCGGGAGCAGAAAAATATTATAAAGAAATCGGAATAAAATAATTTGGCTTCGATAAAACGGAAAACAATCCGTTCAGCGGTTATTATAATAATAATTGTTGCCATTTTTATCGCTGCTCTATCAATACCGGTGACGTCTAGAATGGTGATAATCCACGACGGCGTCACCGTATTATCATTTAATGCGGAAAATGGAAGCAAGTTTATAATTCGCTATTGTCATTCTGTTAACCGTTCCGATGTTTCGGATACAATCGAAATAACCGGAAATACATTAACCGTCCGTTCATCGCTGTTTTCATCATTCGGAGCGGGAATTCCTGTCGCGGATGATAAAGCGGGAGAAATTATCACAGTAACAGAAGAGGGACTTTTGCTGTCGGGAATTGATATGGAATATCCTTTTATATCGCTTTATTGCGGTTCGTTTGCCAATCACCGGATTATTGCAGAAAACCAGGAATACAATTTAAGCGATATCTTCGGCGTTTTGGAACGAATTGAAATAAAGATCAAAAAAATAAGCATTTATAGCTATATTATGTCAAATTGGAGAAGAAATACCTATGCCAAAAATGAAGAAAAATAAAACGGACAATATAAAAAATAAACCGGACAAACCGGAAGTAAAAATTGATACACAGAGTATGACGGAAGAAGAAATTTCCAAATTGCAATCTCAGCTTGATGCCGAAGAAGTTTTGCGTAAATATGACCGTGAATCGGCAACACGTGATAAACTTCCGAAACCTCTTACCTTTATTATTGGGATTATTCTCGCGGTTTTTTCAGTATTCCAGCTTTATACAACGGTATTTACAATTCCGTCCCGCCTTTTAAGGGTATTTCATCTTTTATTTGTATTGGTTTCTGTCTTTTTATTATATCCTGCCGCAAAGAACGGCCGGCGTGACCGTGTTCCGTGGTATGACTGGTGTCTTATCGGAATAACTTTGATTGTTATGCTTTATATTCCGCTGCGGTATGATTATGTTATATCAAATATAGGTAACTATGGAATAATTGAGACAATCATCGGTGTTGCCGGTATATTGCTTGTTGTAGAAGCATGCCGGAGATGCGTCGGTATTCCGATAATAATAGTTGTAGGTGCGTTTTTGTTATATTCTTTATTCGGTAATCTGGTTCCCGGAACATTTGGACACCGCGGATATTCGTTTGCCAGAGTTGCGAGCCACATGTTCTTTACGACAGAAGGAATATTCGGAACTCCGCTGGGAGTATGCGCTACATTCATCTTTCTTTTTATTTTATTCGGAGCTTTTTTGGAAAAAACCGGTGTTGGAAAATTATTCATTGATTTTTCGAACGCAATTGCGGGTAAATATTCCGGAGGTCCCGCTAAAGTAGCCGTTATCGCAAGCGCTTTGCAGGGAACAGTATCAGGTTCTTCCGTCGCAAATACTGTAGGAACAGGATCTTTTACCATCCCCTCAATGATTAAACTTGGATATAAGCGTGAATTTGCGGGGGCAGTGGAAGCTGCCGCTTCTACGGGAGGACAAATAATGCCGCCCATAATGGGAGCTGCCGCTTTCTTAATGTCGGAAATAACAGGATATAAATACAGTGAAATTATATTGGCGGCAATAATACCGGCTATATTATATTTTACCGGGGTTTTGATTTCTGTTCATCACGAAGCTAAAAAAAATAATTTGACAGGTATGCCCAAAGACACGATCCCGGGTTTTATTTCAATTATACGCGAGAGAGGACATTTGATTCTTCCGCTTGTGTTTATAATATATATCCTTTCTATAGGGATGACACCGGCTTATGCGGCTCTCGGAGCAATACTAACTGCTCTTATGACATACAGTTTAAAATATTGGTCTTTTATTCCATCAATTTTCATTGTGATCGGCTTCCAAATTGGAATGAAAATTCAGATGTGTTCTCTTATAGCAATTGGAATATGGTTTTTTATTTGTATAATTCGTATGATTGTTACAGGGAAAAATGTTTCCGGTTCTGCAGTTTCTTTTTCGAATTCGATGAAAGCTTCTGTTAACAAAGGACTTGGTTTTCCTCCTTCGGAAATTTATGAAGCGTTAAAAACCGGAGCTAAAGGTGTTCTTGCGGTTGCGGTCGCTTGTGCTATGGCAGGTATGATTGTGGGTTCGGTTACTCTTACCGGATTGGGAATGAAATTTGCGACAGGGCTCGCAAGTCTTGCAGGCGGTAATTTATATTTAATGCTGTTCTTTACCATGCTTGCTTCTCTTGTACTGGGAATGGGTGTTCCTACGACAGCCAATTACCTGATAACATCAACGATATGCGCTCCGGCTATAATATCTATGCTCGTAAATATGGGGAATCTTGACGCTCCCACTAAAGCAATAACAATAAGCGCGCACTTGTTTGTTTTCTATTTCGGAATAGTTGCGGATATAACACCTCCCGTCGCTTTGGCGGCAATGGCGGGGGCTGCCATTGCTAAGGGCAATCCTTTTAAAACCGGTGTAAACTCCACCAAAATAGCAATAGCCGCTTTCATTGTACCTTATATTTTTGTATTAAATCCTCAAATGCTTATGATTGATACCACACCTTTAGAGGTTATTTCGGTAATAATTACATCGGTTGTCGGTATGTATGCGCTTTCAGGAGGACTCACTGGATTTATAATAGATAATAATAAATGGTATGAAACTATCTTGCTTATAGGCGGAGGACTCGCTTTGATACAACCTGGTATTATAACCGATATCATTGGTTTTTCCTGCGCAGCAGCAGTTATATTACTTCAATATTTCAGAAAAAAGGCAAAGAATACAAAAAAGATAATAGCTTGATTTATTATTTAACAGCTTTATTTTTATAAATAATTCCACTATAACAGAAAGCAGGTATATTAAAAATTAAATAAAAAGGCAGGTAAAAAATTATGTACAAAAAAGTTACGGCTGTTTTTATAATATTAGTAATGCTTTACTTAACTGTTTCTGGTTGTGCTGATAATAAAAAAGAGCAGTTACAGCAAAGCACAGTCGCGGAAGAATCGGGGCAATCTGAAATATTGTCAGATAATCTTCCGGAATTTAATTTCGAAGAACACACATTTAAAATTTTGGTTCGTAATTCCGATGAATCCGTATCCGATGTTTGGGCAGAAGAATCAAGCGGTGATTTGATGGAAAACGCTATATACAACCGAAATTTAAAAATAAGTGAGCGTTTTAATATATCCATCGAAGCTATTAGAAGTTCACATGATAATTATGAAACAGATGCTTTGAAATTGATTTTAGCAAACGATGATGTTTATGATTTAATTTGTCCTCATGCCCGGGCCGCATTTGTATACGCAATGGAGAGAACTTTGCTCGAATGGAATACAGAGCTTGAATATGTTGATCTTGATAAACCTTGGTGGGCGCAGGATGCGAAGGAAAATTTATCTGTTGCCGGAAAGCTATATTGTATGACGGGAGATATAAGCTTCGTAAACTTCGGTATGGCAACATGTATGGTTTTTAACAAGAATTTATTCGCAAATTCTAATATAGCAGCTCCGTATGACGATGTACGCAGTAATAAATGGACTTTTGACAAATTCAACGAAACTATAAAAATGGGTTTTATAGACTTAAACGGAAACGGTAAAACGGATATTGAAGTGGATCAATTCGGATATATGACCGGTTGGTGGGGAGGTCCGATACAAGTTTTATACAGTGCAAACGAACGTACCGTTAAAAAAGATGAATCTGACATACCTTATCTGTCTTTAAACAATGAGCGTGTTATAGATTTGTATGAAAAATATTTTAATATGGTCAGCAATGATTACGCATACCAAATAGTCTCCGATTCCAGCGATGAGGCAAAAAACGCATTTAAATCAAACAAATTGTTAATATGGGATATTGTTTTTCGGGATATTATATCTTTACGTGATATGGAAGTTGATTTTGGTATTATTCCTTGGCCGATGTATGATGAATCTGTCGGAAAATATTATAGTAATGTAAATGCTTTCAGCCCTCTGTATATCGTTCCGGTTACAGCTTCTGATCCGAGCCGCACAAGCGTTATACTTGAGGCATTGGCTTTTGAAAGTCATATTTCAGTTATTCCTACATACTATGAAACAGCTTTGAAAACAAAACATACGCGGGATAATGAATCTGCCGATATGCTTGATATCATAAAAGACGGAAAACTCTACGATTTCGGCTATTATACTGATGCCGTCGGTATATTTAGCAGTACAGGCAGGCTTTTGGCGGAGATGACTTCAAAAGATTTTGCATCTTTTTATTCGAAAAATGAAAGAGCTTCACTAAAAACACTAGAAAAATTCGTGAAAATATTCACAAATGAATAAAAAATAAGGTTTTAACAAAGTTTACACAAATAATAAAACTTAAAAAACATGCTGCGGTAATTTGTATTTTACCGCAGCTTTTTTTAGCTTTTCCGATAGCAGTATAAAGGGGAAAATTTACAAATTAATTTGATGTAAAGAATAAGAAACGGAATATATTTTTTATAATGAAATATCTATAGCTGAATTTTTGTTATTAAAAATCATTTTTTCTATTGACATAAGTAGATAATCTATGTATAATGATAAGTAGATAATCTACGTATAAAGAGGTAATAAATATGGCTAAAGAAAATAATGCGGCGTCTGGAAACATATCAATGTTAATATTAAAATTGCTCGAAGAAAAAGATATGTACGGCTATCAGATTATAGAAGAGCTCGCCCGCCGGTCGGAAAATGTTTTTCATTTAAAAACAGGAACTCTGTATCCGATTTTGCATAACCTTGAAAACGAAGGAATAGTTCTTTCTTACGAAGAAAATGCCGATAATCAGCGTGTGCGGAGATATTATCAATTAACAAGTCATGGCAGGGGACTGCTTGCAAAAAAGCAATTTGAATGGAGAGAATATACAAAAGCCGTAAACAGGATAATGGAAAGAGGTACAAATTATGTTCTCGCATGATTTGATAGAAGAATACACAAACACCATTTGTCAGCAAATACGGTGGAAAAAAGCGCGTTTCCGTGTATCTGAAGAAATGACAAACCATATAGTTGATTTGCGGGATTTATATATGGAGCAGGGAACAGACGAGGAAACCGCGACAAAAAAAGCTATTGCGGAAACCGGTGACGCTGTAACTATAGGTATACAGTTCGACAGGATTCATCGGCCGAAACTTCAATGGGGAATGCTTTTAGCTACGGCAATACTTTTAATTTTTGGTATTTTAGTAAGGCTTTTTATTTTCAATGATGAAGATAGAATCGGTTTAATTTCTATCAGATTGATTTGCACGGGAATAGGTATTGCGGGTTTGTTAGCAGCGTATTTTACCGATTTCACAATAATAGGTAAATACCCTAAAATAACATATATTAGTATTACTTCGGTTTCGATTATATTGATCATTTTATCTCGTAAAATAAACAGCATGAAATTTTATGCCGGGTATGTTCAATATATTGTTTTGCTTTTTCCTCTGGCTTTTTCGGCAATTGTCTTTGTTTTAAGGAACAAAGGATATTTAGGTATTATTTTATGCGGATTGGTTTATACATTTTCTTGTTATGTTGCGTTTTATATTTCGTCAATATCGGGTTTATTGCATTTTCTAATAATCGGAACAACGATTTTATTAATAGCAATTTATAAAAAATGGTTTGGACTTAAAAAAATATATGGATTTTTAGTTTTTATTCCCTCTGTTTTGATGACATGCTTGCTTTTTCTACAACTTCAATCATACGGAGCATGGGAACGTTTAAAAATTATTTTTAATCCTGCCTCAGATCTTCTCGGTGCCGGTTATATAGTAATGATGATAAAGAAATTAATAAACGGAGCAGTTTTTTTGGCAGAGGAAATATCCCCGAAGAATATTTAACCAAACTTCTAGAACCTTATCCGTTTTATTATTCGGAGCTTTTACTGACAGCTTTAATATCGCTTTTAGGTTGGATTGCATTTATCGTTATTTTAAGCGTTTTATTATTTTTCGCAATAAAAGGATTTATACTCTGCTTCAAACAAAAAAGCAGTTTAGGGTTATTTGTTTCCTTTGCGATTATGATGACTTTTTGTATGCAGGTTTTTACTTATGTAGTATATAATCTTGGTTTTTTCTTTATTACTCCGATTTCACTTCCCCTTATTTCATATGGAAATACGGCAATGATAATTAATCTTGTTTTAATCGGTTTTATGCTTTCGGTATTTCGGACAGGTGATGTCGTAAGAGACAAAAAATATCCGGATATTTTGAAAAACAATAATTTTATATCTTGGTCTGACGGAAAATTAACATTCAACTTTAAATTTAAAACACAATAAATAATAAAGAATAGATTTATAATAAAACAAAAAAAGCTGCGGTATGTCAATTAAGTAATTAAAAAGACATAGGTTTCCGCAGCTTCTTTGATAGTATTACATTGCTAAATAAATAAGTAAACAATCTTAAAACAAAATAATAATATGTTTTTATGCTCCGCGTTTTTTTATCAATTTGGTGGAAAATTCCACGTCTTCATCTGATATTTCATATGATCCGCCGCTGTAACGCGCTCCTGTGTACAAATTACATAGCTTTTCTTGATCAGCATCGGCAGAAAAAGCTTTTTTTAAATCCTCAACCGTTGTTACAGGACGGTATTTATATCCGGTTTTTATTAATTTTATAACGTATTTTATATATAAAAAGCGGATTTTTTCGGCATTTGTTTCGAGGTCTTTCCATTTTAATTGATTTTTTAAACTTAAAAAACGTCTGAAAAGATTGGTATTTTCAAGATCAAATATAAAACTTTTTTCGTCTTTTCCGGAAACACGCTGTTTTTCAGGAATACCGAAAATTTTACGCAATTGTTTTGCTATTTTGTCAAGCGGAGATTTAATATAACGTTCGACAAAACGGTTAAATCTCATTTTGAGTTCATTGCTGACAGTTTTGGGTATGAGTTTACGCAATGACAGAGCTAACAATAGCAGGCAAATTGTCATTACGATACAAACCAGCTGATAAGGATAACGCAAATTGGGATTATTTAATGTTTCCGGAGTTCTTCCTTTATAATAATATCTGCAAATAGACCATAACTGAATTGAAACAGCAGAAGCGATAGCTCGTATTATACATTTCCGTATTACTTTTTTATCCCATGAATGGCGTTTCCAAACAGACAGACGTTCTTCGTTTGTATTCTTTGCTTTTTTTTCTTTATCCGGGCGCCATGGAGTCATTCATTATCACTCCCATCGTTTGATTCTGTTTCGCTTTCATTTTTATCATCTGTTTTATTTTTTAGCATTTTTTCGCGCAAAGCCTGCCGCTGACGTAAATATTCCGTTCTTTCATGAGCTGCGGATATACGGGCCTCGCGTTCAAGACGGCGTTGTTCGGATGCCTGGTTTTCTTTAGTCTTCTTGTTTTGTTCTTCAATTTCTTGTTGTTCACGCATTAATTTTTCAAGTGCTTGACGGTCTTTTGAATTTTTAAGACGCTCCATTTCTTCAGCCGCTTCTTCTTCTTTTAGTTTTTGAAGTTCTTTTGCCGCGTGTTCTTCGCGCATTCGTTCTTCATCCTCTAAACGAAGCAGAGTTATATTATTGCCGAAACGTTTTAAATATGCAATCTGCTCATCCATCGTATCGTTTACATATGGAGTAATAATATAAATTTCTGTATCATTTAAACCGCTTTTTATATCATGATCCAATATATTGTAAAAAGATATACCGACTTTATGGCGAACCTTCGCCATTTCACGCAAAATTTCCTCAAGATGCGCCTCACCGCTTTGGATAGGAAACCGTATTTGTTCTTCTCCTGTTATAACACAGCAGTTTGCCGCAAATCCGGCGCGATATCCGTTATAAGCCGCATCACGGATTATCGCCGATGAAAAAGACAATCCCAACTCCATCATAGCTTCAAATGAACTTGAGGAAATCGGTATTTCGGCATCCGTTTGGAAATTTAAATAAACCATAAATGTTCTGGATGAACAGAAATCACGGTTGTTCACCTTGAAAGCGGAAAGATTTAATCCTCCGCTTCGTGCGGTTGCTTTAAAGTTTATGCTGTTAAACGAATCCCCGAAATGATAATCTCGTATACCGTTAAGCGAAAACGGGTCTTTGATAAGCCAGCGGCGTGTGAATGACTCACCCTGGCGGAAACAGTTGGGTTCGTTCAAATCGCCCAGCGGAACTATGCGCGGATAAACGTAAAAGTCCGCCGGAGCTTCTATGTATCTTGTTTTTTTATTATAGTAGATATCTACAGTTTCAAGTTTGTAATATCCTCTTTTGGCGCATTTTATATTATGACGTCGTTTTATTTGCATAAAAGGCATTAAATGAAAGCGGCTGACATAATATTGCATGGCTCTCCGCGGGTCAATTTCATATTGCTCCATCGGAAGCCCGTTGTAAATATAACCTTCTATATTTACAAAAAATATTGGGAAAGGTGTTGGGTTGTATACCGTTTCAATGAGAGTTGTCGTTTCTCCTTCATAAGCCCCGGAATAGGTAAACTCACGCTGGTAAACGATTTTTTGCATCAGATAATCCCGTATTTTCAAAAAAATCAATACAAAGATAAAAAGTATAATCAACACCGACACGACGATTGCCATCGCCGCCCAATTATCGATTAAAAACCGGAGGACAGTCCTCATTATATATGTATTTTTCCTCCCTGAAATTTGCTTTGATATTTAGTGGTTATAATTATACAATTTATTATTTGTTTCCGTTCCATCCGAGAGCTGATTCTGTGGGGACGGGAACGCGATCCAAAATATCTTCAACAATGCTTAAATCAGCGTTTTTACGGATTTTCGCCGATGATGTAAGCATTAAGCGGTGTGAAAGAACCGGTTTGGCGGCACGTTTTACATCATCCGGAATGACAAAATCACGGTTGGCAAGCGCGGCATAACCTTTTGAAACACGCAGCAAGCTTAAAGCTCCGCGTGGACTTACTCCGAGTATAACATTTTCAGCGTTACGCGAAGATTCTATCAGTGTTACTATGTAACTCATGATATCGCGGTGAACATATATATTAGGAAGCTCTTCCTGAACTTTTATAATATCTTCTTTAGTTACAACGGTTTGTAGTTTATCAAGAGGGTTTTCAATGTTAAATCTGGCCAAAATATCAATACCTTCTTCATGTGTCGGGTATTTCATCGCGGTTTTTATGAGGAAACGGTCAAGCTGTGCTTCAGGCAGCGGATAGACACCCATACTTTCAACTGGGTTTTGAGTTGCGACAACCATAAAGGGAGAAGCAAGGGGATATGTTTTTCCGTCGATAGTAGTTTGCATTTCTTCCATACATTCGAGCAATCCCGCTTGTGTTTTAGGAGTTGCACGGTTGATTTCGTCTGCCAATACTATGTTCGCGAAAACCGGACCCGGCACAAATTCAAATTCTGTTTTTTTCATATTAAAATAGTTGATGCCGGTAATGTCTGACGGAAGGAGGTCGGGTGTAAACTGAATACGTTTGCATGAACATTCGATTGAAGCGGCAAGGGTTTTGATAAGCAGAGTTTTTCCCGTTCCCGGAACATCTTCAAGCAGCATATGTCCTCTGCAGAACAGAGAAATGAGGAGAAGATCAATAACATCATCTTTACCGACAATAACGCGGCTGATGTTGGTTTTGATTTTCTCGTAAACCGGATAAATGATATCGTTTGCCATTTTTCACCTCATTAATATTTATTAATATTCATTAATATTCATTGATATATCTTATAAAATACAGACATTAATTGAATATGACTTTGCAGTTAAAAAATTTTAAACCAGTTCATTTTATTTTATCAAATAAAAATCGTATATTTATGGTTTGATTTTTACATCGGAATTCATTATTATACTTTTATAATATACAGTAAAGTTTCCATAACCATTATAAAAATTGTTATGCTATACAAAGAATTATAAAAATATAATTATATTTTAATAAAATGACACCATTCACCATTATAAATCACAACTTTAAATTTGTAAAGTACATGAATACATATGTTTTAAATATTTACATATAATTAATGAATGTATATTATGGAAATGATAAAATATATGGAAATGATTAAATAATTAGGAGATAAAAACAATGCGTATGTATTTGGAAGCCGGAAAAATCATCAACACGCATGGTATCAAGGGTGATGTTAAAATTGAATCATGGTGTGATAGTCCAGCTTCGCTTGCTAAAATAAAAATAATGTATCTCAAAAATAAAGATGAAACTTATCGCGAAATAAAAATAAATCACACTTCTGTTTATAAAGATACCGTAATTGCCCATATAGAGGGTATTGACGATATAAACGATGCGCTTGCTTATAAAAATAAAATCATATACGCTAATCGCAATGATATTCCGTTAAAAGAAGGGGATCATTTTATAGCGGATCTTATAGGGCTTCCTATAATAGATATCGACAGCGGAATTGTCCTCGGAAAGCTGCTTGACGTTTCAACCGCAGGTGTTCATGATATATACGAAGTTGAATTAAGCGGAGGAGCTGTCGCTTATATGCCGGCTGTTGATGAATTTGTTAAAAAAATCGATCTTGAAAACGGAATTTATATCCGCCCCATAGAGGGTCTTTTGCAATGATATTTAATATTCTTACATTATTTCCGGATCAAGTGAAAAATGTTTTGTCGGAAAGTATCATCAAAAGGGCTGAAAAAGCCGGAATAATTGAGATAAACGCTATTAATATCAGAGATTTTTCATCCGATAAGAATCGCCGTGTGGATGATACACCATACGGAGGAGGATACGGTATGCTTTTGAAAGTTGAACCTATTGCGGCCTGTCACGAATACGCGGTATCTTCTTTTGAAGGTAAAAATTATAAAACTATTTTTATGTCTCCCTCCGGAACTGTTTTAACGCAAAAAAAAGCATATGAACTATCGAAGCTTGACGCGTTGGTGATAATCTGCGGTCATTATGAAGGGATTGACCGGCGCGCCGTAGATATATTGGCGGACGAAGAAATTTCTATAGGAGATTATATATTAACCGGAGGAGAGCTCCCCGCTTGTATATTAACAGATTGTGTCGCCAGATTAGTTGACGGAGTACTTTCCGATAAATCATGCCACGAAGAAGAGAGTATATCGAGCGGCTTGCTTGAATATCCGCAATATACCCATCCTCCGGAATTCCGGGGACACTTTGTTCCCGAGGTATTGCTCGGCGGAAATCATACCGAAATAAAAAAATGGAGAAGAAAAGCTTCAATCAATTTGACAAAGAAAAACCGTCCGGATTTGATATAACAAAATTTTTTCGAAATTTATTTTGTTCAAAAATATTATTGGATTTAAATCATATTACGAAAAATTAATATGGCAAAAGTTTTTGCGGAAACATAAATCGTTAAATAAAATATTCAACGGTAATTATTTTTGCGGAATATTAAAAATTAGGATAAAAATAAAATGAGCAAAACAATAAAAAAGAATTCGCCTGTATTAACGGTTGCCTTTATGATGGCAGCTACTTTAATTTCAAAAGGTCTCGGTATGCTGCGTATAACATTTATGGCTCAGCATTACGGTACGGGAATTGAAGCGCAGGCATTTACGGAAGCTTCGCATATTCCGCTGACAATTTTTGAGCTTGTACTGGGAGCTGCTATATTAGGTTGTTTTATACCTGTTTATAATGGGATAAAAGATGAAAATGGGGCTGCAGAAAAATTCGCTTCTGTTTTTTTTAATACAATATTGCTCGTTACATCGGCAATAGCTTTATTCGGAATACTATTTTCAGAAATTATTATAGAACTAATGGCAGGCGGACTTGATACTGAAACTAAAATATTGGCTGTTAAGCTGCTGCGGATTATGTTTCCGATGATAATTTTTATCGGAAGTACATATACGGCGGTCGGAATCATGCAATCCAAAGGAAAATATATGCTTCCCGCAGCTGTCAGTATGTTTTCAAACGGATTTATTGTAATTTATTTAATTTTCGCGGACAAGCTTTTGGGATCGTATGCAATATACGGTTTATCTGTGGTTTACGTAATATCGTGGTTCATACAGCTTATTACTTTGGCTATACCTTTACTCATCGGAGGTTATAAATATTATCCGGTATTGAATTTCCGAGACAGTAATTTGATAAAATCAATAAAAATGGCTCTTCCGGTAATAATGGGTTCGTGGTTAGGGCCGCTGAGCGTGATTGTCGGATTATATTTTGCGGTTTATGTTGATTTTTCGGGTGCGGTTTCGGTTTTTGATTATTCTTATACTACTTATATGATAGTTGCCGGTACGCTGACATACAGTATATGCAATTATGCGTTTCCGCTTTTATCGAAGTCCGAAGGTGAAGAATGGGCAATGATTGTAAGGGGAGGATTTACTGCTTCTGCGGCAATTATTTTACCTTTTGCTGCCGCACTGTTTATTTTATCCGGAGAAGCAATATCAGTTTTGTATTTAAGAGGAAAATTTTCTGTTGAATCTGCTGCGGAAACCGTCAGGACAATCCGTTTTATGATACCCTCTCTTGCGTTTTTTTCGGTAATTGAAATTTGTAACCGTATATTTTATTCCAAAAAAATGACGATTCCGCCGGCTGTTGCGGCAGGTGGAGGTATAATCGCAAATATAATAGTATCATTTTTATCGGTTAAATATTTTAATAGTTCGGGAACCGGAGCTGTAGGTTTAGGATATACGGCAGGATTGACGATAGCAGCCGCTGTAATTGTAATATTTTTTGCGAAAAATATTAAAGGCGTTGTCGGAAAACAATTTTTTTATAATCTTATTAAAATAATAATCGGAGCATTATTATCTACAGCAGTTATGAAGCTTGTATATACATTATTGAAAAATGATCCTTATGTATCATCAGAAATTAAAAATATATTGATTGCTGCGATAGTTCTTGTTTCCGGCGGAGCTGTTTATTTTGTGTCGTTAAAATTATTTAAAGTAAAATTTAAAAAATTATAAATTTCGGGATGTGTATTGATATGTTTTCAAAATTTTTGATCGAATTTAAAAATACAGCCGATGAATTTACTCCTTATCCGTTTTGGTTTTTAAATGATTTCATTGATAAAGCAGAACTCGTCAGACAAATAAAATCATTCAAAGAACACGGAATAAACGGTTTCGTTATTCATCCGCGTATAGGCTGGCCTGCCGAAATACCATACATGTCGGATGAATTTCTGGATATTATAGAACTTTGTGTTAATACAGCCGCAAAACTCGATATGAAAATCATATTGTATGATGAAGCTTCTTATCCGTCCGGGTCTGCATGCGGGCTGGTTGTAAAATCAAATCCGGCTTTTGCCTCCCGTATGCTGAGCGTTTGCCGGAAAAATGAAACAATTCTTTTGGAAAACGAATACATAATTTTGCAAAATGAAGAATACAATTTTGTTTTAAAATTTACCGGAGGACGAATCAGAGGTTTACATATAACGCAGGATGACAATATGCCTGCTGCTCCTTATTCGTCGGATCTGCTAAATTCTGACGCTGTCGAAGCTTTTATAAATTTTACCCATGAAGCATATTTCAAAAAGCTCGGTGAATATTTCGGAAGTACTGTAATCGGCATTTTTACCGACGAACCTTCGCTTACCGGACGCGGAGCGGTAACCGGCGGAAGTCTTCCGTGGAGCGGAGGAATGTACGAAGAATTTATATCAAACGGCGGGAATGAGGATATGCTTGCCGCTTTATTTTTCGATATGGGAAAACAAAGCAAGGACGCGCGGGCTATATACAATAAAACTGTTTGCGAGAGACTGCATAGGGTTTATTATAAAAAACTTTTTGATTGGTGCTCTGAACACGGAATAGCTTTAATGGGACATCCGGCGGAAAGTTCGGATATCGGAGCGCAAAAATATTTTCATATACCTGGTCAGGATTTGGTTTGGAGATATATTTCTCCCGATAATAATTTAGAAGAATATCATTCCGTTAACGGCAAATGTTCCGCTGACGCAGCCCGCCATTTAGGAAAAAGAAGAAATTCTAATGAAGTGTTCGGTGTATGCGGTAAAAAAGGTAATCCGTGGGATTTTACTCCCTCCGATATGTTGTGGTATTTAAATTATTTGTTTGCCCGCGGAGTGAACATGATAATTCCTCACGCTTTTTATTATTCGCTGCGTACTCCCGTACAATGGAACGAGCGTCCTCCGGACGCGGGTCCCAACCATATTATATGGAACGACTATAATCTTTTTTCCGACTACATCAAACGTTTGTGCATGATTAATACGGACAGCCGGAATATAACAAACATCGCGGTTTTATGTGAGGGCAGCCATATGCCGTACAAACAAGTAATCAAACTTTTTGAAAACGGTATTGATTTTAATTATTTTGATGTAAGGCTTTTTGAAGACGGGAAAGCGGATATCAAAAACGGAGTTATAAAAATCGGAGATTATAAATATGATATATTATTGATGGAAGAATCTTTTGATATAAATAAGATTAAAAATTTCATAAATAAATTTATTTCCGGAGGAGGGAAAATATATTCAGGTGATGATTTTTATTCATTTGTACACGATATGAAGAATTCCGATACTGTTAAACCATATCCTAAAACTCTCCGAAAAATAAAACTGGACAGACTGGGAATACCGATATTTATTTTTATAAACGAAGCGGAGAATTCCGATGTAATCGAAACTTCATTATACACGGATGAAAAAGGAACATGTTATAAGCTTAATCCATACAGTTCGGAAATTACAATAATCGCGAAACGTTCAGATGGAACATATCCCCTGGTAATAGAACCCCGTATAGCTGCGGTATACGCTTTTGATAAAAGCGGGGAAACGATATACGAAGATATTGCAAATAAAAAGCACGAATATTTAAAAGAAGAAATAAAGATAGAAAACAATAAATTTTACGCGGATGAAGCCGGAGGAGAAATAAAATATTATGTAAAATTCGATGATGTATGCGACGGCTGCGAAATTACGGTTAACGGTAAAAAAGCAGGAAAATTATATTTTATACCGTGGGAATTAAATATAACTAAGTATATCAGAGAAGGATTAAATGATATATCATTTATAACTTTTCCGTCAATGGCAAATAAATACGGAAAACCTAAAAAAACCGGATGCTTCGGAGCGGTTATTGTAAAAATAAAAACATAAAAAATTTACCTGTGATGGAACTTTATTTAATAAAATGAGTCTAACAAGGTGTGAATGTGATGATATTTTAAGATCGTTTTAAATAATTATTAAATGTATAAAATAGCCTGTGTTGCTATTGACACATGTAAAATGTGATGTTATAATTATTTATACGCTATAATACATATTATGGTTAGAAGATATAACATGAATTATCGCCGCATAATCAGTAAAACAAAAAATAATTTCGGCGGATTGCCGTTTAAAGGAGAATATTTATGAAAACTAAGTTAACTGCAGTGGTCTTATTAATAGCAGTTTTAATGGGAGCTTTTTCATTTGCTATCAGCGCGGCTACGGTAATGCCTACGCTTCAATCGTATATTGATAATGTAAATATACCCGGTCAGCCCTACAAGAACGTCGTGGTTTATCTGACAAATGACGTATCGGTTCCGCAGACTACGGTTATTCCTCAGAATATAACTTTTGTTATAGGAACAGGTTATAGAATGTATGTTAACGCAACTCTTTATGTATCTGGGTCTATAACAGCTGCCGATAATCAAATCGTTATAGGAGCGGGCGGTTCTGTTGTAAACTTGGGAACCGGAGGAGTGGGAACAACATGTTCTTTCCACAAAACAGCATATACAACGTGTACTATGTGTACTCAAACGTACTGCCCTTCGTGTGCCGGAGGATATCACGCTAAAGATACCAGCACAGGAAAATGTTTTATATTTAAAACTGATAATTCAGTTTGCGGTATACACGGATATACAAAATCATACTGCGCTAACTGTAATGTATATTATTGCCCGACTTGTATAGGAGGAACACACCTCTATAATCCCGCAACCAAAACATGCGGCATATTGACAGGCGGCGGAAATGCACTGAAATGCCCCACTCATACTACAACTTCATTGAGTTATTGTGATTATTGCAAAGCATACTATTGTTCTGTATGCTCAAACGGATATCACATATATAATTCAACAACCGGTAAATGCACACTCAGTTCTACACCCGCTTATTATTGCGGTATTCATAACACAGTAAAGACATATTGCAACGATTGCAAAACTTACTACTGTCCCACATGCTCAGGCGGATATCATGTATACAATTCGATAACAGGTAAATGCTCGCTCAGTTCAACAACAGCATATTACTGCGCTCTTCATAACACAGTGAAAACATATTGCAACGATTGTAAAACTTATTACTGCACATCATGCGCGGGCGGATATCATTATTACAACGCGGCAACCAAATCATGCTATATTTATAACGGCGGAATCAACACTCCCGGAATTCCTTACTGGTATTATCAATATGTTTGGATTCCCGGTTTCGGTTATTTAGCTATGACAATAAACGCCGAAAAACCTATAGCTAATATTCCGAGCGGAAGTATTGTGGAATCAGGAACGCAGGTAGAATTATATACAGCGACTCCCGGTGCTGAAATATATTACACGCTTGACGGAACAGCTCCCACAGTCAAAGGAATGAGATATAACGGACCGATTACTATAAAATCAAATGTTACAATTAATGCTGTAGCGTTTCATCCTTATCTGTACACAAGCGGTATCGGTGTATTCACTTATACAATTAAAAAAGAACCTGTAAATACATTCACCGATATAAATTCTTACCCCGGACTCAATTCTATTCTCAATACTTTAGTTACGGCAAAAGTAATAGCTTCCGGCAAAACATTTGATCCGTCAGGAAAAGTTTCCTGGTCTGATTTAAAGAGCTGGTTTACAGCGGCTGGTCTTGATGTTTCAAAAGCATCTGTCAGTGATAAAGATGCCGCAAAATCGAGTGAGCTGACATATGAAGAGCTTATATATCTTTCATATAAGATTATGCGCGCTAATTCTGTTATAAGAATAGCAAAAGGCCAGGGCTCCGATTTGATTGATAAACTGACAAATAAATCGGAAATCACGGATACGGCAAAATATAAAGCGGCATATGCTTCGATGATCGAAAACAATACCCTTTACGGTTTGAACTTTAAGCCTCAAGCGGCAGCAAACCGCGCGTATTTAGCCGCAATTATCGCATGGGTAATAAACAACTAATCTGCAATAGGGAAACAATTAATTGTTAAATTGTTACAATGTAACAAAATTTACAGAGTAATAAACTTACAGAGTAATAAACTTACAGATATAATTATAACAGCTATAACTATAAATGCTGTATAAAAATATAAGTTTAATAAAAAATAATCCCGTACAAATATCGGTATTGCACAAATAAATGAAATTTTCGAAAATTACAAAAAGATTTGCTTTTGCATTTTGTTTTGTACAGTTTTGACTGAACTGTTATCGGAAATTATTTATGTAATATCGTATTGTACGGGGATTTTTTTATTTCTATAAGATCAATTTTAATTAAAAATATTTTTGAAAAAGCAACCTCCATAGTATTTTTTGTGTCATAGTTATCGAACGCGTTTATTTGAAGAAATGAGAGGAGGGATGAACGTTATAGGTAATATCGTTTATGATTCGAATTTTAATGAAAATGAAATTATACGTGATATATTAAAAGGTGATAAAGAGCTTTATATTTATCTGGTTAACAAATACAAAAACATTGTATATTCGGTAGTTTATAAAATTATCGGAAATTACCATACAGCCGAAGATATAACGCAGGAAACTTTTATTTCTGCGTATATGAAGCTTGATAAATTGCGGGACGGAGATAAATTTATACAATGGATATGTGCTTCCGCACGCAATAAAAGCTATAATTATCTTTCACGTTCAAAGTATCTTCGATTGGAAACTGAACTGAGCGACGAAATATCGGAAAAATGGTCTGTTTCACCCGAACAAAGCCTTTTCAAACAAGAACAAAACACAAACATAGCGAAAGCTTTTGACAATCTTACACCCAAACTTAAAAAAACCGCTGTTTTGTATTTTATCAATAAATATTCTCAAAAAAAAATTGCGCAGATTCTTGATATTTCGGAAAATTTGGTTAAAAGCCGTATACATGACGCAAGAGAATATCTTAAAAAGGAGTTGATTTTTATGAAAGAAAATAATAAAAATTTATCAGAAAACTTTGATGAAATAATACGCCGTGAAATAACATATCTATACAATTATTACCATTTAAATAATTTTTCATATGACGGTTATGATGAAATTTATGAAAAAGTTGTAAAAAAAGCTCATGAAATGCCCGAATCAAAAGAAAAACATAAATTTTTAGCTGAAATATATTATTATTCCAGAAGTGAAGACAACCAAAACAAAGCTTTCGAAGAAGCTGTTATAAGCGGAAATTCCGAAATTATAGTAAATATTGTTGTTGATAAATATTTAAACAAAGATAATGATATCTTACTCGAAAAGCTTGACAGCGAGGGATTGAGTTTAATAGAAAATATGGAAAACTCAAAAAACGAAGTCGGAATAATAAATTTTTGGAAGGGTGTTGCGAACTACAAAAAATACAATTTTGAAGAAGCGTTAAAAAACTGGGAAGAAGCACTAAATAAAATAAATAAAGATAATATATATTACGCGAACACAATTGCTGCAATTAAACTTATAAAAAATCACTCAGAAGAAATAAATACGGATTTGTACAGTACGAATGTAACCGGTGAAAGATACAGATATGCAAATGGTAAAGTTTATTTTGTATTGCAACCCGGATTCGGAGGGGAAAATAAACTCTGGCCTAAAAATACATATCAATGTTTATATTATTTTTGTTCATGGCCCGATAGAATATTATTTGATGAAAATATGAAAATCGGGGATACAAGAGTTTCAAAAGAAAACGCGGAACATACATCAACAATTATATCTTTAAACGAAACCGTTACAGTTCCTGCGGGAACATTTGACGGATGTATGAAGTTGATATTGAAAGAAAATTATGATGCGGAAATATACTATGCTCCGAATACAGGAATAGTAAAGTTCCATGTAAAAACTCCAATCGAGGAGATATATGAGCTTTGCGAATATGTTAGCGGAAACGGTAAGAATATTGGTTCTGTTTGGTTTCCTTTCAGAGAAGGAGATTTATATAGGTATAAAAATATTAAATTTTCTGATGATTTATATAATCAGATTATAGAATATGAAACAATCAGAACCGAAGGAGAATATGCAGACTTTTCCGTGACAAACGCAATTTATATTAAAAAAGGTTGGGATAATAAAACTTTTGCGGATTCGGATTTTTATATTTCCCAAGTTGATAATTATTGCGATTATAAAAATTTCAATTACGATAAAGCGGTTGAAATGCTAAAAAAAGCGGCTCAGGCAAATTCTGTAAATTACGCGGTTGATATTGCTGTCGGCGGAATTGAATATTTGACGAAATTTAAAAATTATTACGAAAAGAATCAAAGAATATTTCCGTCAAGCTTCAATTGTTCAACTATAAAAAAATATCCGAATTTAAAACATATATTTAACGAATGTGCAATCAGCTCATTCGGTCCGCACAGATATGGTACCAGATTCGAAGAAAATAAAATTTTCGGTTCCAAAATATTCAGATATTTAAGTATTTTAAACGGCGGGCTTTTCGATGATAAATGGAAAGACGGTTACAGCGGAACATTAAAATATAATGATGACACGTTTTATGTAAAAGCTGAAAACGTCGGCACAGTAACAGTTGATGCAGGTGCATTTGATAATTGTTTAAAGGTGACAATTGAAGCGGAATGTAAAAATAAAAACGGTAAATACTATTTTGAAAATTATTCTTTTGTTGAATATGGGAAAAAAATATATTGGTTCGCCCCTGACATCGGAATTATTAAACATGAATGTATATGGAAAGAAACACTTTCCTCATGCTGTGAATTGCAAAAATACCGTTCTGTTTCAACTAACGGGGAATATATGCCTATATATGCCGGAATGCTTTGGATTTATAAAGAAAAAACTCTTGAAGATGAATATATAAATGAAACAAAATATGAGATAATTAACGGAGAAAACGACATTTTTACATTGATTAACAGTCAGACATTTGTATTTTCCGGAACAGAAGAAGATTACGAAGAATTTAAAAAGAATCTATAAAAACAATGATATAACATAGATTAAAATATTTAATCATTCAGCGTTGATAGTTTATTTTAAATATAGTATAATAATATTGTATTTATAATTATAATGTCAAAACTGAATGATTTTTATTTTGGATGGTATAAAATGAATGAAAAAATATATAAATTACGAAATTGGATAAAGGAAAGTAAAAAAATTGTGTTTTTCGGAGGAGCAGGGGTTTCATGTGAAAGCGGTATACCTGATTTTCGTTCGGAAGACGGAATTTATTCAAAAAAATATGAATATCCTCCGGAATATATTTTAAGCTGTGAGTTTTTTTACAACCATACCGATAAATTTTATGAATTTTACAAAAAAACAATATTAATAGAGAATGTAAAACCAAACGGAGCGCACAAAATTCTTGCATATCTCGAAAATGAAGGGAAATTGAGTTCGGTTGTAACCCAAAATATCGATGGTTTACACAGCGAGGCAGGGTCTAAAAATGTATATGAGCTTCATGGAACGATTTATAAAAATACCTGCGTGAAATGCGGAAAAAAATACGGAATTGAATATATAAAAAAAAGTTCTAAAATTCCGTTATGTACAAAATGCGGATCAATTATAAAACCTGATGTTGTATTGTATGATGAATCACTCGATGATTCAGTTGTTGAAGGAGCTATTCGTGAAATTAAAAATGCGGACATGCTTATTGTAGGCGGAACATCGCTTACCGTTTATCCGGCAGCCGGATTTATACGATATTTTATGGGAGATAAAATGGTTATCATCAATAAAAGTGCGACTCCGTATGATAGTATGGCGGGAATTTTAATAAATGAAGCTATAGGCGAAACACTAACTCAATGCTTATAGAGGGATATAAAAACGGGAGAATTAATATTTTATTATGGATATATCATCAATCATTAAAAAACTGGAAAACTGTCCGTGCGGTAAAAAACATACAAGTGATTTGAAATCAATTGAAATCGGACATAACATAACAGGCGAAACCGGGAAGATACTTCGTTTTTACGGTTTCCCCGATAAAATTTTGGTGGTAGCGGATAAAAATACTTTATCTGTTTCGGCTGGGGTAATACAGTCACTTGAAAAATCGGGGTATAGTTATAAATGCCATATTTATGACGATATGAAAACAGCCGATATAAAAGACGCGCGTTTCATATGCGGATTGCTTTCCGATTATAATGGTGTTTTGTCTGTCGGAACAGGATCATTGAACGATATATGCCGTCATGCTGTATTTCTTGCGGGAAAAAATCCGGCAGGTGTTTATAAAAAATTTGCTATACTCGCCACCGCGCCTTCAATGGACGGATTTGCTTCCGGAACCGCACCAATAACGGAAAACAATTTCAAGGAAACACGTCAGGGTGTGCAGCCCGATGTTTTAATAGCGGATACAACTGTTCTTGCTTCGTCGCCCGCCGAATTGAAATCAGCAGGTTTCGGCGATATGATGGCAAAGTATATAGCTCTTGCCGATTGGCGTATTTCCGCTTTGCTGACAGGAGAATATTATTGTGAAAATATTGCGCAGCTTACCCGCGAGGCACTGCGGAAAATGGTTTTGATTGCCGATAAAGTTACCCAAAAAGACGAATCAACCGCAGAAGCAATTATGGAAGCTTTAATATTTACCGGTATTGCCATGAAACTTGCGGACAGTGTGCGTCCGGCTTCGGGAGCAGAACATATGCTTTCTCATTTTTGGGAAATGAAAAAACTTATGAGGGGACAGCAATCCGATTTCCACGGTAAAAAAGTATCGGTTGCTTCTTTGTATTTATGCCGGCTTTATCATAAACTCGCGGAGTTTGATAAAATAAAAGCAAGCCCTGAAATTATTAATAAATCAGAGCTTGAAAATGTATATACAAATGTTTTGATTGATGACATTATGGAACGTAACACGCCGGCTGTTACGGAAAATATAAATCCGAAACAGCTTGAAGATAATTGGGAAGAAATAAGAAAAATTATTAATGAGGAAATACCGCATCCTGAAACCATGTTAAAAATTATGAAGTCCGCCGGTTCAGCTACAAATCCGAAAGAAATATCAATTGATTATGATCTTGCTTTACAGGGATGTTTTTATCATTCCTACATGAGAAAAAGGCTTACCCTTTCCAGGCTTATTCCAATGATTTGTATTGACAGACAAAAACTTATCAAAGGAATCGCTGAAGAATGGATTAATTCATAAAGAAGCTTTTATTATAATTTCACATAAGGAATCGTACGGAATCCCCGCCGCTGCTGCTTCTTGAGGAAACAAACTGGTAGGAGTCATTCCCGGCAGCGAATTGGCTTCAAGGCAAAAAAATCCTTCTTCGCTTAAGATAAAATCAATACGGCTGTATGTTCCGAGACGTAAAGTTTTATGTACATCTAAGGCGAGTTGTTTTATTTTTTCCGTTTCTTTTTCACTTAGCAGTGCAGGGCATATTTCTTCCGATAAACCTTTTTGGTATTTGTTTTTATAATCATAAAATCCGGTTTTAGGGATAATTTCAATCGGCGGAAGTGCTTTTCCGCAAAGAACTCCTACAGAAAATTCACGTCCTGATATAAATTTTTCAGCTAGAACGGAATCTTCGTATTTGAAAGCATATCCGAAAGCATTTTCGAGTTCGCTCCTGTCGTGAACGATGGAAACACCTACGCTCGAACCGCAGCTGCAAGGTTTTATAACGCAAGGATATCCGATTTTATTTTCTATTTCATTAATTTCATAATCGTTTTTTATTATATTAATCCATTCCGCTGTCGGAATTTTCGCATCGCGCAGCATTTTTTTAGAAATATCTTTATCCATCGATAAAAGACATCCTATAAAAGAGGATCCGGTGTATTTTATACCGTAATTATCAAATGTAGCGCTAAGCGAACCGTTTTCTCCGACAGAGCCGTGAAGAGCCACAAATACAATGTCAGCCGCTTGACATATATGTAAAACATTTTTGCCTATGGCATTGCTTTTACCGCCGTTATTTTTTATAATATCTTCTAAATTCGGTTCTGTTTCAGGTACAATGTAAAAAAAATCCGGTTTATCCGAAAAGAGTTCATCTGGATTTTTCGCATAATAATCATCTATGTCATAGTATAAGTCGATAAGAGCGGCACGGTGTCCGCATCTTATTAAAGCGTTTGCAATTAGAGAGCCTGATGATAAAGAAACATCGCGTTCGGGGCTGAGCCCACCCGCCAAAACTGCAATATTCATGTATAGCGTAATCCTTGTAATAAAATATTGTTTTATTTTGGAAACTGGAAATTTAATTAATTTGAGATTTTTAATTTTTTATCAATTGAATTATTTAAAACTTATTGTTTAAAATGATGAAGATGTATCAATTTTCATACAAAAAGTATTCAAACGAATCGTCAAGTGCCTGGCGGCTCGCGTCTACAATATCCGCTGATACTCCGATTGTGCGCCAAACCCGGCATCCGTCTGTGGTTTCGATAGTTACACGTACTTTTGATGCAGTCGCATCATGTGAAGATATTACTCTGACTTTGTAGTCTGTAAGCCGGATATTTTTTATTTCCGGATAAAATCTCCCAAGTGCGTCTCTCATCGCACAGTCCAGCGCATTTACCGGACCTCCGCCTTCAGCCGCGGTCAAAGCACATACACCGTTTACCGAAACTTTTATTATCGCAACGCAAAGCCCGCTGTTTTCTGATTCATTAATTGTAACTTGATATCGTTTTATAGTGTAAAACTTTTTTCTTATTCCAAGTGATTCTCTTATTATCAAAGAAAGCGAAGCTTCCGCGTTTTCATATTGATATCCGTATGCTTCGTATTTTTTTACGATTTCCAACACTTTTTGAGTTTCATACGAATCTTTTGCCGGTATTT
>JAVBPA010000053.1:0-12815 GCA_031549925.1 Eubacteriales bacterium
TCAAAGGTGATATTAATTCTTTTATATTGATGCGTAACGGATTTATTGCGGCGGAAGGATATTGGAAACCGTATAAAGCGGAATACGAACATATGATGTTTTCATTGTCAAAATCATTTACCGCTATTGCGGCAGAATTTGCCGAAAGCGAAGGGAAACTCGACATGGACAAACCTGCAATCGATTATTTTCCCGTTTACCGCGATTTAATACATAAGCCTTCTGATAAAATATTGAAAATCAAAGTCCGCCATTTGCTTTCAATGTGCTCGGGGCATAAACCGAATGCGGATTATATTTTTGAGTATAAGGATTGCGTCAAGGCGTTTTTAACTTCTTCCCCGGAAGGTGAACCGGGAGCATTTTTTGCATATAACACCGCCGCTACCTATATGATATCGGCTATTATAAGCAATATATACGGTCTTTCTCTTACAGAATTTTTAACTCCCCGTTTATTTGAGCCTCTTGGAATTGAAAATATATATTGGGATAAATGTGCCGGGAATATCGACTACGGAGGATTCGGTCTTAATATCAAAACTGAGGATATAGCAAAATTCGGTCAGTTTTTATTATCGGGAGGCAAATACGGAGGAAAATCTTTGATTGATGAAAGATATATCCGCGATGCCGTTAAAAAACATATCAATAACTATACTGAGACAAAATATCCTTTCCTTGATGATTTTCAAGATGAAATTTTACCTTTCGGAGCGATGAAAAATGATTGGGCTCAGGGATATTCACGTCAATTCTGGCGCTGCGTTCCAAACGGAATTTATCGGGGAGACGGAGCGTTCGGTCAGCTATGTGTTGTAATGCCTGAATATGACGCGGTTCTAGCCGTAACAGCGGGAGTTGAAGATATGCAGGGTGAACTTACCGCAATATGGGAAAATTTTATACCCAAAGCTTTTCCGGAAAATGTAAAATATGATTTTAAAGTACAGCAGGAACTCGATAAAATCCTCGGAAGCTTAACGATTAAAACACCTTTATATACCGGAAGAGATACATATTTTAACGATATGAACGGCAGGGTATATCAATGTTGTTCTAATAATTTAGCATTTGATTCGATAGGCTTCGAATACGGCAGCGATTATGATACAATTTATATAAAAAATATATACAGTGAAGAATTTAAATTGAAAGCAGGGCATAATGCCTGGATAGACAACGATTTTTCACATAATAACCATAAAAACAAAACAAATCCAACATCTATTTCGCATGCTTTAGCCGAAGGATTTATAGGTTCGGATTATAAATATTCACATATTTCGGCTGCCTGCGCCTTTGAAGATGATACCTATATCTTAAAATATATACAAAACCGTACTCCTTTTTCAGCCGAATTAAGATTTAGAATAGTTAATTATGGAAGAATAAATTCTTCCGGAAGAATAGATTCTTCTGAAAGAATAAATTCTGATAGAATAGAATGCAGTGTTTCGCAATATCCCGGAGGAAGAAAAAATGTTTTTATATGTTTTATAAAAAGATAAAAACAGTTAAAAAAATATTTAATAACATGCGATTTTTCAATTGGTTTAATATGTAAATATGTAAATTTTTCATTTTTTCTTAATTATTTATCATTAATTAGATTGACAAACGTTAATGAAAGTACTATACTGTCTTAAGTTCAGCAAAAATTTAACTATTATATTTAAGAATTATTTTTATTATTTGGTAGTATAAATCATTTATTGATAATGACTGCTGTTTTTTTGCGGCAAAATTTATAATAAAGAAGCTTTAATATAGTCTATTTTATATAAACAAACAAAATCCGTATGCAAAATTTTTATTTTAAAAAAAAGCATATGTTAAGTTTTTTGTTTTTTTATTTTAAAGTTGTTCTCTTGTAATAACAAAAAATAAAACGCCCATTGACGGCATCGGATGGAAACTGTATGTTTTTGTATAAACCGCGTATAAAAATTAATATTTCGTTATTTTTATTTTATATAATTATAATATCATATTTTTTTACAATTTTTCCGAAAGCGGCAGAAAACGGCGAAAATAAAACTGTGCGTGTCGGATGGTTTGATTATTCAGAGTATCAGCATACTTTACAGGATGGAACAATATATGGATATAATTACGAAGTTTATCAGGAAATAGCGAAAAAAGCCGGTTGGGATATAGAATATATCGGTGGTACAGTATCTCTTTTGTATGAAAAACTTCTTAATGATGAAATTGATCTGATCGGTTGTCTTCCTATTAATGAAAAACGCGCGGAAGAATGTCTTTTTTTAAATTCGTTTACTCAAGCCAGCTATAATTCTATTTATACTTCAAAAAACAGTCCTCTTGCTTATGATGATTTCAAAGCGTTTAATGGTATAAATATCGGGGTTTTAGAAGATTATGATTTAAAGATATTAGAAGAATACGCAAATCAAAATAAATTTTCTTTTAATATAAAATATTACAAGACACAATCAGAAATAAAAAACGCTTTATTAAAAGGTATCATTGATGCAGGTATTGATGAAGGGTTTGTTTCCGATACCGAGCTTAGAGTTATTTCTAAATTTTCAAATACTCCTCTTTATTATTTTATTAATAAAAAAAATTCAGAGCTATATTCGGAACTAAAAAGTATAATAGATTATATAACACTGGAGAATCCCGATTTTATAAAAAATCTTAACCAAAAGTATTTTTCAAATACCAATACATATTTTAAACTGACAAGCGAAGAATATGAATTTGTAAAATCATGCCGTGTTTTGAACGTTATGTATAATGAAAATTGGTATCCGCTTGAATATGCGTCATCCAAAGGTTTTTCGGGAATTATTTCCAGTATATATGAAGTTATATCCGAAATGACAGGACTAAATTTTAATTATTTTAAGGGTGATAAGTTATATAACAATTCAGCAGATATTATCTCCTCGGTAGAATATAATCATTCTTCTTTCAACGGACGGGGGTTTTCTTTGACCAATCCTTTTTTGAGTTTGGCTTTATCGATGATAACGCGTCCTGACAGTGTAATAAGTTCGGGAAAAACCGCTACTACTATTAATTTTTATTCCTATGAACGTTTAAATTATGATTTTTCGTTTTATAATTCCGCTGAAGAGTGTCTGAACGCGTTATTAAAAAAAGAAGTTGAATCTGTTATTATAAATTCTTATTCTGCGACAAATTTGCTGGTTAAAAATCCATATAAATCTTTTATAACAAATCCCCTTCAAGGGTTTGTATTTAATCTGTCTATTGCGGTAAACAACGATCTCGATCCTATACTTATATCAATTTTGAATAAAGCTATTGCTTCGATATCTACCGAAGAAATGACCGATATTATAGTTCGGAATACTATAAGCGCACAGAATATCGGATTTATCGAATCTCTTAACCGTGTTCCTCCTTACATAATATTGTTTTTTACAATAATATTGCTTAGTATAATAATTGTTTTGGCGTTTTTGGTTGTAATACGAATTAAAAACGAAAAAGATATCCAGCAACTACTCGAAACGGACCGTCTGACGGGACTTTTGAATAGAAGAGGGTTTGAATCAGAAGTAAAAGATATATTGACGCGTTCGCCCAAAAGCAGATTTTTTACGATGATTGCTTTCGATATAAGTCATTTTGAAATGTATAATTCATTGTACGGTTTTTCACGCGGCGATGAACTGTTATGCACCGTTGCCAATGTATTGAAAGAGGAATGTAAAGAATATGAAGCATGCGCCAGAATTTCAGCAGACAACTTCGCATGTTTAATGAATGATGAAAATATAGATTTTATTATTAAGCGAATAACGGAAATAAACGTAAAGCTGCAATTATTGTCAGGAAATAATTCTCTTCTTATAAGCTACGGATTGCGGGAAATACGTGACAGAACACTTCCTATCAGTACAATGTACGATCGCGCTGTTATCGCTAAAAGGACTGTCAAAGGTAATTACAACCGTAATATAGCTGTTTATGATAACGAATTATACTTAAAACAAGCAGAAGATAAAATTCTTACGGACAGCATGGATCAAGCATTGAAAAACGGTGAATTCGTTGCTGTATACCAACCGAAATATGACGTAAAAACGCAGAAAATCGTAGGAGCTGAAGCTTTGGTTAGATGGTACCGTCCGGACGGTAAAATTATCCCTCCTAATCGTTTTATTTCTCTTTTTGAAAGCAACGGACAGATAAGCAGACTTGATAATTATATGTTTGAAACAGTTTGCCGCTATATTGCTTTGATAATAAAAAAAGGGATAAAACCTCTTCCGGTGTCTGTAAACTTTTCCCGGGCTCATCTCTATGAATTGGATTTTGCCGATAATTTATTGAAAATAACGCGCGATTATAATATTCCCGCTCATTTGCTTGAAATAGAACTTACTGAATCCGCATTTATTAACAATCAGGATTTATTGATTAAAATAATCGGTGATCTCCATGACCGGAATTTTTTAGTCTCAATCGATGATTTCGGAAGCGGTTATTCATCATTAAATATGATAAAAGATGTCAATTTCGATATAATGAAGCTTGACCGCGGATTTATGTCATCTACCGGAGAAAATCAAAGAGCTGCCGATATTATAAAATGTATGATTGAACTGGCTGCCCGGCTTGGAATTAAAACACTTGCCGAAGGTGTTGAAACAATAGAACAATTTAATTTTTTGCGCGATATCGGGTGCGACATGATACAAGGTTATTATTTTTCTAAACCGGTGGACAGCGATAAATTTGTTGATATGATAACTAATTTACTTCAGGAAATATAATCTTATAAATATTTGTTTTTGTATTTTTTGCGGTGCGGATTTTTTGATTGAAATCCGCACTTTTTTATTGTGAAAACAATCATTTAACAAACCATTAACATTTCATGATTTTTATTTACATTCTGCTGTTTATGTGCTAGTATAAAAAACATAAATTAATTAGGAGGATTTATCATATGATTAAAAACAAAATCGTATCAATAATTGTTGCATTAAGTTTTATGCTTGTTGCAGTGATGATGTTCCAGCCTGCGGTTTATGCTGCCGCTCCGCAAATAACATTGCAAAAAACGAACAATGCTCCGTTGATTGACGGAAAACTTGACAATGATATATATGTTAAACTTCATGATTTTTATGCTGTTGACGGTTTTCATTTAGGAAATGATCCTAATAAAGAAATCAAAGGTGAAACATACGCTACTTGGGACGACAAATGTTTTTATGCGTTTACTATAGTTCATGCTGAAAATCATGAAGTAGGTGTAGCACCCGCGATTGATATGGGGTACGGAACTGTCGGTTATGCTGCTCTGATAGCCACGGAACCCGAAGGAAGCTGGACGGATGACATGCGTGTCGAACTTGGCTGCGGCGTCACAAACGAAGGTGAGCAGCAATGGAAAACATGTTCTCCCGCCGATATAAAAGACAGCTCAGACGATTTATTGATATATAAAACACAACCTTTCCAGTCATTTTCATTGCGTGATGAAACTAATAAATTGACTTACTACGAATTTGCGATTCCGTGGTCTCTGGTTGACCGCACAAATACAATAAGTTTTACTGAAGGCCATAAGATCACTTATAATTATTCTTACACAGTCCATACATATGATGAATATATCGCTTCAAATATGCAGGCTGTCGAAATGGGCGGCGGTATTTGGAACGGTTCTTATAGTGATGGTATGGTTATAACACTCGGCGCAGCTCCCGTTTCCGAAACAACCGCAGCTCCTGAAACTCAGCAAACAGAAGCACTTTCAACACCCGCAACTGCTCCTGCGGCTCAAACTTTTGACCCATTCTTCGCTTTGACCGCAATTGTTTCAATTGCCGGTTCGGCAGCAGTTATAGTTTATAAATCGAAAAAGCAACAAAAATAGTAATAAGTAATAATAAAATCGCAGGGTTGATAATTCCCTGCGATTTTTATTTGTTTAGGTTGGAATAAGCGGTTTTTCTTCGAAAGACCCTAAAAAACTTTTGATAAAGAAGAGCAAAAATTACAAGTTTTTTGTTACTTTTTTTCAAAAAAAGTAAACGCACCCCGTTATCTTAATACTTTATATATCGTAAGACATTTCGAATTCAACAGGGTGAGGAAGTTGATTATATCTGGAGGTATCGCGGCGCCTTTTAGCGATCCATATATCTATAAGTTTTTCGGGGAAAACTCCGCCGGCTGTCAGGAAATCATGATCCAGTTGCAGCGCATCAAGAGATTCATCGAGCGATCTTGGTAATTGTTTTATCTTTTTTTGTTCCTCGGGGGACAAATTGTATAAATTAAAATCGTACGGACCATAGCCCTCTTTATTGGGATCAATTTTCTTTTGTATTCCGTCGAGTCCTGCCATAAGTATAGCCGCATAAGCATAATAAGGATTGCATGTTCCGTCCGGGCTGCGGAGTTCAAAGCGTTTTTTTGAGGGACCTTTTGCATAGGCAGGTATACGGATTACGCTGCTGCGGTTCGATGTCGCGTAACCGATTGTTACAGGTGCTTCATAACCGGGAACTAACCGTTTATATGAATTGGTGCTTGGATTTGTGAAAGCGCAGAGGGACCTTGCGTGGGTGAGAAGTCCGCCGATAAAATATAAAGCTGTATCACTCAATTGAGAATAACCGTTTTCATCGTAGAAAAGAGGTTCTCCGTTTTTAAATAAATGCATATGAACATGAAGACCGTTTCCGGCTTCAGCAAACAAAGGTTTCGGCATAAAAGTTGCGGTTTTATTTTCCATTGCGGCGGAATTTTTTATTATATATTTAGTCATCATGGTTTTGTCAGCCATTTCAAGCATAGAACCCATTTCAACTTCAATTTCAAGCTGTCCGGGGCCGCCTACTTCATGATGATGATATTTTACTAATATACCTTGTTTCTCCATTAGCAAGGTAACACGCGAACGGAATCCGCTCAATTTATCGAGAGGAGGAGCCATATGATAACCGCCCTTATGAGGCATTTTATAGCCGAGATTATATTCTAAAATACCGGTATTCCATTCGGCTTGCTCAGAGTCTATCTTATAATTTGATTCGTTGGGCGAAACATTATAGCTTATATGATCAAAAACATGAAATTCAAATTCCGGACCTATACGCATCTCATCGGCTATACCGGTTTTTTTCATATATTCTTCGGCGTGGTAAGCTACATTTCGCGGATCTTGATCAAAACGGCGGTTTACAGGTAAATCTATAACATAGACATCTCCTATCATGGCAAGGGTTGGAACTTCGGCAAAAGCGTCGACATACGCGCTTTTCAAATCCGGAACAAAGACCATATCGCTTTTTTCGACGGGAGCAAATCCATAGTTTGAACCGTCAAATCCGATTCCGTATTCCAATGTATCATCTGTAAATCTATCGGTAGGCATTGTAAGGTGACGCCAACGTCCGTCAAGATCAATCATCATAAAATCGATCATTTTTATTTCGTTATCCGCACAAAACTTTTTTGCTGTTTCTAAATTATCAAACATACTACTTCTCCGTCAAGACGATAAATTTTACTTTTTTATACAATAATATTTGAAATATACATACTAACTTATCAGTATATTCTTATTTTATTATTTTGTCAACGATTGAGATTTAATAAAAATTTTATTCAAAAAATATTTCCAAAATATATTTATTTTTATCACATCGGAAAAATTATTAGCTTATGATTTGATGAAACAGCAGAGATGGAATAACAAAGCTTGAAATTATACAAAGTATTTGATATACTTCTACTGTATTAATATAATTTTATAAAACAGAAAATTAAATAAAGAAGTTTAAATTAAAAAAATAAAATATATAGAGGTAAAAATATGCTTAAACCGCTGAAATTGAAACCGTTAACTTCAAAAAACATCAAGCCTCAGGGTTGGCTTGGGAGACAATTACAAATACAGGCAAACGGTCTTTGCGGTGTTCTTGATAAAATATGGCCGGATATACGTGACAGCAGCTGGATCGGCGGAGACAAGGACGGTTGGGAGAGAGTGCCATATTGGCTGGACGGTTTTATTCCTCTCGCATGGCTGCTAGGAGATGAAGATTTGCAAAACAGAGCTTCAAGATATATTGATGGTATTTTAGCAGGTCAGGAGGAAGACGGATGGATTTGTCCGTGTCCGAATAACAGAAGAAACCGTTATGATGTTTGGGCGGTATTTTTAATATGTAAGGTTTTAGTGGTTTATCATGATTGTACGGGAGATTCAAGAATTCAAGGCGCGGTAGAAAAAGCATTGCTTCAGCTTTACAGGCATATTTCTGTTATAACTCTTTTTAACTGGGGGCATCACAGATGGTTTGAATGTTTAATTCCTATATTTTGGTTGTATGAACGTACCGGTGACGAAAGACTTTTAAAGCTTGCCGGGCTTTTGGAAGCGCAGGGAATGGATTATGAAAAATTAGCTAAACAAATAACAGACGCACCCAAAGAAAAACGGTATTGGACATATCAGAACCATGTGGTAAATATAGCGATGTCATTAAAAAGCAGAGCTTTAATGTCTCGTTTAACCGGAGAAAATCCAAATGTATTTTGTGAAGAGTTTTTGTCTCTTCTTCTCGAAAAACACGGTATGGCAATAGAACATTTTTCCGGCGATGAATGTCTGGGAGGAACTGACTCAAACAGAGGAACCGAGCTTTGCGGAATTGTAGAAGCGATGTATTCTTATGAATGGCTGCTTTCTATTGACGGAGGAATTACTTGGGGAGATAAATTGGAAAAACTCGCGTATAACGCATTGCCGGCGGCGTTTACTCCCGACATGAACGCACATCAGTATGTTCAATTGACAAATCAAATTCAATGCACTCCGCTTGAAGATAAATACAATCCGTTTAATTCCAACAACGGCGAAGCACATATTTTCGGATTAGAACCTCATTTTGGATGTTGCACGGCAAATTTTAATCAAGGATGGCCGAAGTTTGCTCTATCGGCGGTAATGAGGAATGAACATGGTTTTACTATTACAGCTATAGCTCCGGTTTTTGTAAAAGATAAAATCGATGGGATTGATGTAGCATTTACAGTAGAAACCGAATATCCCTTCCGCGACGAATATACTGTTATAATTGAGACGGCAAAACCTTGTAAATTGGATATTGAACTGCGCATACCGGGGTTTTATGATTCGGCATTTGTTGACGGAGAACCGGTGACGGTAGGACAGTATAAAAAAATATCGCGTATATTCAGCGGGCGGACAGAATTAAAAGTACAGCTTATTACAGAAGCGAAATATATAAATCGTCCGGATAACACGGCTTGTATTTGGAGAGGAGCATTACTGTATTCTTTACCGATCAAAGCTGAAATTAAACAAGTTGAATATATAAGAGACGGAGTGGAACGCAAATTCCCCTGGTGTGATTATCACATAACACCGACCGAAAATTGGGGATATGCTTATTGTAATGAACAAATTAAAACAGAGTATAATATAATCGGAGCAATTCCTTTTTCACCGGAAGAACCTCCTTTGAAACTTAAAACCAATGCAGTCGCAATAAAATGGGAAAACGAAAACGGAATTTGTAAAATGAACCCTGAACTTCCGAAAAATTTTAATCAAAAGAATGAAATTAATTTAATTCCATACGGCTGTACACTTCTTCGCGTTACCCAGTTGCCCGTTTTATCAGATATAGAATAAATAAAATCAACATACAATATTTTAAACTTTTTTAAAAATATATATTAATCTCATTATAAAACAAAAAAATCCGTTGGAAAATCGTAATTCCAATGGATTTTTATTTACTAGATTAATATTTTAAATAAAATAATTATAGATTATTATATAAAAATTAATATATTACCAGATTCCGCCCTTTTTCTTTAGCTATATATAAGTTTTTGTCCGCTTGTTCGAGGAACTTTGAAAAAGATACTCCTTTTGTATAAGAAGTAACACCGCAGCTTACTGTTAGATTAATATTTTTGTTCCATTCGGCTTTTTTTAATTCGGCGTAAATAATATTCAATTTTTCAATAGCCATTTCTACTGTACAATTTCTAAAGATAATAACAAATTCTTCTCCGCCGTATCTTCCGAAAATTTCATCTTTGCTTAATAGAGAAGAAATTGTTTTTGAAAGCTCAACAAGAATTTTATCACCGAAAATATGCCCGTATGTATCATTTACAACTTTAAAAAAATCCACATCGATAATACACAAAACAAGATTACTGCCGTCATCATAAGATTTACGCATTTCTTCGCTTATACATGAGGTTAGATATCTACGGTTATAAATACCTGTAAGAGAGTCTATCATCGAACTGATTTCCAGTTTCGAAATAAGTGATTCCGCTTCGTTTTTGGCTTGTTTATAACTGTTTAATACTTGATATGCCAAATATGAGCTGACACTGTAGCTTATAATCATACCGATTGATAAATCCATATAATGCGATCTTCTGTCAGGGTAAGGTATATATATACCGGGATATTTTAATTCAATAAAAGTAAAAGCCGTATATAAACAGATAACTACTATCATTATTATTGTGCGGAATTTTCCTTCGAATGCAATTACAATAAATATACCCATCAATACAACAAACGGCATAGTTGACCCGGTTGCTCCTCCGGTAGAAAACCATAGCATAGGGAAAAGAACGAAAAGGGCATACATAATAACGATTATGGTTAAGATTTTGTATTTGCGCGTTTTATAAAAATATAAAAGGCATGTTACATCAATTATAATGTTAACCGCGGGAATAATAAGCGTCAGTATACTCAATCCGAGCAGAATATTTCCGATGAATCCGATTGCCGACATCAGAATTCCGGATAAAGCAACTAATAAAAAAGTCTTTTCTTCCAATGTAAAATTTATATTAAAAAGATTTTTTTCTTTTAAATCAAAAAATTTATTTTTCATATCCATAACATCATTACACAACTCTCAGTGGAAATTTAAATTAAACCGTTGTATCTTGTAACAAAAAAGCTAAAGAATATCCATATATACAAAATTAACTTGGAAAATGTTAAAATAAGCGAACGTTTTCCATTCTATCATATATTTTTATGATTTGCAATTGATTTTTACATTTAATTTTAATATTCGATTTAAAATATCATATTTATGTATAAAAATTTTTATTTAAAGATATTTGAACTATATTAAATTTTTTTAGGAAAATGTATTAAAAAATTTTTACCGTAATATAAAGAATACACGCTGTAGCAAATTTCGTTTTGCCGCAGCGCGTTATTTTTAAGAATTATTTTTTAACGTATATTTTTCTTTTAAAAACATAATCCAAATACATGATCATTCTATTTTAAAAGTGGGGACGATTGAATCAAAACTTTCACCCGGATGTGAGTAAAATCTGTGAGAAGATAAAATTAAATCGATGTTTTTATCAAAATCATGATATATCAAACAAATTCCGCCGAATTCCTCATATTGCCCTGAATAATTTTTATATGTTCCTATAATGGAACATGAGAAGATATTGTCACCGAAAATTTTTGATTTTTGACCAATTCTTTCACCGGAAACAGCTAGCAAATTTTTAGCTGCTTCGGTAATATGTGAATTTTTCGTTAAAGAGGAGTCATAATTTTTAGAATCAACAAAAATGCGGAGATTATATTCATGATAAATGGGGCGTCCTTTATATAGGTAAGTTTTTATATTGAAGGTTTCAATCCCTTTTGTATAATGATATAAAATACTGATGATTTCTCCCTCCGGTTCAAATGAAATTTTAATATTTTTATGCGGAGAAAATATTTTTACAATGCCGTTTTCACAGGAAATCAAATCCGCGGCGTTATTTTTATAAAACGGAATATCGGATTTTCCGTCAAAATACATTTCGTTTTTTTCGATGTTATAAAAAATTTTGCCGGAAAGTTCATCAAGCTGGTATTCAATAAAAATTATTCCGTTTCCCGTACCGTTTATTTGAGCGGACAATTTTGTGTAATTTTTGGACATATCAGCTTTATGATGATCCATAATATCCTGTGCGGTTATTTCAATATTTACATGAGTCAATTCGTTTTCAAAAGCGAAATTAATACATTGCCGGAAAATCCCGATAACTGCGTAACTGCTTTTTTCAAAATAAAATTTATATGGAATTTCCGATGGGAAATCATAAAAATAATTTTCATTTAATTGCGTTTTTATTTTTACGCCACTATATAGCATTTCTTCGCGGCTTCTGCTTTTTTCAAATACAGTGTATTGCTCCATTGTTATTTGTTTAATACCATCATCAATACTTGGCAAAGTTAATAAAATTTCATTATTGACGCATATTTCAAATATTCCGTCTTCCCGTAAAAATACACCGTTAATATTTTCTTTTGTAAATTCCGTCCCTTTAATCCCATAATAACTCGCGTACGATTCAAAATCAAAATATTTATTGATTTTTATTAATATTTCGTCATATGTATACCCGAGAGCAGTCAAGTATTCCTCGCATGTCATTTCGATATCATTCGCATAATCGTAATATGTAAAAAAATAATTTACCGCGGATTCACTCCCGATCAGGTTGTATGTAGAATATTGCAGTATTGTGACAATATTATCTTTTACAGCATGTTTATAACCGGAAATATAAAATACGTTTCCAAGGCAGTCTCCTTTGCCGATTTCACAAATTTTAAATTTTTCGAGTGCAAAATCGTTAAAGCAATTACCGATTATTTTTTTGTTAATTTCTGTTGCCGAAGGTTTTTCGGAATTTATTTGGGGAATATCAAATCTGTCATTAATCCATTCATGCATAGGCCATCCGGAGTCATA
>JAVBPA010000014.1:0-26584 GCA_031549925.1 Eubacteriales bacterium
CGGCAGGGACCGCGGTCGCTTTTGAGAAAAAGCAAAGTCAACCAGTTGACTAGCCGCAAAACTTTTAAAACAAGTTATTGCCGCTCAGTTTTGTTTTTGTTGTGGTTATATATATAAAAAATTACAGCAAAAATTAGGATAGATGTAAAAGAAGCCGAAAAATCAAGCCAGACATCGCTTAATTGACCGCTTCTGCCGTCAAAAGCCAATTGCAAGGTTTCATCTATAAGGGCAATTATTAAACAAATAAAAATCGGAAGAACTGAATTTTTTATTAAATTCTTTGAAAAAATAGAAACGGAAGCCGTTATAAAAAGTCCGAGTACAAAAAATTCGATGTAATGCGCAAATTTGCGTATAACATTCGAAGAAATATTGGGTTTGCTATCTGTTATTTTTTCAATTGATTCTTCAACCAAGTTTCTTACCGTTTCGCTCTGTATTGTTGAACTTTCCGCAGTTTTAATTGAATTGTAAAATATAAAACATGTTGTAAATAAAGATAATAAGATTAAAATGAATCCGATTATTGTTTTTCTTTTCTGATTGAGAGCCGTTTTTACTTTCATTTTTTTGTTTTTGTTATTTCATCCTATAAAAAGTACCGGTAATTTGCGATAATTCGTTTTCAATTAAAAAGTCTGTATCGGGGCTGTCTTTAACTGTAATTTCACGCAATTTTTCAATATGATTAAATAAAGATTCCCGGTCGGGAATATGCGGTTTTTCTATAAAAATTTTATTATTGGCTGTTTTATGAAGAGATTCGGAATCATGTAATAATTCTTCGTATAATTTTTCTCCCTTCCGAAGCCCCGTATATTTGATAGTAATATCTTCGTTTACCCGCAGTCCTGCCAACTGTATGATTTTTTCTGCCAGATCGATTATTTTAACAGGCTGTCCCATATCAAGCACGAAAATTTCGCCGCCGTTGGCCATTGCTCCTGCACAAATAACCAGCTGCGCGGCTTCGGGAATTGTCATAAAATATCTCGTAATATCCGGGTGTGTAACAGTAACAGGGCCGCCGTTTCGGATCTGATTTTTAAAAAGCGGTATAACAGAACCGTTTGAACCAAGAACATTCCCAAATCGTACCGCCGCAAATACTGTCGATGAAATACCGTTCATCGATTGAATAATCAATTCGCAGGTACGTTTTGTGGCACCCATAATATTTGTCGGATTTACCGCTTTGTCGGTCGATATTAAAATAAATTTAGAAACTCCGTTGTTAATAGCGGACTGTGCCGTATTCAGAGTTCCTAGTATATTATTTTTAACTGCTTCTTGAGAAGAAGTTTCCATTAAAGGGACATGTTTATGCGCTGCCGCATGAAAAATTATATCGGGTTTTTCTTGTGCAAGGATGTTGTTAAGTCTTATTTTGTCTTGAACAGAGGCTATAAAAACATCTAAATTTAATTGAGAACTATATTTTTGCACCAATTCCTGTTCGATTTCATAAATATTATTTTCATAATTATCGATAATGACTAATTTTTTCGGACTATGTAAAGCTATTTGCCGGCAAAGTTCAGATCCGATAGAACCCCCGCCCCCGGTTACCATAACTGTTTTATTACAAACAAAGGAAAGCACCGCTTCATCGGCTATGTTTATAGGGGGACGTCCAAGCAATTCTTCGGGAGTTATTTCACGCACTTTATCTATAATGTTTGTATTATCATTTAGCATATATAGATAAGGCAATGTTTTTATCGGTAAACCTGTTTTTATACAATTGTTTATTATAGATAATTTTTGTTCATTCGAAGCGGAAGGTATAGCGATGATAACAAGGTCTGCGGCACAAGCCGCGGCGACTTTATCAGCATTTGTTATACATCCCAAAACCGGTACCCCTAAAATACTTCTGTTTAATTTTACGGGATCGTCGTCAAGCAATGCGACAGGATTATATATACAGCAAGGAGATTGCACTATTTCATTTATAAAAGTATTTGCGGCAGAACCCGCGCCTACAATCAAAACACGTTGTTTTTTTAAATTAACCGGTTTTTCCGGCAATGAATTTGACTTGGTAATTATAATACTTCGGTATAAAAGGCGTTCACAGACAAAACCTAGGGCTGATATACATATATTCAACGCATAAAAATGAATCGGCAGTTCGATTGATAAAAGTATTAGACAAACAGAGAAAGTAATAACACCAGCTACGGTAGAGGTAACAATACAGTAAAAGAAATCAACAGCCTGAGCATAACGCCATATTTTGCGGTATAAACCCACAAATAAAAAAATAATTACATATATGAAAAAAGATATAATTATCAAGGACATTAATTCAAAAACAGTTTCGTTTCCGTTCGATATGTCGATACGGCATATTAATGTTGATATTATACAGGATAATATTAAAACAAATATGTCCAAAAAAAACATATATAAGGTACGTTTTGATAAAAATTTCATTTTACATATCGATTTATAATCGTCTCCATAATATAAGAAGCAAAACTTAAATATTTATTAAATAATTATATATTATTATAAAATGAATGTCAATAGTCGTGTATTGTTTTTATATTATGTAATTTTTATTAACCGCAAATTCTTGACAGTAATGGTTGTTTTATATATAATGTAAACTAGTGACGACGGAATCGTTATAATTTTAAAATACCGGAGGATTTATAAATGGATAAGGTTAGAATAGGTATTATCGGCTGCGGAGGAATCGCAAACGGCAAGCATATGCCTGCGCTTAAACGCTTGGCTAATGTCGAAATGGTTGCGTTTTGTGATATAGTTATAGAAAGAGCTGAAAAAGCCGCTTCCCAATACGGAGCTGCCGGAGCTAAAACATATCTTGACTACAAAAAAATGCTTGAAGATAAAACAATCGATATAGTACATGTATTAACTCCGAACAGATTACACAGCATTATAACAGTTGATGCGCTCGAAGCGGGAAAACATGTTATGTGCGAAAAACCTATGGCAATAAACTCCGCGGAAGCTAAAAAAATGCTTGAAGCCGCTGAGCGTACAGGTAAAAAACTTACAATAGGATATCAAAACCGTCAGCGTGCAGATTCTTTGTACATGAAAAAAGAAGCTCTCGACGGAACATTCGGTGAAATTTATTACGCTAAAGCGACAGCAATACGCCGCCGCGCCGTTCCTACATGGGGCGTATTTTTAAATGAAGCCGAACAGGGCGGAGGTCCGCTTATAGATATCGGAACACATGCTATTGACTTGACACTTTGGATAATGGATAACTATAAACCTAAATATTGTGTAGGTACAACCTATCATAAGTTAAATAATTTATCCGGCGATGATCAGGGGAACGCCTGGGGAACATGGGATCCCGCAAAATTTACGGTTGAAGACAGTGCTTTCGGTTTTGTCGTTATGGAAAACGGTGCTACTATTACACTGGAATCTTCATGGGCTTTAAATTCTCTGGATGTCCGCGAAGCGGTAACAACAGTTTGCGGAACCAAAGCCGGCGGAGATATGGAAGGCGGAGTTCGTATAAACGGAATACGCAACGGACGTCAGTATGTGTTAAATCCTAACCTTAAAGCCGGCGGAGCAGCTTTTTATGAAGGAGACGGAAACGAGGAAGCGCACGAACGCGAAGCACGTCTTTGGATTAATTCCGTAATAAACGATCAAAAGCCTTTTGTTTTACCGGAACAGGCGTTCTGCGTAACTCAAATACTTGAAGGTATTTATACATCCGCTAAAACCGGAACAATTTATACTTTTTAAACGGTAATTTTATTGTAAGAAATAACCCGGAAAATAATTCCGTGATTATCAGAAAGATATTTTCGGTTTTGTTTTTAACTACGGAAGATAATATTAATCAGGAGGGCAGAATATTATGAAATTAAGTGTTCTTGCCGTATTATACGGTGCGCTTCCGCTCGATGCGGCTCTTGCGAAGCTTTCTGCGCTTGGCGTTGAATCTGTTGAAATCGGAGCGGGTGGATATCCGGGAAAATCCCACTGCGATCCAGAAATATTATTGCAGAATGAAGATAAATTCTTTGAATTTAAATCTGTGATAAAAAAATATAATATGCCGATATGTGCTTTTGCCGTACATGGAAATCCCGTTCACCCTAATGCCGAAACCGCAAAATCATTCGACAACGATTTCCGCAACGCTGTATTGCTTGCCGAAAAACTTGGGGTCGATACGGTTATAACTTTTTCGGGATGCCCCGGCGACCATAAAGACGCACGTTATCCGAACTGGGTTACATGCCCTTGGCCGGATGACTTCTTGTCGATACTTGATTATCAGTGGAATGAAGTATTAATCCCTTATTGGAAAAATGCAGGCGCTTTTGCCGTATCTCACGGTGTTAAGCATATTGCACTTGAAATGCACCCGGGATTTTGCGTTTATAATCCCGAGACTTGCTTGCGTCTGCGTGAAGCTGTCGGTAATTGCGGAGGCGAAGAACCTGTAATCGGGGCGAACTTTGATCCCTCTCATTTAATTTGGCAGGGAATGGATCCGGTTGCCGCTATACGTAAACTAGGTTCCGCTATTTATCATTTCCATGCGAAAGATACAAAGATTGATAAATATAACACCGCGGCTGACGGAGTGCTTGATACAAAGCATTACGGCGACGAATTGCATCGTTCATGGGTATTTCGTTCGGTCGGATACGGAAACAACATGCAGTATTGGCGTGATATGGTTTCGAATCTGCGTCTTGTCGGATATGACAGAGTACTGTCGATAGAACATGAGGACAGTTTGATGTCAATAGACGAGGGTCTTTGCAAAGCGGTTGATTTCGTCAAAAAAGCTATAATATCAGAACCTAAACCGAATTCCATGGCATGGGCTTGATTTAGGTACGAGGAGCGGTCGCTTTTGAGAAAAGCAAAGTCAACAAGTAAACTAAAGTCAACAAGTAAACTAAAGTCAACAAGTAAACTAAAGTCAACAAGTAAACTAAAGTCAACAAGTTGACTAGCCGCAAAACTATAAATAATTTGTATATTAAAATCATAGTAATTATGGCATAAATAACGTTTTTTGCGGAGCTTTTTTTCGCAAAAAAGCGACCGTAGTTCCGTACCATATATTTTATCTAAAATCTAAGGGCAAGCTTTTTTATCAAGCTTGCCCTTGTTTTTTATTTATTTGGATTTTTTAGAACGTATTTTATTTACAGTAAATACACCTGCTGCAGATATTGCCGCTGAAAGAGTTCCCAATAATAATATATCAAAAGTCTGTGCTGCGGGTTTTACTGTCGGTGTTGTTGTTTCTGTTTTCGTTTCTGCTGTTTCCGCTTCGGCTGTCGTTGTTTCCGCGATTGTTTCAATTGCTCCGGCTTGAGTGTCTGTCAGAGTATAAACCGCATTTTTTTCTCCGTTGAACCACCAGCCGTCTGTATATATTGCCTGTGTGCCGTCGACATCATCCATTATAACGCATTGAATATATAATTTTGCGCCTGTTTTAAATTCGATTGCCGGAGTTATTTTGTCAAAAGTTGAAAAAGGAATAAATCCCTCTATAAGAAATGAATTACCTTCAAACTTAACTGCTATTTTACAAGTACCGTTGACATTTCCGTTAATTGCGAAATGTTCAAAAATATCAGGATCACCATTGCTTGTTTTAGGATGGAAAGTGAAAAACAAATGTTGACCTGAACCGCCGTCAGCAGAATCTTCTGCCGTATGTATTCCGATTTGTATGCCGTCTCCTGAATTTAAAGCTGCTCCGTATTCAGGTGCTGTGCCGGGTGCGGTATTGTCTTTTATGTCGGCATAAAAATACAAACCATCATCTGCCCACATGTAGTTAAAAGAAGAGCCTGGTGTAAAAAAGCTTGGTTCGTTTGCTGTAGGTATGTTGCCTTTGCTTGCGTCCATAACAACTTTAAGCGCATTGTCCCATTCTCCGCTTGATACTATTCCATCAAGAACAGGTGCTTTTACAGCTTTCGGAATGTTATATTCTGTGAGAGCGAACATGTTTTGCGTAAAAATTGCTATCAGTAAAATCAAAGTCAAAGCAAAAAATAAAACTTTTTTAGAATACATTTATAAATTCCCCCTTTATAAAATAAAATAATTTATAATATACTTCTCAAAGTATATCATGTGTATACAAAAATGTCAATGCATACTAAATAATTAATCTAATATTTATGCAAAATACACAATGGTTTGTGAAACAATTTTAACAAAAAACACAATAATTGCCCGAATTTAGTAGTATCGCAGTTAAATAAATTTAAAATTAAAAATGCTGTTACAACCAAAATATGGTGTAACAGCAAAAGTATATATTTTTGAGCAGAACAATTTTAAATGAATTTATAAAAACTTATTACAGTACTCAGTTTTTTAAAGCTTCTGTCAGCTCTGAAAAAACGGTAGCAATATCGTAAGCAGCGTTAATACTTACAGAATTGGTTTCTTCATAGTGCCCGCGGCCGAATTTGTCTTTTCCTTCTTCAAGATAAGGATTTGATTCATGCAGGAAATAATCGTCGGGAGAGACTATATAACCTATTTCATCGTTGCAAAGTCCGAAAATTAATAAATTTTTTTCACCTATTATGTCGGATAAAGTTTCAGGATTTTGAACTCCGGAATTTGCTGCGATTTCACCCGCATTCCCTCCCAAAACCAGCTCGGGGAAAATTTCTCCGGGAATCATAGCGATAGTCACATTGTTTTCTTCCGAACCGAATTTGATAAGAGTCGCTTCGGTTTCCATAGCCAAATTGTAATCTCCGCCTCCTTCAACCGGTTTTGCAGAAAGATTGCCTAAAAAGGACATTGTAATATACAATTGATTATTTAAATCGATTTTAAAAACTTTGGTTTTACTTTTTATGGAAGGTTCAATTTTTGTTTCATTACTGATTGAAAGTACATTTTTCGCCAGTATTTCACCTGTAACCACTACGTTTTTTTCGACCGGATATTCATTTCCAGCCGAATCCTTTTGACGGTGCGTAGAAATCAAACCGCCAAGAGCTCCGGCGAAGAAAATAAAATCGTCTCCGGTTTGTTCTTTAATATATCTTCCTAAATAGCAGGGATAATCCGAACTTATTTTAGAATTTTCGCTTCGGAGAGCTTCGGGATGTGCGCCGTAATTTATTATCTGCAATCCGTTTGAACCGTCGTCCGGAACGAATCTAAGTCTATATATTAAAGGATCAAAAACATTAGGCGGGCGTGAATCGCGCTGCATACCCTCAGTATCAGCTGAGCCGAAATATAAATCTCCGTTGCGGGCGTTTGCCGCTGCGTTTCGTATAGCATTTTGTGTCTGCTGTGTGAGTTTTTCCATAAAACCGGCGTCTTTTCCGTCAAAACCAACAGGACCCCAAAGCCCCAGAGTATCGGCTCCGGCATGAGTATGGGTTGACGCTATATGAATATCACTGATTTTATAATCATTAATCAAATCGCCGAGTCCCGAACGGATTTTTTCGATATCAATACGTGCCAGTCCGATGCAATCGACAGCGCAAATGATTATATTAGATCCGTTCCCGTCTGATATATAAGCAGCTCTTGCAAATTGCGGGTCGAGCATTCCGATCGCTTCGTTGCCTGTTCTGTAGCCTGCCAAATAATATTTAGAAGAAAAACTGTCAGAATCTGCGTCATAACCTTCGGGAATTATTTCTTCGCTGCCGAATCCTATAGTCCATTTATCATTCGCAGTATCTTTTAAATTTTCGTTCATGTTTACGCTCTCTTTTTCTGTATTAATTTTATTATCGGCTGAGCAGCCTCCGACAATTATCGTAACCATCAAAAATAGCAATATTTTTGTCAAAAAGTTGATTTTTATAATCAATAATCCTCCTTTTATCCTAATTTTGATAAATAAGCGTTTTGAATCGCTTCAACTTTTTCAGAATCCAGCCCTCCTACTTCACGGTCGTCGAGCATAAAAGCGGCTCTGCATAAAGTTGTTGTACTCGTTACCAATATTTCATCGGCTGAAATTAGCGTTTCATAATCATAATGGCGTTCTTCCACCGGGATTCCGAGTTCTTTGCATAATGAAATAACATGACCTCTGGCAATACCGGGTAAGATATGATTATCAAGAGGAGCAGTAATGAATTTTCCGTCTTTTAGTATAGATATATTGCTGTGAGAACATTCCGTAACAATACCGTTCCGTACCAAAACGGTTTCATCGCAGCCTGCGCGTTTTGCGCGTTCGCTTGCCATAACATTCGGTATTAAATTAATCGTTTTTACATTGCAAAGCTCATAACGCAAATCCGGAGAAGATATCAATTTAATACGTTTTTTAATATCCGGAAGACTTTTGGGTTTAATATATGCCATTAAATTAGATTTTACGTTTTTAGGGTATGTATGGTCGCGTTCAGCCGTACCTCTTGACGATTGCCAATATAAAATGCAGGAAGATTTGTCATCAATATTTTCGAGCATTGAATAGAAAACATTTTCAAGTTGTTCAGTATCCATCGGAGGTATAATATCTATTAAATGACAGCTGTTGATAAAGCGTTTAATATGTTCATCAAGGGCGAAAACACTACCGTCTTTTATATAAGCAACATCATAAACACCGTCGCCGAAATATACGGCGCGGTCAAGCATTGGTATTTGCATGTTTTCAATAGTATCGATTTTTCCATTGTAATAAGCTATGTTTTTCAAATTATAATCTCCTGAACCGCTTCCGGCGGAGAGCCGGCAGCATAAATTTAAAATTATTGCAAAATGCAGAGAAATCTGTTGTGTGCAAGTATTTGAAATAAAGAAGCTTTTTAAAAGTTTTGCGGAGCTTTTCTCAAAAGCGACCGTTTCCCCGTACTATTCTATCTCAATAAATATTCCGTAACCGCTTTTTATTTTAAAACAAGCGGAATCGTTGAAACAAACAATATTTCCTCTGTCGTGAACCGTAAGTTTTTTGTTTTCGGTTTGTATACAGACATTGCAAGAAACCTCCGCGTTAAAAGGATCGGCAGTGTTTACGATGTAAAGTGCGCGTTTTTCGCCGTATATAAAAAATCCTGAAATTACCGCGTTATCGGAATTTATTTGAATGTCTTCCCATCCGGAAAATACACCGCGTTCTTTTTGCGCCTCGAGCTGAATTGCAGTTTTTTCTTCCGCCGAACCTATATCTCCGTATACTCCGATTCCGAGATTGGTATATTTCATATAATATTCTGATAAAGAATTTAAATCGTAGTTTACATTCTTAGCATAATAATACGTCGGATTGCGGTTGCCGTCATCGTCAATGCAGGAAGTGGAAGGATCCCACCAACCGTGTGTGTAGCACGCATGCATGATAATTTTTGTTCCGTATGCGAGACACAAATTAATCTGCCAGCGCAGCTGGAATTCATCAAGCAGTTTTTCGGCGGTCCATGCGCCTGTTTGAACTATAACCCACATTTCGCGTCCGGTTTTACGGCAAACGGAGGCCACATCATCAAGGTTTTGGATATATCCCGAGAAAACACTTCCGTAAGGATAACTGTCAAAACAGATATAGTCGCCCTCAACTTCACGCGCGTATTGTTCTATGTGTTCAAGATATGTAACGTTTCCAAGCTGGGATATCTGTTCGGAATCCTTACTCGGTAAAACGGAAGCATAATTCGGATAAAGATTGACAAAAGCTATCTGACCGGGAAATAATTCCTCGTATTTTTTAATCATTGAATTTATATGCAGGAAATCTTTTGAGTTAGGCTCATCTATCGGATAATCTCCCCAAATTGCCGGATGATAAGGATAGTTCTTTTTTTCCTCATCCATTTTTTCGAGAGGATATTCTTTTGCGTATTCGCCCGCTTTTTGACCGTTGTCCCCCCACCAGCTTGCGATAGCTCCCGAAAGTATTACCTTGATATTATATTTTTCACATAAGTCAAGCAGTTCTTTATCAGCCTGGACACCGACTAAAAAATCGATATTCATATCCTTCAAATTTTTTACATGTTCTTCGGTGTAAAGATTCTTTCCGTAAAAATATGTACCGATTAAAAGTTTAGATCTATCCATATACTTACTCCTTTATTAAAAAATATTTTTATTATTTTAAAATTACAAAAGCGCCTGAACCGGATGGCAGATTAAAAATAAATGTTTCGGATTCTTTGTTTTCATAAGTTAATTTCCCGTTTATCCAAAGATCTATTTTGCCTTTATAATTTATTTTTACATCAGCTTCGGCGTTTTCGTCGAATATATCACGCATATTTACAATCATCAATGCTTTTTCTTCTTTTTCGTTTTCGAAATAGCCGCATAGAAGAGCTGCATTTGTGCTTGATACATTAGTTACTTCTTCAGGCGTACTCCTTTTATAAAGTTCACGGTTCAATCTTGACAGCTCTGCAAGCTGAGCGTTCATTTTCGAATCTGAACCCGAAGCATTTTCTATCGGGAAAACTCCTTTTGAACGGTATTGCATGTAAGTATCGCCGAGAGCTTTCAATTCTTCGTTGACATTCCGTACATAATTTTGCGTAATGTTTGTTTGCCCTTGCTTATCTACGCAGGATGTGCTTTCCTCCCACCAACCGGGACTCCAGGAAGCGTGCATAATAACGCGTGCGCCGAATGCGAGGGCGACCATACATTGGAGCCTGATCTGGAATTCCGATAATAAATCTTCCTTCTTCCATGCTCCTGACTGAATAATAACCCACATATCGCGGTTTGATACCCTACAAGCTTCAGATATAATTTCAAGACCGTAAAGATAGTTGGGAGTGTACACTTCCAAATTTGAATACGGATAAATATCAAGAGCAATATAGTCGTTCGGTATGTGTTCGAGGTAGAGCTGTACATATTCGCGGTAAGGGTTTCCGAGCCAAGCCGTGCATAATTCGTCATGATACCAGGGATGGAGATTTATAAAAGGAAGAAGTCCAGGCAGTTTTTCATGATAACGGTTTAAAACTTTTCCAATATGAACAAAATCTTTCGAGTTCGGTTCGTCAACAGGATAATCTCCCCAGAGCGCTTCATGACGTTTATATGAAGCTGCTATCGAATCAACAAGTTCAAGAGGCATTTTTTCGCAATATGTTCCTCCGGTTTCTCCCGTGCCGCCCCACCATAATTCAAAGTTAGAGGTTGCGATAACTCCGATACCGTATTTTTTCATCAAATCCAGCAATTCAGCATCTGCCGAAACAGCTACAAGGAAGTCAATATTTGCATCGGACAGACACTTGACATGAAAATCATCCCAGTTGCACTTATCAAAATAATAAGCGCCTATTAATAATTTGTTCCGATCCATATTTTTTGTACTCCGTTTTTGTATAATTTGTTTTACCGGTAAAAAAATACCGTATGTGATGATAATATCACATATGAACGATTAAGTAAATACAATTATATTATTTAATATTTTATTCGGGTGCATTTAACCCGAGTGTTTTTTTATCATAGATATATAAATTAAATTCCGCTCCGCAGAGCAGGATTGTCATACACATATATATCCAAATCATAAGCAGCACGACTGCCGCGAGACTTCCGTATATATAAGAATAATCAGCGAAATTATCAATATAAAGCGAATAGCCGAATGAAAAAACAACCCAACCGAGAGAAGCGAGTAAAGCTCCGGGAAAATGTGTCCGTAATTTCATGTTTTTGGGGGATAACGAACGGTAAACTGCCATAAAAATCAAGATTAAAATAATGACGGTAAAGAAATAACGCATTATAATAAAACTCCAGTTTATCGAAAAAGGCAAATTCCAAACAGTAAGAAGGTAATCAGCGATGTATCTGCCGAAAATTACAAGAATTAAAACAACAGTCATAAAGATTATGAAAAAGAATGTTACGATAAAAGAGTATATGATATTTCTTATAAACTTAACACGGTCTGATGTTTTGTAAATGTTTCGTATTCCCGAAATAATTCCTCTCATTCCGCGTGCGGACGACCAAAAAATAGTTATGACAGAAGCGGAAAAAACAGCCGTATGAGTTTTTTTAATCAGTTCGTCTACGATAATTAAGACAAAGTTTTGAAACATATCGGGAAGATATTCTTTTATCAGCCGAATATATAAATCTTCGTTCTGCGGAATTATAAACTGTAGAAGTCCAAGTATAAGCATGATAAAGGGAATCGTCGATATCATGATAAAAAAGGAAGATTGCGCCGCATAAACACTTAAACGGTCTTCATGAAAACGTTTGAGGATACAATTGATATAATATGTTATTTTTTTATATACATGAACCGTTTTGATAACAATAGCCTCCTTTTGCCTAGCCGTAAAACTTTAAATAATTTTTATTAAAAATTTAATTTAATTTTTATATAAAATACTTTTTGTGGGTTGTTTTTTTTCCAAAAAAAGCGACCGTAATTCCGTACCTTGTATTTTTTCTACAATTTGAGGTTTTATTTTATTATAAAAATAATATCTTATTATTTATAGCGGTGATTGTAAAATATATTAAAATATGTTATGATAAAACTTGTTACAAAAAAATCAATATGGATGTATTCATTATATGACAATCTATTTTATATTGGCAGCATGTCTTATCGCGGGGTGCGCGGCAGAATTGCTTCTTTTTAAGTTTATACCAAAAAAAATAGCTAAAATTATATCTGCAGTATTATATACAGCAAATGCCGGATCAATTACATATCTGGCTTCAATAAGGCTTAATACAGGTTATGACTATCATGCGTACATGATAATCATGAATTATCTGAGCGGAAATACAATCGAAGAACTGGCAACAGAAGGTCATGAAAAAGGTTATGTACTTTTAAATTTGTTTTCGGAATTTTTTACCCGCCATCCTCAATCGGTTATGTTCGTTGTTGCAATATTAATAATTGTTTTAGTAAGTATTACATTGTATAAAATGTCCCCCTATCCGTCAATGGGACTTATGCTCTTTTATTTTTTTGGTTATTATTTCAATTCACTTAATTTTATGCGGAATTTTATTGCCGCGGTAATCGTAATGTGCGCTTTTGCCTATATACGCAAAGGAAGTTTTATCAGATATACTTCTCTTGTGCTGCTGGCTGCCACTTTCCATTTTTCGGCTTTAATTATGCTTGTTTTTTATCCTGTATTAAAAATAAAATTCAATTTGGTAACCCTTGCCGTTTACGGATTTATATCGACGCTTATTGTAATATGGTGCACCGATATTATGAATTATATTACAACGTATATTTATCCGGTTTATAATCCGGTAGATTCGCCGCATATGTACAAGGGGATTCCGGTTGCGTATCCGATATTTCTCGGAATAGTTTTTATTGTAGTATTCATTTACAGAAAACATTTCGGAGATAACTGGAAAACAATACTCGTATGCGCTGCGTATTTCAGTTTCTTTTTTGAATTTTTAGGATCAAGACATTCCATATTGGGAAGATTTACAATGTATTTCGGAATCATTGTCGCTTGCGTAGCTATTCCGATGCTGTATAAATACATTGTAACAAAAATCAAAAGCTCTATTGAAACAAAAACTCCGCTGCGATTATATATAGGACACTTTTTTTCTTTAGGCGCTTTGACTTCGGCGGCAGCGGGGTTTTTCATATACGCTGTTTTAAATAATTATAACGGTGTCGTTCCTTACGATGTAATATGGAGTTTATTTAAATAATATGACAAATAAAATAATAGATTTTATAAAACCGAAAAAGTTTTCAAGATTTTCTGAAATTCTTGTCTGTGCTGCGATTGTTTATGCGTCGTACGCATTCTTTTATGAGGACAGTATATTATTTTACGGTATTAATAATCCTGAAAATATTAATTTGTTTATTAAATATATATACTGTTTTGTATTGATTGCCGTATGGATAACGGTAAGTATAAATCAGGGATATCACGGAAGAATATCCTTTGTTATATTTACAGTTTGTTTCTGGATTGTACCGACATTTATATTTTATATATTATCTCTTTATGATTTGCAAGCTATAACTGATGTAAATTTGATTCTTCTTGTTAATATTATTCTTTTCGCGGCAAAAATCATTACTTTTTCATTGTCCGTATTATCGGGTCATGTAACAGGATCATATACCGAAAGTGAATTCGGAGCGGTCTTTTATGTGAATTTTTTATTCATAATTGCTTTTATATCAGCATTTTTTATATCATATTTTATAGGCGAGGCCATACGCAAGCGCAAAAAAATCCGTTTGAGGAATACAGCAGCGGAATAAAATAAAAAAGGCGGGGTGGAGATATGTTTTATCTACCAAACAGAGGCGGAATGTGGGATCCAAGTGTTCTTTGGTACCGCGGAGCATATTACATGTTATGTATGCACGGCGAAGAAAACGGACCCTGGGACGGAATGTGGCTGGCAAAATCAGATGACGGAGTTCATTGGGAGGATATAGGACGTGTATTAACAGATGAGCGCGGAGTATGTAAAATGTTCGTCCATGAAGTACTGGGTCAAAATAAATTGTTTGTAAATTACGGCAGTTTTTCAAACGGAGCCGATAACGATACCCTGCGATATTGTATTTCCTCCGATTTTATAAATTGGGAAGAAATCGGTGAAAGCAATCCGGACAGCAAATGGTATAACAGCAGCGGCCGATGGGATCACATGTATGTGATGAATGACAGTGAAAGCGGAAAATACTTCGGATATGTTGTGGCTACCCCGAAAAGCGAGCTTTCCCGTTCATGGGGACTTCTTGAAAGCGGAGACGGTATTAATTTTACACAATGCGAACCTCCCGTAATTGAGTGGGGAGACATTCCTCCTATTGATATGCTGGAAGGCGGCGGATGTGAAAAAATCGGAGATACCTATTATTATATCGGAGGATATGTAGGTTATGCGCGTAGCTGGGGATACGGACTTTACACGTTTACCTCAAAAGATCCGCGCGGACCTTTTAAACCGGATACGGAAGCGTTCAGGTTATGCGGATTTTCATCGCTTCCGGGCAGAGTTTTTATTCAGAATCTGGCTTGCTTTGTGCGGGGCCGGGACGGTGAATTGCTGATTAGCAACGCGGCAGACGCGGGCGGAAGATATCAAATATGGCTGCTTCCCATGAGAGCGGTTAAAATCGATGAAAATAATCATCTTCGTCTTGCGTATTGGGATGGAAATAAAGCCGCATACGGCAAAGAAATACAGTTGTCAGAAGACGACTTCTCGGTAGTATACAGCGACAGCGAACCGTATAATTCACCGGGAAATGACTGGAATCAATGCGAATATAAAGCTTCAAAAACAAACACAGGGCTTGAGTTACATATAAAAACCGATTCAACAAAAGGTCCGCAGGTTGTTGACAGGCATATAATGGCGGAATTATGCACGGATATCGACACCGAACGCGGTATAATTTTTGAGGGTAAAGTAAAAGCTTCAATAAATCCGGTTTATAACGAAACAACTCACGGAACTCTTTGCTGGAGACCTTCTGTATTCGGAATAGCTTTAGGAGAGGGTGAAAACGGAGAATATATATCGCAAACTCTTGAAATAGGATATAAATACAAAAGAAAATCGTATATCGAAAAATTAAAGACTGATAACTCCGTTAAAACATTTAAATATGAAATCATTGATACGACAGGTGAAAATTGTGCTACGGTACGCGGTATTGATCAGAATGTTGTATATGATTTTAAATTATTCTACCGCCGGAATATGTTTGAATTGTATGTTGGAGGATATTTAGTACAGATGTTTGTCCATTTAAAACCGCAGAGAAATAAAATTGCTTTTATTTTAAGAAACGCATCAGCGGAAATATCGGATTTGCGTATGTATAGTATGAATTTCTGATTAAAAAATATAAATTTAAAATAAATTCCCTCAGATTTCTGTTTGTATAAACCCGTCAATTTATTGACATAAGATTTTATATATGTTATCATTCGTATGACAATTAAATCTTAATATAGAATTATTAAATAAAAATTACTTTTATTAATTAATGAGGTGGCTATGTCAAAACTTAAAATCGGATGGGCATCACGCGATGTTTCTTCAGATAAGCCTTTGAATATTCCGGGTCAATTTCATATGCGTATATCGCAGGGAGTTATGGATCCGGTAACTGTAACGGCACTCGTCGTTGACAGCGGTGAAGACTATATTATATTTTTATCAGCCGATCTCGTTGTTATACGTTCACATTTGCTAGATGATATAAGAGCTTCCGTATCGGTAAAAAACAGCCAAATCGATCCTATAAAAATTCTCATGAACGCAACTCACGCCCACACAGGTCCGAGTCATTACAGCGATACAGGATGGTATGAAGAAGGAAACGGTTCAGTAACTTCTTCCATTTGCGATGTTCCGCATGATGGTATAGAAATAGCTTCTGGGGAAGAATACCGCGCTTTTTTAGCGGATATGGCATCAGATGCTATATGTGAAGCTTGGGAAACACGCAGCGAAGCAGGGGTCGCATATGGTTACGGTTATGCTGTAGTTGCTCACAGCCGCCGTGTAGTTTATTTTGACGATGTTTCAACCCGTCCCGAAAATCAGGATGTTAACGGTTATATGATAAACGGTCACGGTGTAATGTATGGAAATACCGCCGATCCGAATTTTTCCGGTTATGAAACCGGTACCGACCATTTTATAAATTTGATGTATACTTTTTCCGGGGGAAAACTCACCGGCGCTATAATTAATGTTCCTTGTCCTTCGCAGAACAGCGAATCCTTAACTGTTCTTACGGCGGATTACTGGCATGATGTAAGAGTTAAGCTGCGTGAACTTTACGGAGATATTTATATATTGCCGCAATGTGCCGCCGCGGGTGATCTTGCACCCCGCGTAATGCACTACAAGAAAGCACAGTCACGCAGATACCGCTTAAAATACGGCACCGATGAAAACGTTGAATTGTTAAACCGCCGCGAAATTGCTCAGAGAATCACCGAGGCATTCGGAGAAGTACTTTCGTGGGCACAAAATGATATTAAATATGACTTGCCCGTTGTCCACCGTGTGGAAACTGCCATGCTGTCAAAACGACCGATATCCCCCGATGAATTGGCGGATTGCAAAAAAGCACTCGAACGTCTTGAAGCTATCCCGTTTACAACACAAGGTTTGCCTATGGAACAGCTTTTTGTTAATTCATCGCTTGAAGCGGAGCGCAACCGGCTTCGTCAGGCTGTTAAACGCGCAGCTGATTATGACAATTCGCCAAAACTTCCGATGGAACTTCATGTCGCAAAAATCGGCGATATCTCTTTCGCTTCCAACAGATTTGAACTTTATATGGATTATATGCATCGTATTCAGGCAAGAAGCCCCTTTGAACAGACGTTTATCATTCAGCTCGCGGGAGTACCGGGTTCTGACGGCGGTTCTTACCTGGCTACAGAACGTGCCGCAGCCAACCGCGGTTACAGCGCTTGCCTGTTTTGTAATTTGGTCTCCCCGCAGGGCGGTCAGGAACTCGTAGAAGATACATTGCGTATTCTTAACGAAATATATTGATAGTTTTAGGACAGGGTACGTTTATTTTTAAAAAGTAACAAATTTCTCTTTTAATTAAAAGAACAAAACAGATGTTTTTTGTTACTTTTTTTCAAAAAAAGTAATCGTATCCCCGCAACCTCGCCGCATTATCCCAAAAACATAATCAGGAGAAAATTTTAATGTCAAACATCGCATTTGCCGGATTCGGCGAAATTAACACTCCCCGTGAAGTAATCGTTAACAAATGTAAAAACGCTTGCGAAGAGCTTAAAAAAAACGACCTTGACATATTGTCTGTATACCCGATAAGTGACGAAAAAAGCGAATCAGAAATTGCAGATGCTGTCCGGGAATTAAAAAAATGCGACCCCGACGCTTTAATTGTTTGTGTCGCGGGCTGGATTCCCACTCACGCTGTTGTTAAAGTGACAGAGCATTTCCGTCATCTCCCTATAGTTTTATGGGGCCTTGCAGGTTGGTACGAAGACGGACGACTTATCACTACTGCCGATCAAGCCGGAACTACCGCTCTTCGCAAAACATTTGCGGATCTCGGTTATACTTTTAAGTTTGTCTATGATATTATAGGAAAACCTTCCCGGGCTGATCGTGTTTCCGCATATTGCAAAGCTGCCAGTGCCGCCCGGGAATTGAGAACCGCAAAAGCGGGTATGATGGGTTACCGCGATATGAATTTATACGGTACTATGTTTGACGGTTCGTCACTTAAACGCATAACGGGCTGTGAAATTGAATGTTTTGAAATGCTTGAAATGGTCATGAAATATGAAAAAATCACGGCAGAAGAAAAACAAGAAGTAATAGATAAATATATAAGCAAATGGAAGTTTCTATCCTGTCCTGATCAATCGGCAATCGAAAAAGCGGCTGGATATTATCTAGCAATTTCACAAATTGCGCGTGAACGGGGATATAAATCAGTATCTTTAAAAGATGTTGACGGAATGAAAGCGCTGCTGGGATTTCCTCCCGCTCCGATATTCATGCTTCTTGCGGATGCCGACGGTATTTCGGTCGTACCGGAAAACGATTCACTCGGATGTATCACTCAGCTCATGCTGCGTGGTGTTACCGGACAAATAGGCTGCTATTTAGAATTTTACGAATTTTTTGAAAACAGTGTTCTTGCGGGAGTTCCGGATTTTGTTCCCGCGGAGGTTGTCGAGGGTGAAATAAAAATTATGCCTGCCGCTTTCGGTGAACTTTCACAAGGGTTGCTTAATGTTTCCGATGTTAAAACCGGTCTTATTACAATGTGCCGTCTTATCTACACAGATGGAAAATATTATATGCATTTGCTTACCGGGAATGGAAAACGCGCGCCTAAGTGGGAAGAATGCGGTTGGACACAACCTGCTCCTCAGCTACCCGGACTCGAAATTTTTCTTGATAATGTCGAAGAATTCGCTGAAACCGTGGCTTCACAGCATTATTTTATAACATGGGGCGACAATCGCGAAAGCATTAAGGATTTATGCTCGATTTTAGGTATTGAAGTTATATAAAAACAAAAAAACGGGATATTTCTGCTTTATACTAAAAAAATTATAATTCTTGTGCTTTACGGAGATTTTTATGAAAAAAGGATCATATGAAGCAGCTTTGTTTTCTGTCAAAACTGAGGCTCTGGCTGTTGCGGCTGTACTTGAAAACATTGATAAAAATGAATTTGCCAAAGCTGTCGATTTGCTTGCCGGATGTCCGAGGATAATGACTACAGCTTCCGGTTCGTCAGGAATCGCAGCGAAAAAATTCGCACATTCTTTATGCTGTATAGAACGCGGAGCAATGTTTATGCCTCCGTGCGAAGCGGTACACGGAGGACTGGGCGGCTTGAAAAAAGAAGATGTCATGGTTATGGTATCAAGAGGGGGAAAAACAGCGGAACTTCTTCCTTTAATTGACGTTTGCAAAAAGAAGGGCGCGGCTTTAATTGCTGTTACGGAAAATTTAAGTTCCCCGCTTGCCGATGCCGCCGATGTTATACTCAAATTGAAAATCGAACGCGAATCGGATCCGATAAATTTAATGGCAACTTCGAGCTTTATGGCTACGTTGGCTATTTTTGATGCGCTGCTTTCGGCTTTGATTTACGAAACAGACTTTACTCCAGCGCAGTTTGGGTTAATCCATCCGGGAGGAGCTGTCGGAGAATTATTAAAAAATTGATAATACTTTCATAAAAATAACATTTATCAGCAAATAATTGGATATATAATTAATAGTCATAGAACGGTAAAGTTTTTGTTATTTATAAAAATCAATAAAAATTTGAATCTTAATATTACGGTTCAATCAATTTCTATTAAAACATTATACATAAATATCTTTATTATTTATTTGAAACACGGTAATACTTATAACGAAACGAACATAAAATAATATTTTGGCTAAACTATAAAATAAATTATTTTTATGAATGAATTGTTGTAAATATTATTAATATAAAAAAATTATTTAATTTACCAAAACAACCAAAAATTAATTAATCGGATTTATCCTGAGACTTAAACGCCGAAAATAATCCGGTTGTCAAAAGGTTGTATTTTGAAAGGAGAGATTTATTTTTTGGACACTATCCCCCGACAACTTCTGCTGCAGGTATTTTTAATACTATTTAACGCATTTTTTGCGGCGACAGAAATTGCGGTGATATCGTTAAACCCCGTGAAACTGCGGAAACTCGCGGAGGACGGAGACAAAACAGCTCCGAAACTTCTTAAGCTTGTAGAAGCTCCCGCTAATTTTTTATCAACCATACAAGTCGGTATAACTTTTGCGGGCTTTTTGGGAAGCGCTTTTGCTGCCGACAATTTTTCGGGCTATATTACCGATTGGATTTACAATACACTCGGTTTTAAAGCTTTATCGGAAAGTACTCTCGACACAATATCGGTTATTATAATCACGATTATTCTATCTTATTTTACACTGGTTTTAGGTGAACTTGTCCCAAAGCGTATCGCCATGCAAAAATCAATGGAAGTGGCGAAAATCTCATGCAGAGTTATACCGGCAGTCAGTGTATTTGTAAGACCGCTTGTTTGGTTGCTTTCTATTTCAACTAACGCGGTTTTAAAATTGCTGCGTATTAATCCTGACGCCAAAGACGAAGCAGTTACGGAAGATGAAATAAGAATGATGGTTGATATCGGTGAAGAAAAAGGCACTATCGAGAGCGAAACCAAAGAATGGATAGACAATGTTTTTGATTTTGGAGACACTACGGCCGCCGATATTATGACAAATCAACCCGATATAGTTTTTATATCGGAAGACAGTACAAAAGAAGAAATTCTTGAAATTATTAATAAAAACGGGTATTCGCGTTATCCGGTTATAGGCGAGGACATTAACGATATATTAGGAATCCTTTACACGCGTGACTTTTTACTTAGTTTAAATGGGGATATGCTACCCATAAGAAAATTGTTGAGACCGGCATATTTTATTCCCGAAGTTGTTCATGCCGATATGCTTTTCCGAAATATGCAAAGCAAAAAACAGCATATTGCTATTGTCGCGGACGAATACGGTTCTGTTTCGGGACTTGTCACGATGGAAGATTTACTCGAAGAACTTGTAGGGAACATCTACGATGAATTTGACGAAGAAGAGCCGCCGGATATTATCGCCCATGATGACGGTTCATTCATGATTTTAGGCGGAACAAACATCACTGAAGCAGCCGATGCGATCGGTATGGAGATACCGGAGGATTGTGATTACGAAACTTTCGGCGGATATATTTTGAGTAATTTAGAATCAATCCCCGAAAACGGTTCTACATTCAACATTCAGGCTGACGATTTTGATATTACCGTTTTAAACATTGAAAATCGGCGTATAGATAAAGTCATCGTTAAAAAAATAGAAAAATCTTCCGAAAATGAAGACGAAAACAAATCCGGCGAAAACGAAAACAGCGTCAATAACAAAAATGACAAAAAGGCAAATGAATAACATGATTTACACATATAAAACACAGGGAACTTGTTCTTCTCAGATAATTTTCGATCTTGATGATAACGATATTGTGAGCGATATAAAATTTATAGGAGGCTGCAACGGTAATTTAAAAGCTATCTGCGTACTCCTGAACGGCAAAAAAGCGGATGAAATCATCGATATGCTGCTCGGTAATACTTGCGGCTCGCGTCCAACTTCCTGTACCGACCAACTGGCAAAAGCCCTCCAAAAAATAAAATCCGAAAATACATAAAATCCCGAATTTGCGGGTACATTTTTGAGACTCCAATTATAAATGATATTAAAGAGGAGAGACATATAATGAAACGTTCATTTGCATTAATGCTTAGTGTATTAATGCTTGTTTCTGTGATTGCATCTTGCGCCGAAGCTAAAGACGATAAAGGAAATAATACTTCTGTTCCGGATGTTGCGGATCAAACCGAAACCGAAACCGTGCTTTCCGACGATATTCCCGAAATGAATCTCGAAGGATTTGACTTCCGTATGTTAATCCGCAACGACAAAGGCTGGATTGAAGACATGTATTCCGAATCGATCAGCGGAGATACCATGAATGACGCTATATACGATCGCAATGCCAGAGTCGGAGACAGATTCAATGTCAATTATACGATGATTCCTTCGTCAAACTCGAATTATGATACCGATGGTATCAAATCGATAACAAGCGGTGATGACGCATATGAAATTATAGTTCCCCACGCCCGGGCTTCTTTTATTTACGCAATGCAAAAACTTATCACTGACTGGAACAGTAATGAACTTACATATATAAATCTAGACAAACCGTGGTGGGATCAATCCGCTCGTGAAAATTTGAGCATTAATCATTTGCTTTATATGATGATAGGTGATATTAGTTATAAAAATCTCGGTTCTACAAATTCCATGCTTTTCAATAAATCAATTTTCGACGATTTAAATCTTGATTATCCGTATCAGCTTGTAAAAGAAAACAAATGGACTTTTGATAAATTTACGGAATACGCCGTGCAATGTGTATCTGATCTAAACGGTGACGGAAGTATAAAATTTGCTGACGATCAGCTTGGTTATGTAACCGACGAATGGATAGGTCCTATTCAGGTTTTATATTCGGGCAATCAGCGTATAGTTCAAAAAGATGAAGACGATCTTCCTTATTTGAGTCTTAATACCGAAACTACTGTTACTCTGTTTGAAAAATATTTTGCTTTGCTTGACAGTGACGCAGCACACTGTTCAGCTTGGGAAGGTCTTGATTCATCCACCGCTTCAGCAACGGGTATATACGGGCGTTTTATCCGCAATCAAGCTGCTTTCCTTGACACCAACCTAAAGGGTATAATTTTCCTTCGTGATATGGAAGCCAATTTTGGTATAGTACCATGGCCTAAATTGAACGAAAATATCGATAAATATTATTCCAACGTCGACGCGGGTTGTAACCTTATTATCATTCCTATAACGAATCAGCATTTGGAAGAAACATCTGTTGTTCTTGAAGCTCTTTGTGCGGAAGGTTATAAAACCGTTGTTCCCGCATATTTCGAAATTGCTCTTTCTACAAAGTATGCCCGCGACGAAGAAAGTGCGGAAATGCTTAATATAATCAAAACCGCAAGGGTTTATGACCTCGGTTATTATGATAACAACAACGCGCTGAACAGCATAGGCCGTGATATGTTCTTAGGTAAAAAACGCGATTTTGCCTCTCTTTACACAAAAAGCGAAAAATCAGTTAACAATCAAATAGAAAAAACTATAAAAGCTTACACATCCGAATGACAGACAAAAGTTTTGCGGCCAGTCAACTTGTTGACTTTAGTTTACTTGTTGACTTTAGTTTACTTTTGACTTTGGTCTACTTGTTTACCATGATTTTCTCAAAAGCAACCGCGTCCCCACAACCTCCTATCTTCAATTAGAACCGGGCAAAGCCCGGTTCTTTATTATGTTTTTGATATCGAATTAAGCGGAATCCAAAATTCTACGATTCTATTTTCTTTAAATTTTCCTCCGTGGTCATATAAATAAATTGAAAATTTCGATTCTTCCACTTTTCCGTCTGCGTCCCACTTAGCCCATTCATATACATCTTTTTGTTTTTCAACCCATTTTTCAATATCATAATATTGCGGATCCAAATCTGTTTTATAATCCAAATCAAACACAGCATATGTAACCGTTGGAACTTTCAAATATTCCCAAGCAGTTCCGAAAGCTTCCTTGGTTACTTCAAGACCCGTAAAAACATAAGAATTATCAAGATGAAACCAAAGAGAATGTCCCTGATGTCCGTTTACAAGATGATGATGGATGTATTTTTCGTCGTTGTTTCCTTTTTGGTCATATTCTTCCCATTTATCCCATTCGTTTCTGCCGTCGTATTTCACAAGACAACCCGCTAAAAGTAATTCTTTATTTTCAATAATTTTTACAGGTTCCATAATTATTTATCCTTTTATAAAAAAATTTTAAAGTATAATTATTTTATTTATACAGGGAGACAACCGTCGCCGAGTGATTCTCCTATAGACAACTGGTCGAGCCCTGTTACTAAATATTTGCGGATATCCGGAGAATCAAGCACATTTTTCCCTTCGTATACACCGTTGCAAGTAATAAAATATTTGCATCTTTTGAGAGCAACACGCATTTGTTTTAATACATCAAAAGTAATCTTGCAATGTTTTCTTGCTTCCAATATCTTTTTCGCATAAGTAATACCTATCCCCGGAACGCGGATCAATGTTTCAAAGTCCGCCGTGTTAACTTCTGCCGGATATATGTCAAGATGACGTAATGCCCATGCGGCTTTGGGATCTATATCCTGTTCCAAAAGATTATAATTTTCGGGTGTGACATCATCGGGCGTAAAACCGTAAAGCTGTAATAATCTGTCGGCTTGATAAAGCCTTGCCATACGCCAGTAGGGAGTTTGTTTTAATTTTATATTTTCTTCTTCATAACCGATAGCTTCATATTTAAATCTGAAAGCTGTATAGTAAACTCTCGCTAAACGGTATTTATCGTACATTGCTCTTGCCAGTATCATTATTGTCCGGTCGTCTTCATCGGTGCTTCCCGCCATTAACTGCGTTGTCTGAGAAGTCGCAAATTTTCTTTTTTCTTCTTTTGATTCGTATATCATAGAAGAAGCCTGCCCCATAGGAGTTAGGATATTCGTTCTTGTTTTTTGTTTCGCTATATGTTTATAGCCTTCGCTTTTGGCGACTTCGATATTTACGCTGAGTCTGTTGGCATACAATCCTGTTTTTTCGATAAGCTTCGGATCTGCTCCGGGCATTATTTTCGCATGGAGATAACCTCTGTAATTATATTCTTCTCTCATGATTTTTACACATTCCGCTATACGTTCCTGCGTATAATCGGCGTTTTTATATATGCAAGAAGATAAAAATACACCGTGTCCGTTGCGTTTTCCCTCATTCGAGGCAATTTCCGCAAGTTCTCTCGGTTCGTTGCAATAAGTATTTTTACCCGCATTTGAAGCTCTGCAGCCGCAGTACGCACAATTAAAAACACATCCCGAAGCTAAAAACATTTTGGGTATCTTTGGAGGATTCGGAGGAGCTTTTATATCTGAAGCACACAGAATAGCGATTTGTTCCGCATCGCTGTCACCCGATACTTCGTATTCGGAATCTTTTCTCATGAGATGTATTAATTTTTCTGTGTCGGGTTTTTCATTTATTATTATATTTGACATAATAAAACAATCCTAATATGTGGTTAGTTTATAAAACAATTGTACCACAATATTAGGATAATGTCAACAAGTTTCCGAATATACGTAATATATTTTTACTTTCCGATATTATTAAGCAGCCATTCATGTCGGTTTTTTAACCAATTACGCAAACTTTCCAAATATTCTTCATAAGTTTCAAAAGTTTCTCTCGATTCATAGGGACCGTACAATATATCAAGTTTTAAACCAGTATCGGTGTAATTTCTTAATAAAGATGTTTTATGATTTTCGTATAAAGTGTCTATAACATTTTTCCCGAATTCATTATCTTCATACAAATTTACTATCTTATCTGACAATTCAATATATCTGGCATAAACAAGTTTACGAAAATTTTCGTCGCGTATTAATACTCTATACCAATCGTTATTAATCCATAATCCGTGAGTGCTATCTCCGCTTTTATCTCCCCATCCTTCCTCTCCTCCGTCATAATTTAAATATGTACGATATTCAAATACATTTCTCTCATCGCTTATATTTCCCATAGACATGTCAACGTCCCATACAGGGCTGCAATATATCTTATTATCACATATATAATATCTGGTTGAAAATACACCGAAATCAATATCTTTTATTAATTCATATAGTATGTAGTAATCAACAAAAGAATTAACATCTATATATTTTTCATAGTTTTCCATATTAACGCTATTTACAGCAGCATCAGTTTCATTTAAAAAATTTTGAAGCCAATTAATTTGATCTTCTGAAGCATTTTCTGGTTCATTAATTTCGAATCTTAATTTTAACAAATTGCTTTTTATATATTTTATATCTTCTTCTTCGCGTGATATGTTTTTTTCTATTAAAAATTCTTTTCCGGTTTTTCTTTCTACTACCCTTTTATATACATTATCTGCCGGTTCAACAAAAAGATAATTACCTTTATATTCACTGTTTATCCACAAGTCTACATAGCGAAAATTCGGTGTACAAGGTAATCTTAAATATGAAGAAAATGTATATGCCAAAGATGTTCTTATTAACGATTTATCGAATGTATTGGCAAGTAAAACCCATTTATTTTCTTCATGCATTCCAAAAACAGATTGATCCGAAGAAAGTTTTAATGTAAAAGAAGATTTTATTTTAATTTGTGCTGAAATGTTCCCTCTTATTTTTAATTGGGCGTTTTTATCAATAATTGTATCGTTGTTTTTATTTTGCGGATCAATAAAAGCGACTGTTACAGAAGTATATTCTGTTGTTAAAGGAAGTTCACTCACATCATTTATAAAAATTTGCGGAATATCATTATAACGATATTTTAATTCCTCAATTGACTTTTCTACTTTTTCTTTATATCCTTCTAAAACGCTGTAA
>JAVBPA010000106.1:0-10113 GCA_031549925.1 Eubacteriales bacterium
AGTACATCATTAGTTGTATTCATATTTTTTGAATCAATTATATTAGCAAAAATATTCGCGGAATATTCCAGAGAAAATATACGCTTAATAACTAGTATGGAAACAATAGTTAACGAACGTACAGCCGAACTTTTAAAAGCAAATGAAAATTTAAAATTAACAGAAAAAACAAAAAATGAATTTATCAGTAACATTTTTCATGATCTGCGAACTCCTTTGACAGTTATACGCGGTTATACGGAACTTATTATGTCAGAAGATGAAAAAATCGAATCATTAAAAGAATATATAAAAAATATTCAAATACGGACCAGTCAGATTGAAAAATTGATTAATGACTTGTTTTTTCATACACAACTAACCGAAAAGCAAATGAATATTGAGTTAATAGAAATTGATATAAAAGAATTTCTTAAAAGTAATTACAATACATACAAACCAATAACAGCACAAAATGAAATCGAATTAATTTTGCAAGATAACAACATTGAATCTAAAATAATAACGGATAAAAACTTTTTATTTCGTATCATAGATAATTTAATGCAAAACGCCATATATCATACTCATACAAAAATTATACTTGAAAGTAAAATCGAAAATAACTATATAATTTTAAGTGTCACAGATGATGGAATCGGAATCTTAGAAGAAGATCTTCCATATGTTTTCGACCGATTATATAAAAAACGTGCTGAAGGAACAGGCCTCGGTCTTTCTATTGTAAAAGAACTTGCTTTAGCATTGGGCGGTGAAGTTTTTGTAAACAGTAAACAAAATGAAAAAACAGTATTCGGAATTAAATTGAAAATTTAAATATAAATAATTATAAAGCTTTTTTAGTAAATTTTCAAAAAGTAAAATTTTCTTAACTTTCGTTTTTTGTTATTTTTTTAAGTATAATTGTAATGTTAGATTATCTATTTTTTTCTAATACCGGAGATCCTTTTAATGAAAAAATCTTTTAAAAAAGTAATAAATATTTTTACTATATTAGCAATTATAATATCTTCTTTTTATTTTACAAACAATGTTGTTTTTGCCGCGGGAACAGTTGATATACCAGGAGCGAATGCAATTCTCAACTTGCAATTGCTTGATGTCGGAACATCCGCCGTAAGATTTACCTGGAAGTCTGTAAAAGGTTATCGAATAATTGATAATTATACTATTCCCGGAGAAAGTTACAATTATGAAGTAACCCATTATGGTGTTTTTTTATACGCAGGAGGAACAGAACCTCATTATTTATCACATGGTACTGCTCCTGATCCTGGTAGTGATCCATTATATATATATGCTACAAATGTTCCTCAAAATATTACTGATCCTTATTCAATTGATCCCGAAGTATATTATCTGGATTCTATTATTAATAATCAAACATACAAAAACAAATATAATAATATTGCTGAAAATGATAATAAAGAAACTCATCTTTGGGTATGTTTTTGGGTTGCTAATTATAATGCTCCGGGTCCCTGGTATCCCACATGGTTTGATCTTGGTGCGTATGAAAATTTAACGGAAGTAAATGATAACGCACAAATTCCGGTTATCACACATCCTATAGATCAATATGTTAATCAAGGACAAAGTGCTTCTTTTACCGTATCTGCTATTGTAACAGATGGTGGAACTTTAAGTTATCAATGGCAAAAACTAGAAACCGGAAATGTTTGGGTTGATATTGAAAATGAAAACTCAGCGATATTAACTATTGCCAATACTACGCTTGATCAAAACAACAGTCAATACCGATGTATAGTTTCAAACACATTGGATGATAAAACCGCAAAAGCAACTTCCAATATCGCAACGCTTTACGTAACTGAGATTGTATTTCCTGATTTTGTGATTACAATTCCAAATACAATTGTTTTAAGCAGTACAGAAAGCGTTGATATTAATATAGAAGCAGTAATAAACGGCTCTATGCCTAATAACACCACACTTGATGTAATCATTACATCCGGTGTTGATATATATGGTGTTGCAACCCTTACTACATTAGGGGGAGCGGAAATTACTACAACAATCACAAACCTTAACGATGAATTACTTACTCCTTTATCCAAAGCCGCAAGTTTTACAGAAAGCGGAGAACAAAAAATTATAGCATCCAAACCCAATGAAACTTCACCCATAGCGGGTGAATATTCCTGTGCAATTGTTTTCACAATTGAAATAAATTAAAAATATAAAAAGAGGTAAATTTAATGAAAAATCTTTTCAAAATTATTATTGCACTTGCTGTGGTTCTAGCTTGTTCTTTATCAATTTTTGCTGATGAAGTAAGCTCTGACGGAGGAACAGCAGACACAGATCTAACCTACACAATAAATTCGACATACACAGTTATTATTCCCGAAACAATCTCAGTCGGTACTTCAGATTCTCTTATCACACAAATTCAAGCTTCCTATAATCTTCCTGAAGGTGATACTCTAAATGTTAATATTACTGATGGTATTGATGCAAATGGTGATATTACTTTAAATAATACATCAGGAGGTACAGATACTCTCACAACATCACTTTATTATGGAGTAGCTCCCGGAACTACAATAACTAGTGCAGCAACGCTTGCGGCAAGTTTTTCAAGCGGACTAGAATCGTCATATGTTTCAGACACAACTAAAGTTATCAGTGTTAAAGGTGTTACTATTACAGGTAAACAAGCAGGTATATACAGCGGAACTATAACGTTCACCGTTTCAATTGACTAATAATAAAAATAATTAAACTTTAAAAACATTAAAATGAGATGAAAAAACTCTTTTCATTTATTCTTGTTTTATTATTAACAATCCTTTGCATTATATCGGTTTCCGCTTTAGAAATTAGCAATCCGTCATCAGCGAATGTAGAACTTAACATACAAATCAATCCAACCTACATCGTTGTTATTCCGGATGATACATATGTTTCATACAACTCAGAATTTACTGATTTTCAAAGTGTCAAATTGATTCAAGCCAATCTGGAACCGAATAAATATATTTTGGTTGAATTAAAAGCAGATAAAATGTTTGTGCATGTTAATAATAATCTTTTTACCATTCCATTTACTGTTGTTGAAAGAAACAATAAAAAGCTTTTAGTTAATGACATTGTATTATATAAATCGAATGACGAAAAGAAACTCAGTATTCATGTCGAGCCTGATGAATGGAATTATGCCAAAGCAGGAAAATACGAAGCAACGGTAAATTTTAACATTTCTTATACTTCTTTAACATAATGAAAAAAAATATAATTACCAGTTTAACAGCGTTTATCCTTGCGGTTTTTTTCTTTTGTTTTAATTTACCGATTTTTGCGGTAACCGTAGGAACACTTGTTCCTGAAAATCATACGGTACATATTACTTATAACGACGGCGGAGATGTTTTATCTGTTTTTGATAAAATCATTAAAAGCGGAAGTTTTATTACACTAAAGCGTTTTACAAAACACGAATATATTATCAGAAATAATCCGGGTTATGAAATCGAAAAATTAATTTATAACGGTACCGATGTAACAAATAATATTTCAGGAGGCAGGTTTCTTGCACCTGAAATTATTTGCGACAGCAATCTTATAGTTGAATTTAAAAAAACCGAAATTGTAAAACCTGATCATTATTATTCAATATTTTTAACCATAAATTCGGACGGTAAACCTCTTCCCAATGCTGATGTGGAATTTTCTAATCTTAAAGAAAAGGTTAAAACAGATAAAAACGGAAAACTTCGTATTAACGATGTTCCGGTGGGTAAAAACAATATTACAATTTGGGTTGAAGGAAAATCTGTAGCATATGCTGAATTTTTCATAATATCGGAACATGTTACCGATGAAAGCTATGAAATTTTTACCGATGGATCATTTACGTTTAAAATTGATAATGAAAAACGATTCATTATACTTGAACTGGAATTGAAAGACAATGGCATAATCATTCCGATAAATTATTCCCCGGAAGAAAATATTCCTCCTTCACCGGCAACAGGAGACGATTTAAATATTTTACTATATGGTGTTGTAATAATAGTATTATTATTTTTACTTAATTTCATCCTTCGTTTCAAAAAAGAGGAGAGCAAAATTTATGGCAAATAAAAAACTAAAATTTATATTGAATATTTTATTGGTAATACTTTTGCTAAGCGGAGGAGTGGTTTTTGGAATTACTTACAACAAATGGTTTAGCGGCCGTGAAGAAACTTCCGCAAAAACAGAATTTAACCCAGATATTGATCCTAACGCAGTTGATTGGGTTGGTGAAATAACCAGTGAAAGTACAAACAAACAAACTGGAGGAATCGCAATTCCCGGATATAAATCTATTCCTCTTCGAGCCGATCAACTGGAACAGCAAGTAAACTTTATGAATCCTGAAGTAAATTCATGTTATTTTGTATTAACTCTTATTATGTCAGATGGTACAGAGCTATAAAAATCCAAGATGATTTCTCCGGGAAAGGGTATTTATTCAATTAATTTAAATAAAACCGTTTCAAAAGGAAATTATAAAGATTGTATTTTGAAATATGAATGTTTTAGAACAGACAAAAACCTTACTCAGCTTAATGGAGCAGAAGTTAAAGTTGAATTAATTTTTGAATAAAATAATCGTTTATTTTCCCCGGTTTGACATAAAAACCGGGAATTTTTTTATTATAAATTTTATATTATGAAATAATACAAAACATCATATTTTCCATTATTGTCCATGTTTTACTATAAAATGATGAAATTCATATGATAAGTAATATAAAATATTAAAAAAGTATTGATAATAGATGTCCGATGTGATATCATAAATATGTTAATTTAAAATAAATATATATATCTAAAAAACAAAATAATTATAAAACTTTATAAAAAATGTTTGAACAAAAACATTCGAGAGAGAATTATACCGATTAAAAGATCAGTATGAAAACAGACGAACGGTGATATCTGATTGAAATGATCATGTCTTCATTTTGAGGTATTTGAAATATGTATGCGAAATATGTAAAAAGACCTATTGATTTTTGTTTGTCACTAACAGCATTGATTTTTCTTTCACCATTGTTATTGATTTTAATTATAACAGGCATGTTTTTAATGAAAGGAAATCCGTTTTTTGTACAAGCAAGACCCGGAAAAAATGAAAAAATATTTAATCTTATAAAATTTCGTACTATGAGTTATGCAATAGATAAAAATGGAATATTATTATCTGATGAAAACCGATTAGTTCCATATGGAAAAATGTTGAGGAGTACTTCCCTTGACGAGCTCCCATCTTTGATAAATATTATAAAAGGTGATCTTTCAATAGTAGGACCAAGGCCATTGCTTATAAAATATTTATCTCTTTATAATGAACAACAAAAACGCAGACATGAAGTTCGCCCGGGTTTAACGGGATATGCACAAGTAAACGGACGAAACAGTGTTAGTTGGGAAGATAAATTTAATATGGATGTATCATATGTTGATGATATTACATTCTTAGGAGATATAAAAATAATATTAAAAACTTTTTTAGTCGTTTTTAAACGCAATGATATAAACAATAAAACTTGCGCTACAATGGATGAATTTACCGGAACGAAAAATGAATCAGAGCAAATAATAAAAACAGAAATATTTAAATAATTATATTTTAATAAATATAGTATGTTTATAAATTAAATACATAATTTAAAAATAAAAAAACGAGAGCTTCATACCGTAAAGGAATTTACTCTCGATTTATAAATTTTGTTTTTATTTTATATGAAATAATTAATCATTCTTTTATTTAATAAATTTAATGTTTTCTCTTATTTCACCAATTTGTTCCGCTATTTCTAAATATTCATTTGGATCATTAATATCACATTGTACATCTGTCGGAATAAGCATTAAATATGTATATTCTTCTGTTTGTGAAATAATATAATTTCCTCCGGGATTAGTGTTTTCATTATAAACATCGGCTCCGCCTTCAGCTTTACGTAAAATAAATAAAACTCCGAAATTAGCATAGTTTTGATATGTTTTTGTATGATAAACAGTTATACCTGTTTCATCTTCTTCCAATAAATATTTACCGTTCCATTCCTCGGGGAAAAATATTTCTAAATTCAACGATTCGCTTTTATATGTTTCGTTGTTTTTTTTATCGCATCCTATTAAATTAAATATCAAAATTAAAAACAAGAATACTATAAAAATATTTTTATTATTTATTTTTTTCATTTTAATTTCTTCCAAAATATTTATTATGAAAATACATATTTTATAAGTTTTATTATAACATATGTAGAACCAAAAAACAACATTACATAATACAATTATAATATAAATAATTAAAAAAATTATGTAATATAACAAAAAATGAAATTTTCCAACAACAAGTAGGAATAAATTTATTATAATCAAACTAATGCGTCATTGATTTTTATATTATATTTGATAAAATGTAAATATAATCTCAACTAAACAACAAGGAAAGTATTTTTATATGATTGAAATAAAAATAAATGAACAAATTTCTTTTTTACGCAAACAAAAAAACATCACTCAAGAAGAATTAGCACAAGCAATATGGGTTACAAACCAATCCGTTTCAAAATGGGAATCTGGATCTTGCTGCCCGGATATACAGCTATTGCCTGTTCTTGCGAAATTTTTTAATGTATCAATCGATGAATTAATGGGATATAAATCATCTGAATCTTTTGAAAATGTTTATCTAAAAATAAAAACTTTATTCCAAATGTCTCCTGAAAACGAATCATTTTCAATAGCATTTAAATTATCAACACTTCTGCATGAAGGAGCAGTTACAAGCGGATATAAAAAGTATGTTCCTTGGGATACAAATAAAAATCGCAGTATTATGGAAGATTGTTATAAATGGGGATTTTCCGCTTGTTCGGAACCTGAGGGAACGACTGTACACCGAGCTAATTCAATATTTATATCTGACACCCGAATCGCACAACCTGTTTCTCCGACGGAAATTCGGGATATATATTCTTTTTTAGAAAATATATTCAGCATAGATACTTTAAAAGTCTTTTTCGGAATATATGAACTTACGAAAAGAGATTTTGATTATTATGTCAGTATAGAAGATATTAAAACAAAATGTAAACTATCAATTGAAACAATTTATTTTGCGTTAGATAAATTACCTATTCAAATAAAAGATACTGAAAATGGAGAAACACTCTACAGAATCGAAGGATGTTACATGCACATTTCCCCTATTTTACTATTATTAAAATAATAATAAATGATAAAAAATACAAACCGCTTCATAAAATAATCAGGAAGCGGCTCTTTTTTGTAATTCGCAAATCATAATGAATTTATATTCAATAAAATAAGAAGAAACTTAAAATATTATGAATTTGTATTCTTTTTAATCGATTTATTAATTTCGTTTTTTACAGACTCCTGATAAATATCCGCATAGGTTTTTGAATCTTTTATCAATTCGTCACAAAATAAAGCAACATCATTTCCTGTTACTTCAAGAACGCTTTTTCCGGAAGCAACACCTTCATAAAAAAAATCCAAAATACCCGACAATAAACTAAAATCTTCTGAAAGCTCTACAGGACCTATTTTGAAAAGATATTTTTGTAATTCTTTATAAACGATTTGATAATCTTTCGGCAAAGCTTTTAACCGGTTAATATGAGCTTTCCACTCTTTTTTACCTTCGATTATATCATGTATACTCATGGCTTATCTCCTATTTTTTTAATTTCTTAGCGATAGTATCATTTAATTGTTTACGCCATTTATCACGAAAAGTTTTAGTTCCGCTTTCGCCGATAAGCGCTGAACAGAAACCTTTTATATCTCCGTTAAAAATTTCATTGATATTTTGCCCTTCTTCGGCAGATTCTTCCAAAAGACCAAGAACTCCGTTTAGAATAGGCATAAGATTACGTCCTGTAAAATCCGATTGCGGCCATATATATATTTTAATTTCATTCCATGCAGCTTTATAATCTATAGGTAATTTTTCAACACGTAATTCAAAATTTTTTAGTTCTCTGGTCATATCATTACCAGTTATTCTATCCCAAAAATTCATTTACATTATTCCTCCTTAATTCATTGATTCTTGAAGCAACGAAATCCCATTTAATCCAAAATAGACGAAGCTCCTCGCGTCCTTTATCACTTAAAGTAAAAAATTTTCTGGGAGGTCCTAATTCTGAAGGCTTTTTATCAATATTTAAAAATCCATTATTTTCCATACGTATAATAATTGTATATACAGTTCCGTCAACAACATCTTTGAATCCCAGAGCTTGCAATTTTTTTGTAATTTCATAACCGTAAGTTTCATTTTGATTGATTATTTCAAGAACACAACCTTCCAGCACACCTTTGAGCATTTCGGTTAAATTTTCCAATATAATCACTTCCCTTTTTTATTATTTATATATGTATTCTGTTATACTTAGTACCGGTATATAGTATCACATTATAGTGGATTTGTCAATAAAATAAAAAAATTATTTGGATCATTGATAAATAATTTAAATTCCGATTATGGAATAATACATTTAAATTCACAAAATAAAAATTTATTATTTAATGATAAGTTATCATATTTGGTTATATAAAAAAAATTTATATATAAAAATAAAGTATATAATGTTTATTTTAAAACTAACAATTATATACTTTAAAATATTTAAATGAATTTACAATCATATTCCAATTATTTGAGCAAAACTGGAACAAAGAAACCGGCTTCCTTCTTCATATTCCTTGATACTAATAGAATAAGATTTAAAGCTTCTTATATTCTCTTGAAAAAAAGAAATTGCAAAAGCATGAAAAATATAAGTAATCCACTCAAAATTTACTTTTTTTATTTTACCTAAAGAATATAAACCGTTAAATACTTTCATTCCATAATTCAATGCGTCACGAATCATGACTTTTTCATAAAGTTCCTGTGCTGAAAAATTTTCGTATTGAAGTGATAAAATAACACGGGATATCATCATCATTTTGTCACGTTCCGCAGAATTACCAAATGTATAAAAAATCATTTTTAAAACATCTGAAAGCGGTTTTTCTTTAGCTGCTTTAAATATTGTTTCCGGTTCATTTCTGTATTTTGCAAAATTATTTTCAAATTCAGAATATATAGCTCTTAATAAACTTTCTTTAGAATCATAATAATAATAAATACTTGCCGATTGAATACCAACTTTTCTCGCGATACTTCTCATCGTAGTTTTTTCAAATCCATTCAAAGCAAAAAGATCTAAAGCAGCTAAAAATATTTGAGATTTGGTATCTGTAACAGCCACTTTTTATTCCCCCATATTATAATATTTATATATAATTTTATGTAATAAAAATTTCGATTATGATTCTAATATGATTCAATTTTTATTTAACGATTTTTAGTTACCAATCGTTTGATAGACGCATATTATAATATTGAGGGAATAAAATATAACGTAAAATATTATTGTTCATCATCGCTCCCTTAAAAGTCTACTTTGAAAAGGAGTATGAATAATGGATTGTACAAATGAAAAAAAATGCCCGAACAAAAACAAATGTTCTCTTAAAAAAGAAATAAAATGTATTATTAACCAATTGGAAAAAATATATTTTTGTTGTAAAAAGCAGTGTGATTGTAGTTATTGCTGTGAAAAATTTATAAAACTATACCCGAGGCTAGTTAAATATCTCAAAAAACAAAATTTCTATATTAATCAAAAATACCCTGATAAAAAATTATGTCATTTACTAAAAAGATTGCAAGAAATATTCAGATGTTGTAAAAACCGTTGCGATTGTGAAAATTGTTGTATAATGTTTGAAGACTTATATCCGATTCTTATAGAATATCTAAAAAACGATTTATGTCCTTGGTATTGTAAAGGTGAAAAAGGTGATCCCGGTCCGAGGGGACCGCGAGGCCCTCAAGGTAAAACCGGCCCTCAAGGTCCGATGGGTCCGCAAGGTGAAACCGGTCCGGCAGGTGCCGACAGTACCGTTCCGGGTCCTCAAGGTCCAGTGGGTCCGATGGGTCCGCAGGGCGAAACAGGTCCGGCAGGTGCCGATAGTACCGTTCCGGGTCCTACAGGTCCGATGGGT
>JAVBPA010000041.1:0-23143 GCA_031549925.1 Eubacteriales bacterium
TCCCATTCAAGCAACGCTTTCATTTTTTCGTTTTCGCGCAGCAGGTTTTGTAAAAATGCCATTTGAGTAATAGCTTCCCGGTTTAGCTGCATAATATCGTTGACCGAATTTACCGAATGTAATCTGTATTTTTTTTGAGAATCGCGGTGCGTGACTATTCGGCTTTTGACTTTAATCCATTTGTCCTTTGCGCTATCATAATAATCCCACGAATATGTTGTTCCCAAATTAATATTTTCCGGACAGAATCCGCATCTTCTTACATTTGAGTTAAAAACTTCGTAACAATGTTTTCCGCAAACATCTCCGTATCTTTTTTTTATATATTCGTTTATCCATAAAATTATACAGCTTTCCTCGTCAATTATGTAAAGTCCTCCGACGCATTTATCAAGCTCGGATATAATGAAATCGTCGATGATATCAGACATTTGTTCAATCCTCCGATATTTTAATTATGAAGTATGTTGTTTTAACCTTTGCTGAAATTTTTCAAGTTCAAGTACAAGTACAAGTACAAGTATATCATAAATAATTTTACAAATACAATATATAATATAAAAAGCTGTAATTTTATATAAAAATATGTATAAAAACATCTTATCTTTGTAAAAAATAAAAAATTTATATGGATACAGGAGATCCGTTTTGTACAAAAGCAGATTTATATAACGCAGAGTATATGATAAAACCGGTAAACGGGTATGAAAATTTATATAATTTTTGATTCACAAGTTATATAAAATTAAATCTTCGGCTGGATGCAAAGTTGTATCTTTCGCCGGAGAATTCTAATTCGTATAAAAAAAAATAAATAATATTTTTATTCATAAAAAAAATTGTTATTATTGTAATAAAAACTCCGATGAAAATACACAATATGCACAATGTTTTATAAAATTAAATATTTTTATTGATTTGTTCACATCATTATTTTATAATAATAGAATAATGTCGTTTGATATTTACGTAAAAAATAACGAAAAGATGACGGATTAATCCGTTTAATATTTATTTATTATGAAGAATACAAAAACAATAATAGTTTTACTTTTTTTATTTCAAATTATATTTCTTGCCGCTTCGTGTAAGGATGACGGAGGAAATAAAAATGAGTCTGTTTCGCATATAACCGGAAAAGACGGATGGGTTTTTCCGGACGGAAACGAATACTATAGCTATACATCTGACCGAAAAAATGAATATGAAAATGACAGCGGTTCGCTTCCTGATATGTACCGTATGCTTGCAAGAAGAAAAACTTCGCTTCAAAACAGCGGAGCCGCGCTTATTTTGGCAGTAGTTCCAATGCCGCAGAGTGTTTACGGTGAATATCTTCCGGAAAGTTTTCCGAATAACGGAGAAAACACAAGAAGAGAACTCATTAGTGAATATATCGCACAAAATAATGAAGCTTCGGTTATTTATCTTGATTTAACACAGAATTTTATCGATTTAAAAAATGAAGAAAAAGCTGTTTTCGCAAAAGAAGGGACGCTTCAGGAAGACGCTGTATACAAAATTTACAGCGAAATTATAGAATCGATCCCCGCAGATGTATCCGGCGGAGCAAAAGCTCTTTCTATGGATACGGCTGATATTTCGTCAAGATACACAAACGCCGCTTCAAAAGATTATCAGGCCACTTTTATGTCGGCAGAATACCGGACAGAGCTTCGTTCTTCCCCTTCGGTTTTGGTACAGTGCGGAAACGCTGATTTAACGGATGAGCTGAAAAATTATATTTCAGCTACTTTCGGAAGCGTGGGATATATAACCGACTATGTTTACAGCGAATCTGTTATGAATAAATATTCCCCTGATGTTGTTATCCAGATTATTCCCGAGGATATGCTCTACACGCTTTTTGATAAAACCATCGGGGATTCCTATTCGGCGGCGATACGCGCGGGAGATGATCCGTACACAACAATGACTCCGGTGTATCTTGACAGCTCGATGACAAACAAGGATGTTGTTTGTATTATGGGTTCTGTCGAAGAAGGATCGGTTATTAAAGTATCCGGCGAAAATTTTGAGACATTTGAAGCTTATCCGCAGGATACCACTTTCTTTATAGATATTACAATACCTAAAAACGGAAGCGAAACGGTTGTCCTGACGGCTAAAACCGAAGGCAAAGCGGAAAGCTCGCCGATAGAAATATACTGCGAATACAGTGATAAAGCGGGGAAAAGGGATGTGTTCGCGGGGAAATATTCTCAGCTTCACTATCCGTATACGATTGAAGATTATCAGGGAACAAATCTTTTCCGTGAAGCTGAACTGAGGGGTCTTGCGAAAATGGCAGAATCCCGGCTTGACAGGGTGAGAGGTTTTTCCGAAAAAGATACCAAACTGATATATCTGATAGCTCCGAACGCCTTAACTATATATCCTGAAACAGCAACCGACGAAATGGCGGCGAAAAAAGTTACCGAAGAATCGAAATTGTCTCAGTTTGTAAATGTTATAAAAAAGCTTGACAATGAAAATATTATGGTAATTGATTTGCCGGAATATATACGTTCGAAAAAAGACCTCGGAAAGCTTTATTATCAAACGGATACCCACTGGAATACCTTCGGAGCGTATTTCGGATATTATAAACTGATGGAAACTGTGCACGGCGACTGGGGCGGAGGCGGAACGGTTCCGTTGGAACTTGATAACTTCGATGTCTATAAAAAAGTTTCGGGATGCGGAGATCTATATAATTTTCTCGGAGCCGGAAATCCGAGGGTGACAGAGAACGTCACATATTGTGTTCCGAAAAATAATCTTATCGCAACAGCCGCTTCGGATAAATTCGGCAGCGATATCAGAAGAACCGGGAACACAGAACTCCCGAACGCGGTCGTAACCCGCGATTCTTTCGGAGGTGCGATGATATCTTATGTATCGGAGCATTTCAATGAAATTGTTTGGATGTCACCCGGACAGCTTTTCCTTAAAGAAGTGATAGCAGCGAATAAACCCGACTACTTTATACAGGTTTTAGTTGAGCGAAATCTTTCCGCTTTGCTTGGCGGATGAAAAATAATTATAAAAAATAAATAATAATATTATTATCCGGAGATTTATATGAAAGCAATAGCACGCGTAATTTGTCTTGTATTACTGGCAGTCATGGTAGCAACCTCTGTTTCGTGCGGAGCGCAGTTCAACACTACGGCAGTTGAAACAACAGCTAAAAAGAAAAAGCGTTATCCGGACGAAACCACAAAAAAAGAAACCAAAGAAGAAACAACAGAAGAGGAAGAAGAAACAACCAAAGGCGAATTTGAGCTGACAACAGCCAAACCGAAGTATGACGACTATTCGATTATAGCAAAAGGAACGACTTGTATAACCGGAACGACCGAAAAGAACGCAACTCTCACGGTTTCCGGAAAGAACTTTGAAACGTTTACAACAACGGCACAGGATAAAAGATTTTTCATTTCCGTTAAATTGGAAAAAGATCAGACAGACACCGTAAAAATCGTCGCCCAAGTAAAAGGTAAAAATCCGAGTCCGGCTTTGAAAGTTGATATATCGTACGAAACCGGCGGAGTGGAAGTTTTTGTCGGATATAATTCGCAGCTTCATTATCCGCAGACAAAAAGCGATTATCGGGGCAATGACTTATTTTCAGATTCTCAGCTTGCGGCTGTTGAAAAGGGTATAAACAGACGTCTTGATAACGCGCATAAATATGCGAAAGACACAACTAAACTGATATATTTGATAGCACCCAACGCACTGACGATTTATCCGGAAACAGCTCCGGACGATCTTGTCGCGGAAAAAGTATCTGAAAACTCAAAATTAAAACAGCTTGTTGAATTAATCAACTCGAGAGATGACAATAATGTATTTATAGTAGATTTGCAGCAGTTTATGCTCGATAATAAATCTTCAGGGAAACTTTATTATCAAACAGATACTCACTGGAATACTCTCGGTTCATATTTTGGTTACTATAAGTTAATGGAAATTATTCATAATGATACCGGAAATGAGTTGACAAAACCGTTTGAACTTGATAAATTTGATATATACAAAGAAATGGGTCCCGGAGGAGATTTAGTTAATTTCCTTGGTGTAAACCCGGGCGAAGTCACGGAAAATATAACATATTGTAATATAGCAGGCACACGTCTTTCTACCGTGGTGAACGAAGCGGACGGAAGTACGCGCTGTACTGTTCCGAATGAAAACTTACCAACTGCGGTCGTTATGCGCGACTCGTTCGGAGCGGCTTTGATATACCATACGGCAGAACAGTTTAAATCAATACTCTATACTCCCTGGAACTGCGGAATCGACGCTGTTATGGATTATTCCAAAACAGAAAAACCCGATTATATAATACAAGTTTTGGTAGAACGCAGTTTAAGTTCTCTTCTCGGAGGATAATCCCCCGGCGCGGATCATAATAGGGCAGCCTCATCTTGAGAAAACTAAACTTTTGGTACATTGTTATAAATGCCGTATTAAATATTTCTTCGATTAATATAATTAATCATAAAAGGAGAGGTTATGGCTCAAAATATAAATGATAACGATAAAACGATAACTTTTTCTCTTCGTGACGGAAAAGATGTCGAAATAAAACAAATACTTCAAGCGGTATATTCGGCTCTAAGCGAAAAAGGATACCGGCCTATTGATCAGATAGTTTTCTATATCCTTTCAGAAGATCCGACTTATATCACCAATTATAAAAATGCCCGTTCCCTGATACGTAAAATCGACAGGGACGAGCTTATCAGCGCGCTTTTAAAATCATATCTGGAACTTTGAAATTAAGCTTCAAACAAGAATTATAAGGTTTTATGGAATATAAATATCTGGGCACGACAGGAATACATGTATCACGTCTCTGTTTCGGTTCGCTTACAGTAGGACCGCTTCAGGCGGCGTTAAATGTTAATGAAGGCGCGGGAGTAATAGCCCGCGCTTTTTTGAACGGTGTTAATTTTATAGATACCGCACAATATTATAAAAATTACGAATATATAAAGCTTGCGATGAAAATGAGCGGAAGATTTGACTCGGTTATTTCATCCAAAACATATGCTTACGATAAAAACGGAGCGGATAAAGCCGTAGAGGAGGCAAGAAACGCGCTTGACCGTGATTATATAGATATATTCATGCTGCACGAACAGGAGAGTATTCACACGCTGAGAGGGCATAGAGAAGCTTTGGAACATCTCTTCGAATTGAAAACGAAAGGTATAATTCGGGCTGTGGGAGTTTCCATGCACCATATAGCGGCGGTTCGTGGGGTTATCGAAATGACAAAACGCGGCTTATTTCCGATTGATGTGATACATCCTATATTCAATATGAGAGGGCTCGGAATTGCCGACGGGACCATCGATGAAATGAAACGGGAATTGATTTGCGCTAAAAATGAGGGTATCGGTATTTTTACAATGAAACCTCTCGGAGGAGGACATCTCTTTAAAACAGCGCCGGAAGCTTTTGATTTTGTGCTGAGAGCGCAAACAGAAAAAGAAAAAAACAACCCGGAATTATTGGTTGATTCCGTGGCTGTCGGTATGCAATCGGAGGAAGAAGTTTCATCAAATATATTTTATTTTGAAAACGGATATTTTAGTGAAGAAGCAAAACTGCGTTTGAAAAATAAAAAACGGCGGTTGTTTATCGAATCCTATTGCACCGGATGCGGAAGCTGTGTTTCCCGCTGCGGTCAGAATTCTATTATAATAAAAAAAGCCGCGGACGAAAAAAATGTTGATTTAAACGATGAAAAAAATTTAAAAACAGATAAAGCGGTTTGCGACGCCGATAAATGTATCCTCTGCGGTTATTGTGCCGGTGTTTGCCCCCAATTCGCAATAAAAGTATTATAAAATTAATCAGAAAACAAATAATATAAAAAATGACCTCCAAAAGAAGCGTAAAGCAGTTGTTTATTAACAATTATTTCACGCTTTTTTATTTTTAATTATTTTTTGTAGAATGTTATTTCAAGAAATGCTGTTTCAAATAATTTTATTTCAAAGCTTGATAAACGGCTGTTACGGTAAACAGAGCCATTAAAAAAAAGTAAGGTATATATTCCATTTTATATCTCCGTTTAAAAGTCTTTTTTCTATTATATATTATAAAAAAAATAAAATCAATATTTGTACGGTAAATTATCAGAACGCTATAAAATTATCTTTGGGTACATATAAATTAATAGAATCATTTAAAGTAATATAAAAAATCCTAAAATAATTTTTTATTTATCATCACAATTGATTTTATATAATAAATAAAAAAAAATAAACCTATACATACGGAGAATAATTTTATGCGGATTGCTTTGGTGGGAAATCAAAACTGCGGCAAGACTACTCTTTTTAATCAGCTTACCGGGTCAAACCAGCATACAGGCAATTATCCGGGTATTACGGTCGATATAAAAAGCGGTGAAATAAAAGGAAATGATGATATTATTTTAACGGATCTTCCCGGAATGTATTCTTTAAATCCTTATACTAACGAAGAAAAAATAACATATAATTATTTGACAAACGAAAAACCGGACGGAATCATAAACATTATAGATTCAACTAATTTAGAGCGGAATTTGTACTTAACTCTCCAATTAATTGAACTCGGTATTCCATTAATCGCCGCTCTCAATATGACAGATGAATTGAAAGCTGACGGGGGAAGCATTAAAACAAGGGAATTTGAAACTGAACTTGGAATTTTTGCGATTTCTATAAGCGCGAAAAAAAACGAAGGAACGGACGAACTTGTATCAAAGCTTCTTCAAACGGTGAAAAACAATATACATCCTGCCAAAAATAATTTTTATTCAGGCGCCCCTCACCGTTGTGTTCAAAATATTACGCAATTAATTAAGACTGATAAAAAATATATCGGATATAAAAAAACGAACGAGGTTTTTTCTGCAATAAAAATAATCGAGGGGGATCAGTATTACATAAAAAATCACGGTTTTGACGATGATTTTATAAAAACGGCGAAAAACTATATCATTGAAATTGAAAAAGAGTACGGAGAAACGGCGGAAGAGCTTATTATCGAGGCAAGATATAAATATATCGAAAAATTTTGTGCCAAAGTTTACATTAAACCAAAATTAAACAAAGAGAAAAAAAGAAGCGCGGCGGCTGATAAAATTTTGACCGGAAAATATACCGCTATACCGATTTTTATAATCATAATGCTTGCTATGTTTTATTTTACATTCGGTGTTTCCGGTCCTGTATTAAATAATCTATTATCCCTGGTGCTTAATAATATTTCATTGGCTGCTGAAACTTTTTTAAGCGGAATCGGTGTAAATGAAATTCTGCGGGATCTTCTGCTTAACGGAATATTTTCGGGAATAGGTTCGGTTCTATCTTTTATACCTTACATTGCGGTTTTATTTATACTTCTTTCATTTCTCGAAGACAGCGGATATATGGCGCGTATTGTGTATATAATGGATAAACCGCTCACTAAGCTAGGATTGTCAGGCAAAAGCATTGTTCCGTTGCTTATCGGTTTCGGCTGCTCCGTACCCGCTGTTATGGCTGCGAGAACTATTCCCGGAGATCGTGACCGAAAAATGACTGTATTGCTTATTCCTTTTATGAGCTGCAGTGCGAAGCTTCCGATATATACTTTGTTCACCGTTCTGTTTTTTTCGAAAACCGCACCTGTTGTTATGATATTACTTTATGCGGGAAGTATAATTTCCGGAATAATATATTCAAAAATTTTAAAACACACTATAAAATCAAATAATTCCGCTCCTTTTTTAATGGAACTGCCGAATTACCGCTTACCTTCATTAAAATCTGTCGCAAAGCTTGTACTGGATAAATTAAAACATTTTATAAACCGCGCATTTACCGTTATATTTTTAGCTTCTTTGATAATATGGATTATGAGAACCTTTGATTTTAATTTTAACGTGGTTTCAAATTCGTCCGAAAGTATGCTTTCAGTTCTCGGATCAAAATCCGCAATAATTTTTGCTCCTTTGGGATTTGGTAACTATATTGCCGTGACAGCTCTGATAAGCGGATTTTTTGCGAAAGAAGCTGTGGTTAGCACTTTTGCTGTTTTAACGGGAAGTATAGGTGCAGGCGGATATGAAAATTTGTTTTTTGCTTTAAAGGAAATGTTTACTTCCCAAGAAGCAATCAGTTTTTTAACTTTTGTATTGCTTTACACGCCATGCGTAGCAGCAGTCGCAGCGGTAAAACGGGAAATCGGCTTAAAATGGTCGGTTTTTATGGTTGTTATGCAAATCTGTATAGCATGGACGGCTTCTTTTATTGTTTATAATTTAGTAAAAATTATATTGTACATTTTTTGAAATCCTGATAGTTTAAAGCAAAAACGTTTTTCGAAAATACTTTTTATAAATACTTCGGAAACAAAATTTTATTAAAATTTTAAAGCATTGTTTTTGTAATGTTTCTCTAAAATTATTGACATTACGCAATAATTGTTATATAATAATTTTGCAAAATTAAATTTGTAACAATTTAATAAGAACTTAAATTTGTAAAGTTGCAGAAATTATAAATTATAAATTATAATAATAAAACATGGATAAGTATATGGAACATGAAATATTGAAACTTGCAAACCAGCTTTGTTTTCCGATGTATGTTTGTTCAAAAGAAATTGTAAACCTGTATAAGCCTTATCTTGATGAAATAGATTTGACTTATACGCAGTATATCACTCTAATGGTATTATGGGAGCATAAAAAGACTACGGTATCAGAACTCGGCGAGTTTTTATATCTGGATTCCGGTACTCTTACCCCTTTGCTGAAGAGGCTCGAATCAAAAGGATTTATCCGCCGCGAAAGATCTGCGGAGGACGAACGTCAGGTGAATGTCACAATAACCGAATCCGGCGAAAGCTTGAAAGAAAAAGCTGCTCAAATACCCGGGAAAATAGGGCAATGCGTTCCGCTTTCGAAAGAAGAAGCGGGTCAGCTTTACGGGTTATTGTATAAAATTATTAACAGCATAAAAGCAAACGAAAAAACATCTGAGGATAAATATGCAAAGTAAATCATACAGAAATCTTTTTTTCGGGAATATTGATTTTTCAATTAAGAGCGCACTCGGATTTTTAAAAGATTATCCGGCTTCGTTCTCATCCTTTTTACGCATAGCGGAAAGAGTTAGAAGCTCTGAAAAAATAAGAGAAAAATATTTGGGGGAAAACCTCGAAATCCCTCCGCTGATGATAGTAAGTACAACGGAGGTTTGTAATTTGAAATGCGCGGGTTGTTACGCTTGTGAAAAGAAAAAAGAAAGTGAAAAGCTCGGAGATAACCGTATAAACGAAGTATTGAACGAAGCTTCCGATATAGGGGTAAATATTGTCATGCTGGCGGGCGGAGAACCGCTTATGGAACCGCAATGGCTTTATAAACTCGGAGAACATCCGGAATTTTTAGGTATATTGTTCACAAACGGAACTTTGCTTACGGAAAAGTATATAAAATATTTTGATGCCCACCGTCATATTATTCCGGTTATAAGTGTTGAGGGAAACGAAACTCAAACGGATAACAGGAGAGGAGCGGGTATTTACGCTAAAATAACCGCCGCTATCGAAAGATTAAAAAACGAAAGAATCCCCTGCGGAATATCAGTAACTGTCACAAGCGAAAATTTCGGAACTGTTACAAATTCTGATTTTATAGATAAATATATATCGATGGGAGTAAAGCTTTTTATTTTTACCGAATATGTTCCCGTGGAAAAAGGTAGCGAACCGCTCGTTTTATCGGCGGAAAATAAACGAAAGCTCACTTTGGTTTGCGAAGAGAATAATAAAAATTATCCCGCATGGTTTGTTCCCTTTCCCGGAAACGAAGAAAATTACGGAGGATGTTTGGCGGCAGGCAGAGGGTTTATACATATCAGTTCATCCGGAAAAGTTGAACCATGCCCGTTCGCGCCTTTTTCCGATACTTCTCTTAAAGATAAGAGTTTGGTACAAGCGCTTTCTTCCCCTCTCCTCCGCATGGTAAGAGAAAATCATCATTTGCTCAAAGAAAGCGATGGAGGCTGCGCTTTGTGGCACAACAAGGAATTACTTTCTTCTATGATTTCCGAAAAACAATAAAAATAATGACTTACGCTTGCTTTGATACAAATTTAACGGATTCAAACGAACTGGACAGAAATAAATACTAAAATATAATTTTAAAATCTGTTTATCGGTATAATCCATTTTTCGGCGTAAGTCATTTTATTATTTATTTGAATTGGTTTTGAGGATAGATTATTACTTTAAAGAACTGACATTCCTTCTTGTTCGAGCAGAGGGAAAAGTTTGGTTATATCTCCCGCGCCCATTATAACAAAAATGTTTCCCTCGGAGGCTGTTTCTTTTATTTCACGGGCTATTTCCGTAAAATCTGATATATACTCGGAATTTTCCGTGGCTTTTGCAAGGGAAGCGGAAGTTATTCCGGATTTGCCTGTGTCACATTCCAGATTTTCATAGATATCGGCAAAAATTATATGATCGGCTTCGCTGAAGCTTTGTATAAATTCATCGAAAAATTCATTTGTCCTCGATATAGAATGCGGTTGAAAAACAGCGGTGATTTTTCCGCCGAGTCTTTTTGCGGCTGACAATGTGGCTTTAATTTCAGTTGGATGATGTGCATAATCGCTTATAATACGCGCTCCTTTTAAAAATCCCTTAGTTTCAAACCGTCGGCTAATTCCGCAAAAGCTTTCAAGACCTGTTTTAATCGCTTCCTGAGAAATTCCGTTTTCGGCTGCCGCTGCTGCCGCTGCAAGCGCATTCTTTATATTATGCCTGCCGGCAAAAGGAAGCTTTATATTTTTTATCTTTTCCGTCCAAATATCACCGCATGATATGTCAAAGCAAACGAAGTTTTCTCCGTAGTTAATATTTTCCGCAAGATATAGATTTGAATCGGGTATTTTATCATAGTTTTCATCCGATAGAGCAAACCCCGCAATATTTTTTGTGTATCCTCCGAATGCCGCAGCCGTATTGGGATCGCTAAAATTTACTATCGCTTTATTTGACAGAGATATATAGTTTTTATATGAATTGATGTATTGTTCCAAACTTTTGAAATAATCCATATGATCAAGCTCAATATTTGTAACCACCGCGGTTGTCGGATAAAAAGAAAGGAAAGAATCGGTATATTCGCAGGCTTCAAAAATAATACAGTTTTGTTTTCCGATATGATAAGCGGAATTGTAATTTTTCATTTCCGCTCCGCATAAAACAGTAGCGTCATTGTTTGCTGCTTTGTATATAGCGGAAATCATCGCGGTTGTTGTACTTTTTCCGTGAGTTCCGGATATTCCGATACGCGTGTTGTATCCGAGCATTAACTGACCCAAAAACTCCGCACGTGTCATACATTTAAAACCGCGTGAACGGGCTTCCGAAAGCTCGGGATTATCGTTTGCTATAGCGGCTGTGTATACAATCACCATGTCCTTTGGAGTTCGGTTCGGATTTATATTTTCTTTTTTGTGACCTATATAAATTTTTATTCCCAAGTCCTCAAGGCTTTTTATTAAAGCGGAATAAGTTCTGTCACTTCCGGAGATGCTGTACCCGAAGTTTTTTGAAATGGCTGCGATAGATGACATTGATATGCCGCCTATACCAATATAATGTATATCTGACAAGTTGGGTACGGACTTTATAATATTGTTATCCATTGTAAAATTACGGTTCTCCGATCTATATATTACAAATAATGCACAAAAAATAATAAGAAAAATTATTGTACATATACAATAATTTGGAACAATATCGTCGATTTGCGGCGATTTTTTTAATATGTCTACACATAGTCTACAACTAGTTTAAAAAAAGATTTCCTTTAATATTTATATCGGACACAAATATTTTGTACAATATAGGGGAGATAAAAGACCTTTTATTTTATACTATGCAAACAGGAGGTAACCCCAATGACTGTCACCGATATAAAGGTGAGGAAAATTTTTAGTGACGAAAGTCCGATGAAGGCTATTGTATCGGTAACATTTGACGACCAGCTTGCAGTTCATGACGTAAAAGTCATATATGCGAGGGAAAAATACTTTATTGTAATGCCGAGTCGCAAAAATCCGGATAATACATATCGTGATATAGTGCATCCTATTAACGCGGAATTTAGGAGCATTCTCGAAACTGCTATTATCAATGCTTATAATAATGAATTAGAAATGTTATCGCAGGACGGGACTGAAGTATATCAAACTGACAACTTGTATGATGACAATAAATAAATAATATAGATTATACCTCAAAATTAAGAACGGACGATTGAAATCCGTTCTTTTTTTATGTTTTTAAATTTTATCAGAATGTTTTTACAGTGGAATCAATGTTATTATTAGGAATAGAAGCGGAATTATCCGCGATGTTTTGCGTTTCAGGCACACTCTCTGAAGTTTCTTCCGGAAAAACGTCCGGCAAAGCTTTTTTCAATGAGGTAATTGCTACTTCTATTTGTTTTAAATCCGGTTCTCGGGTGGTTATACGCTGCATCCAAAGTCCGGGAGCGGATAAAATCCTGACAATTATGTTATCATGCTTTCCGGCAAACATAATAAATTCATATCCGATACCTACTATTATTGGCAGCAATAATACTTTTGTAATCATACGCAAAAACATATTGTCCCATGTAATAAAAGGCAGCGAAAATATTAAAATACTGATAAGCAGCATAACAAACATAAAGCTTGTTCCGCATCTCGGATGAAAACGTGTATACTTTTTTACGTTTTCGGGGGTTAATTCTTCTCCTGATTCATAACAAAAAATCGATTTATGTTCGGCTCCGTGATATTCAAATGTGCGCTTGATTTCACGCATGAATGAAACGCCCCACAGATACAGAACGAATATTCCGATTTTAATTAAACCTTCTACTAAATTTTTAAACCATCCTATTCCCCCGACTGCGCTGTCGAGAGATTTTGTTATTAGTATAGGCAAAAAGAAAAACAATCCGAAACCGAGACCGACTCCGAGGATAGTGGATACTACCATTATTACATCCATTATACTTTTGCCGAATTTTACTCTGAGCCATTTTTCAAATTTTGATTCTTCTTCTTCCTCAAGTCCCAGTGCTTCAGCCGATATCATCAGGGTTTTATAACTCAGAATCATCATTTCAACAAAATTAATGATTCCTCTCAATATCGGTATATTTAAAATTTTATGTTTTTTTCTGACGGATGTATGTTTGTTGACGGTAGTTTTTATAGAACCGTCTTCCATACGAACGGAAACCGCGAAATTTTCGCGTCCTTTCATCATGACACCCTCAATAACCGCTTGACCCCCTACAGTTCCGAGCCTGCTGCAGGAAGCTTCTTTTTTTTCTTTATTTGATTTATCTTTCATTATTAATGTTAATTCTCCCGCCCATAAATATATTATATATTTGGTTTTATATATAGTTCCTATACAGAGTGATTATATCATACTTAACTTTTTAATTATATAATATATTGTTAACTATTTTATTTGGTTATAATAACAAATTATTATATACAATAACTTTGATAAAATGTATACTTTCATAAAATTTCAAAAAATATTTTTATTTAATATTTTTATTAAAATGGTATTGATTTTTTTATTTCAATGTGTTATAATTATTCAACATTCAGATTGTTTATTTACATAGTATGTATATTATGGTATTGATATGTTTATAAAAATAAAAAAATCAAAAACCAAGGGAAGGGAATTAATAGATATGAAAAGAGTTTTTTTGGTAATCGCAGGTTTGCTTTTGTTATTGACATTAAATTTTTCTGTATTTGCGGCTGATTACGGAGAAACTGTACCAAATACGACTTACACACGTGAAGAAGTAGTTGAGCTGTACGGCGAAGATGTTATGGAATTGGTAGAAGAAGGACAGCTTGTATTCCACGAAGATGGTTTACTTTATGACTTGTTCGGTAATTTGGTTCCGCTTGGAGGCCGTTCGGCAGGTTGGGTTCCGCAGACAGGTGTTGAAAATTATATCCCTGTACTTTGCGTTACCGCATGTGTTTTATCCGCAGGTCTTGTTATAGTTTTAAATCAAAAGAAAAAAGCTATAAACTAAATTTTAAAAATTAAAAAAGTAAAATACATCCGGATTTTAATGTTCGGATGTATTTTTTATGATAATTACAAATTTAAAATTTTTATAAAAAGTTTTACATATTAATACTTTACAATACGAAAAAAATATATTAGAATATAGCTGCGGTTTATGATTATAACAAAAATTATTATCAAATAAATTATGTTTTATGAATTTTAAAAATAATGGTTTCCTTTGTAAAAATTAAATCTGAAATTTTTTTACTTTATTATTTGTAAAAAATAATGGCTTTTATTTTAATGTTAATATATCGGAGGATTTATTTAATGAACGAAAAATTGCGGGATGAAATAACTGATTATTTGTTCAAAGCGATTTTAGAATTGCAGAATGTTGAAGAATGTTACAGCTTTTTTGAAGATTTATGCACTGTCTCCGAATTAAAAGAAATGTCAAAACGTTTGCTTGCCGCAAAACTGCTCCGGAACAATCATGTTTATACGGATATAGCCGAACAGACAGGACTCAGCACAGCTACAATAAGCCGTGTAAACAGATGTTTAAAATATGGGAACGACGGTTATATGACAATCCTTGAGAGACTTGACAGACGCAAATATGAATAAAAGGGCATATGATATAATCGCAAAATACTATAATTCGCTCATGAATGAAATAGATTATTCATTATGGGCAGAATTTATATGCGGATTTTTTAATTCCAATTCTCACAAAATATCGCTTGTACTTGATATCGCGTGCGGGACAGGAAAAATGACGGAAGAACTGGCAAAACGCGGCTATCAGATGATCGGAGCGGATATTTCGGCAGAAATGCTTTCACAAGCCAAAATTTCTTCTGATAAAACCAATCTGGATATTTTATATATTCAGCAGGACATGCGTTTTCTTGATTTATACGGAACAGTTGATGCTGTTGTTTGCTGTCTTGACGGAATAAACTATTTATCTTCAATCGGCGATGTAAAATCATGCTTTAGCGGAGTATATAAATTTTTAAACGAAGGCGGTTTGTTTATTTTTGATATAAATACCCCTTATAAATTTTTAAAAATATACGGCGACAACGATTATATTCTTGAAACAGGCAATGTATTATGCGCGTGGCAAAACACATATAATAAAACGAACAAACTATGCCGTTTCAATTTATCTGTTTTTGAAAAACGTCCGGATGGAGCTTATAACAGGTACAACGAAGAGCAAAACGAACGTTGTTATTCCATGAAAGCCATAAATAACGCGCTTTTAGCGTGCGGTTTTCACGATATAGAGGTTTACGGATCTCTTGATAAGAAAAAAGCCGATGAAATTGACGAACGCTGGTATTTTATTTGCCGCAAATAATTTAAAATTAACCAGTTAAAACAAAACAGAATTATATTAATATTTTTTTTTACAAAAATGGTTGACAAATCAATCCCCCTATGCTATAATACCATTCGCAGGCCTGGCACCTTTCAAATAAATCACAAAAACGCCCATCAAAACCCCCTCAGCAAGCGGCACAAACAGCAAGCGGAATGGACAGCAAGCGGCACGGAAAGCAAGCGGCACAAACAGCAAGCGGCACGGACAGCAAGCGGCACGGACAGCAATCGACACGGACAGCAATCGGCACAGACAACAAAGTGGCACAAACGGCGAGTAGCACGGACGATAAGTTGTACAAACGGTAAAACATCAATAGTAAAAAAAGCAAAAATAAGCGTAAAAGAATACCCAGAAGCACAAACGGGAGCATAGCTCAGCTGGGAGAGCATCTGCCTTACAAGCAGAGGGTCACAGGTTCGAGCCCTGTTGTTCCCACCAATATCCGGCCCGGTAGTTCAGTTGGTTAGAACGCTAGCCTGTCACGCTAGAGGTCGTGGGTTCGAGTCCCATCCGGGTCGCCATTTTTTTGTATAAAAATCTTTAGCGGTATTTTTTTCTTAAACTGAACTTCATTTATCGCAAACGTTCGGATTACGAAAAAACAAAACTGCAATATTACTTAAACGAAACTTAGCTTATATTAAAAACATATTCTTGGATTCTGTTTAAACGATAATAAAACAGCGCTCAGAGTTTATATGCCTCTGTAGCTCAGTAGGTAGAGCAGGGGACTGAAAATCCCCGTGTCGTTGGTTCAATTCCGACCGGAGGCACCATATAAGCGGATTTAGCTCATTTGGTAGAGCGCGACCTTGCCAAGGTCGAGGTGGCGGGTTCGAGCCCCGTAATCCGCTCCAAAACCGAGCTAAGATATAAAAATCGATAGAACTTAAACCCGGAATTATTTTTTTAAGCAAAAGCATAAAAAAAGAAATAGCGTATACAATAGACACGGGATTTACAGAGGTTGATATGAGAGGGAAATGATCTTCCGGATTCCAGCCTCTTGTTTTTAATTAAACGGCATATTTAAAATATTGTGAAACAAAAATCGGCAAAAGGCATATAATAAACAATATATAAGGCGCCATAGCCAAGCGGTAAGGCAGAGGTCTGCAAAACCTTTATCCCCCGGTCCGATTCCGGGTGGCGCCTCCAAACGCGGATTTAGCTCATTTGGTAGAGCGCGACCTTGCCAAGGTCGAGGTGGCGGGTTCGAGCCCCGTAATCCGCTCCAAAAAAATTTTCTTCGGATAATTCCGGAGATTTTTTGTTTTTGCAATAAAATTTTTACATACATTTATGAAAGGTGTTTTTTATGGAAAAGATTTGGTCCGTTTATTTGCAAAATGATGAATTGTTATATAAAACACGTTCTCTTCGGTTTTGCGACAAATTCCAAAACGAATATATGAAAGCATTCAACATTTCTACGAAAATGCAAACGCCTGCCATAAAAATGCTGGAAATAGGCTGCGGACCCGGCGCGCTCAGCGAATCACTAAGCAGATGGTATCCCTATGCGGAAATTACCGGTTGTGACCGGGATATAAATTTTATCAGAATAGCCGCAGAACGAAACAACCGGGTAAATCTCCGTTTTACCGCCGGTGATGCAATTTCGCTCCCGTTTGATGAAAATTTTTATGATGTAACTATATCACACACTGTATCAGAGCATGTGGAACCTAAAAAATTTTATTCCGAACAGTACAGAGTTTTAAAACAACGAGGAGTCTCCCTGACTCTTAATCCTTCAAGATGGGTGAAACATTATTCAGAATGTGTAACCGAAATGAGTGATTTTGAAAACGATCTCTGGAAAAGGACAGAAAAATATTTTTCGGAGGTAAACCAAAAATATAATGTGGGTAAATACGGATTAAACGAAATGGAACGTCTGCGTGAAATTGAAAAACATGGTTTTAGAGATATTTCCGCACATTATATCAGTATCGATTTAACTCCGGACAATGCGGATATGGACGAAAATACGGCTGTCCAAATCATAGAAGCTGGCAGAATTACCGCGCTTGATCCTATTAATTATCTCGATGATATTGCTCCCGGTGTAATTACAAATGATGAAAAAGCTGAATGGATAAGTTTAATTAATCAAAAATATGACAAACGTATCTCTCTTTATAAAACCGGCGAACGTCAATGGGACACGGATGTGACTCTTCTAACCGTTATAAGAGCGGTTAAGTAATAGTGACTATATTTCCTGCATGTTTTTCGGCTTTTATCAAAATTAAACCTTTCGTTTGAAATCCTCCGATTTCGCGATGGTTTTTTTATTTTAAAATAAATTTAAATGTTTTTTCCGGATAAAATAATTTTGCGTTATATAAATCACACTTGACATTTTCCTCTGTTTCGGTATCCGAAAATACTGCGGCATATAATCTGTTTTCCGAAAAATTTAAATTTATTTCTTTTTTTATAACAGGGCTGTGCGAGCCGAAAATAACCGCCGTGGTTTTCGGAGCTTTTATCTCCGCATAATCCGCAATTCCGCTTTCCATTACAGATCCGCCTAAATAAAGAATGTTTTTTTCCTTATATTCTATATTCAAACAAATAACGGGATGCGTCGAACGTTTTATATATTCCCTCGCGGGGATTTCAAATTTTATCTCCCATAAATTAAATTCCGCCGTTTTTTCGCTTTCGTATATTGTTATTCCGACGTTGTATTTTTCGGCTGTTTCAGACAGAGTTAAAAAAATAGCTTCTTCCTTTTCGTTTATAGGTGAGGGAAGATATATAATTCCGACTTCTGCCTCTTGCAGCATACGTATAAACGACGATACATGGCGGTTATGGTAATGTGTAATAATATACGCATTTACTCTAAAGACATGATTTTCCGCGCACATATCAGCCGCTGTACCCGCAATAAAAGAAGAACCGTCCGACATATCGCAGAGAATCAACCTCCCGTTTTTATATACCGCCGCAGATTCCTTTTTACCTTCTTTTACATAATAACAGAAAGCAGTATCTTTATTATAAACGTTATATATGTTCAGACACACAATAAAGCAAATACAAAGAACAGAAGAAGTAATCAAATACTTTCGTATAGAGGATATTTTCAGGATAGTAAGTATTATAAACAGAGAAACCGCAATTATCATTATGTGGATGAAAAAATCATATTTCAAAGATATAATCCAGCCGAAAGAATCAGCTCCTGTTTTTGCAAAATATGAAAATAAAGATGATAAAATTTTCAAAATTCCCGAAGTAATAAAAATCATTGGTTTTATCGGAGAAGTGATTAAAAAAATAACCGAAAAAATTATTATCGCAGAAATCAAAGGTGTGAAAAATATCGTGGTTAAAGCCGAAATCGGTGAAAATTCTCCGAAAAATATCCACATGAACGGAAGCGAAATTAAAACCGCTGAAAATCCGGTTGATACCGCACAAAGCAGTCCCCGTAATGTTTTTATGAAGAAAGAACCGCCGGAAAGCATTTCTTTTATTTTGCGGTTAAAAGCTGTTCCCGCGGTGCATATTCCAAGCGTGGCAGAAAACGAGAGCGCAAGTCCGATATCGGCAGCGGAGGAGGGATCGATTAATAAAATTATAAAAACCGCGAAAAAAATCGAAGTTACGCTGTCATATTCGGTTTTTAATAATTTTGAGAGGTAGTATATACAAAGCATAAACGCGCTTCTTGTTACGGAAGCGGAAAATCCGGTTATACACATATAAAAAAGAGTTAGGAGAATTAATAAAATTATCCTTGTTTTATGAGGAATCCTAATAATGTTTATAAAAAACCATTCAAATAAATGTATTAAAATCGAAAGATGAGTTCCGCTCAAAGCAATTAAATGTAAAATTCCAAGAAGCCGCAATTCAAACTTCAAACCGGAATCTAGCTGTGTTCTGTTACCTAAAAATACCGCACGGATTATTCCCTCGCTGTCCTCTGTATATCGTTTTATAAAAAGAGAAAGCTTCTGATTTATATCACTAAAAAATGATTTTATCGAATTCGCTGCTTTTCCGAGGTAAATAATTTTCTCCTCTGATTCTGCTTTTAAAAATATATTATTTGATAAATAATAATTCGTTTCTCCGCTGTTTTCCGAAATAACTCCGTTTATCGTAACATCCGCTTGTATTTTGTCTCCGGAAGTTATTCCCTGCCCGTTTTCGGTAAGCAAAACCGCTTTAATATTTGGAACAGAAACATCATCGGCGTTTTTTATCGTTACGATGTATTCACCGTAATATACTGTTTCAAATAAAACCGAATCGCAAACCGCTTCTATTTTTGTGGTTCCGTTTTCGTTTGCAATTGACAGAGCCTTTTCATATTTTATATTAAAAAATAAATAAGATGAGGTCAAAGCCGCACAGACAAAAAGTGACATAATAGAAAAAGCCGTCATATAGGCGGCTGTTTTAGTTTTGCGGAATATAAATCTCCCTAAAATTGAGATAAGCGCGGAAAAAATAGAAATCCAAAGCAAAATTATTTTAATATTGCCGGAAATATAATACCCCGCGGCTGAAGCGGAAACAAAAGCAAGAGGATATATAAGATAAGGCCTTTTTACGGGTAAGGATAAAAATGAAGGCTTTTTCATTTTAAGTTAATATAATTCGAATGAAAAAATATTTATTTTACGATTCAGGATATCATCGTCCCAATTCGTGTTTACTTTTAAACGCACGGATTTACAAATTAGGTTTATCGGAGCGGTTATTAATCTCCTGCGGTTTTGGGTGGTTTCAAATATAATTGATTCAATTCCGTTTTCGTTTTCAGCAATAACGGAAAAAGAACGGCATAAAGTTTTCGGCATACACATCACGGGAGAATCCGGCAATATATTCGCGCGCATCGAATGTTGGCGTTCTACCGGATTTCCGGGAAGAGTATTCCTATCAAGATCAGAATCAAATACAATTCTGACTTCTTTTATAAAACATGGTTTATCAAAACTGTATTCCAAAATATCCCCGTTAAAACAAGTATAAACGTTTTTTCGGTCAAAACCGTCTCGGAGGTTTTCGATATTATCTTTTGATTCAAATCTGTTATTTGTTTCGATTGACAGAGAAGCGTTCAGCGTAATATCCGAAACAACTCTTTTGCTTCCGGGGAGCATACAATCATCAAACATTAGCTTTTGTTTCAATTCATCTATGTGATACAAATATATATCGTTCGGACAGCAGTTATATTTATTCGCCACAGCCGCGGCAGTTCCCACAGCTTGACCAAGCAACGCACAGGTTGCCATAACACGGGAAGAGGACATTGCGGCGTGAGTCATTGAAATATTACGTCCGGCAAAGAATAAATTTTCTATATTTTCAGAATAAACGCATCGGTAAGGAATTCCGTAGGGAGATGGAGTGGGTATTTGAACGCAGGGCTTTCCCGAGAACCAAAAACCGTTCGGATCATGGTCGTCCAGCGGCCATCCGCCGTAAGCTATAGTATCTTCAAAAACGCCTCCTGCGGCAATATCGTTTTGATTCATGATATATTTTCCGACCATTCGGCGGGATTCGCGTTTGCCGGGTAAAAATCCCACAAAATCGAGCTGCCATAAACTTGAATCAAATTCTCCGCTGTTTTTATAATAATCCCAATAACCGAACGCAAGCGCAAGCAATTCGTCGCGCACTGTTTCGGTATCTCCGATTGAATCACGGTCTCCGCCGAGTTCCAAATACCAGAAGTTTTCGCCTTCGTTTTCCGGATTTGGTCTTCTTCTCTTCATATCTTCGGCGGTCAGTTTGAGTGCCCAGTCCGGAGCGGTGTACTTAATTGGCCGATCTGTTTTTCTCGCTTGAATTAAACAGCTCATTCCCATCGTTTTTCTGTCACTCTCGCTTATAGAAACCGTTTCTCCAAATTCCGAGCTGCTTTCACGTCCCGTTCTGAAATTAGCTCCGGTCAAGGGAGCTAAAACACTGTCGCCCGAACAATCGGAAAAATATTTTGCTGTTATTTTAATATGTTCCTGTGTTGTCATTTGCCAGCCGGTGACGCTGATTATTTTGCCGCCTTGCAATTCAGCAGTATAGCAGGAACAGTTCAGCAGCATGACTATGTTTTTTTCAAACCGTACTTTTTCATATAAAACGCTGTCCCAAACCGAATATATTTTATAGGGATTGCGGTATAAATTTTCTAAATTTATTTCTTCCAAAATCCCGGTTTCACGGTTGTTTGATCCCGAAGCTCCGCAAACCCACATTCTGATTTCGGACGAAGCGTTTCCTCCGAAAACGGGGCGTTCCTGCATTATAGCGACTGATGCTCCGTTCCGCGCGGCGGAAACAGCGGCGCAAATCCCGGCAAGACCTCCGCCGACAACGCAAAAATCAACATTATATGTAAGCATATTCTATATCCTGTTAATTATCAATAATAATTATTAATTCAAAAACAAAACCAGTATATAACAACATTTATTCCATGTCAATAGAAAAGCATACAGCCAACACGGTAAAAACAGATATTCCTTATGGTAACGGACTTTTTACATTTTAATTTTAAAATTACATTTTTGTTTTGAATTTTTGTCATTTTGAATCATAAAACAAGTGCCAAGCTATTCAAACATGTATTCACCGACAGATAAACCGTCGCAGTATGCGTTTATGGATTTACCTGAAGGATCTACTTCGTAATAATAACAATTTCTGAAAATCGAATAACGCAAATCGTTAAAATTCATTTCTCCGGTTTCGGTTTTTCCTTTCATTCCGGTAATATAAGGAGGATTACTATACCCTTCGCTATAACGGAAATCGGAAGTAAATCCGAAATATAAAAGTCCCAAGCCGTTTGTATTGATGTATTCACAGCACGGATCGGCATAGAAATATGAATCATTCAAGGAGAAAGCGCACCATATATATTTTGTATCTAAAGAAAATCCTTCCGTTGTCGCACAGTCGATACCCGACTGAAGCATCAGATAAGTATATACGGCGGAATGTGTCCCCCCGGAAGAATAATATTCTGTCGTATCATTTGTAAAATTACCCATTATAGCTTCATAAGAATTTATGAACATGCCCCGGATATCTTTAATTGTCGATGAAACATAGCTGTAAAGATTTATTGCAGTGAGTTCTTTTGATTTGTTCATGTTTTTCCCGACAATTGATGCTGTCATTGAAAAGAAATCTGTTATTTTTTTTACATGGTCTTCATATGCGTTATGATAATTTATATTTATAGCAGAATAAAGAATCGGAGGCGGCGGTTCTGTTTCATCTTCCGTTTCCGTTTCGGATTCAGATGAAGTATCTTCCGGTTGTGTTTCCGTTTCAGATTCAAATGAAGTTTCTTCCGGTTGTGTTTCCGTTTCGGATTCAAATGAAGTTTCTTCCGGTTGTGTTTCCGTTTCAGATTCAGATGAAGTTTCTTCCGGTATTGTTTCTGATTCTGTTTCAGATTCCTCTGGAGCAGGTGCGTCTGTTATGGTTATATCGCATAACAAATACGGGGGAAAACATTCGCGTAAAGCTGCTTTGATGTCATTTACATAATCTGTTTGTACCACAATTTCATTTTCATACGCAATTATGGCGTCAACGGTTTTTTTATAGTATTTATATTCTTCATCATTCAAAAAGCCT
>JAVBPA010000052.1:0-4825 GCA_031549925.1 Eubacteriales bacterium
CCCGAACAGGCTTCCGAAGTATCATCTTACATTACATCAACGAATATCTTCACCGGAATAAAAACCTGTTCCTACAATAAAGCGGTATCTGAAAAAATGATAACGATTATCGGAAGGGAAATTGACGAAGCATATATAAATTCCGTTTTAAGCGCAAGAATAAATCCCGCGATTACGAAAGAAAATTTCCCGAAAAAACCCAAAATTGTTTACACTCCTCTCTACGGAGCGGGAATGCACATAATTCCTGAAGTTTTATCCAGAGCAGGTTATGATCAGCTTTATACAGTAGCCGAACAAATGATATTTGACGGAAGTTTTCCCTCAACTCCAAAGCCCAATCCGGAATATGCCGAGGTTTATAAATCAGCTTTAAAAAAAGCCGAAGAAGTAGACGCTTCCCTCATAATAGCGACTGATCCCGATTGCGACAGACTCGGTATGATGACAAAAAACCGCTCCGGTTCTTGGGAAAGGCTGACGGGAAACCGTATCGGAGTACTTTTGCTGGGCTATATAACGGACGCTCTGAAAGATTCCGGAAAAATGCCTGAAAATCCGTATGTTATAAAAACAATTGTATCCACTCCTTTAGCCGATGCGATTTGTTCCGCCTGCGGAATAACATGCTTCAATGTACTGACCGGTTTTAAAAACATCGGCGCGGTTATTGAAAACAATATAAAAAGCAATCCTGACGGTTTTTTGTTCGGATTTGAGGAAAGCAACGGATATCTGAGAGGATGCCATGCCAGAGACAAGGACGGGGTTGTCGCTTCTCTGATATTATGTGAAGCTTTGATGTACTATCATGCCCGCTCAATGACACTCAGCGAAGCTTTATATGATATTTACCGCAGATACGGTTATTACTATGAAGAAACCCGTGATATAACAATGAACGGTATTGATCCCGAAGCGCAAAAGAATGCTTTCATGAGTTCATTGCGTGACAATCCTCCGAAAAGTATAGGCGGTCTTCATGTTCTGCGCCTGAGAGATTATAAAAATGATGTAATATACGACAAAACAGGAGCCTCCGATCCAACTAAAACCGGATTGCCCCTGTCTGATGTATTGTATTATGAATTGGAAAATGACTGTGCGCTTGTAATACGGCCTTCAGGTACCGAGCCTAAAGCTAAGATTTATTTGCTTGTTCATACAGACAATTATTACAGTGCCAAACGTCTGGCGGATTCTATAAAAAGTGAAATTACCGCTTTATAAAAAAGCAATTTAATATAACTATTGATTAAACTAAATAAATCTTTTAAAATAAATTTTTATTCCGAAATTATAACTTCCTTGCCGGTGCGTGCTGATTCATAAATAGCGTCTATCATCTGCATGAGGACTACCCCGTCACGGGCGGGAGCACGGCAGGGTGTTCCGTTTATGATACAATCAATGAAATGCGATATTTCATATTTGAATATATCGTCAAAGCCTGAAGCCTTTGCGTATTTTTCACCGCTTATTTCGCCGTTGGTTCCGTCGGAACGGAAAAATGCCGAGGGATTGCCGAGTTTTATACCCGCTTTTGTTCCGAAAATTTCTACATCTCCGACGTCTCCCTTTATGTTCAGGTTAAAGGACGCGGCAACATGCATTATAAAGCCGTTGTCAAAGCGTATAAATCCGGTGGCAAAATCTTCTACGTTTCTTTTAAATTGCCCTGTTGTATCAACTGTCCATGCTTTCGGCGCACCGTCATCATCAATACTGCTTATGTTTGTAAAAGTTGCTCCGTAAGCCGCTACAGGTTTCGGACATCCCGCGAGATAACGCGCCAAATCCATTACATGAACTCCGAGGTCTATAAGAGGTCCGCCGCCCGAATATGTTTTATCTCCGAACCAGCCGCCGGGGCAGCCGTTCCGGCGCAGATATGATACATTTGCGTAGTAGATATCCCCGGCTTCACCGCTCCCTATAAAATCAACGGCAGATTCAGCGTCAACTCCGAAACGGCGTACAAAACCTATTTGCAAAAGCTTCCCGTTTTTTTCAGCGGCTGCTTCCATTGCTTTCGCTTCGGTTGAATTCATAGCCATTGGTTTTTCGCAGATTACGTTCGCTCCGCCGTTGAGAGCCGCAATAGCGGCTCCGCAGTGCGCGTTGTTCCATGTGGTAACGCTGACAGCATCAAGTTTTTCGTTTGCCATCATAACATTATAGTCTGTGTATATATGTTCTTTTGATATGTTATAACGTTCGGCATAAGCGATAAGCTTTTGTTCGTCTATATCGCAGCATGCGGTGACTTCGCATTTTTCGGGCATTGAAAGATAACCCGACATATGAAATGTACTGATTCCCCCGCAGCCTATTATCCCGACTTTTACTTTTGACATTTGTATTGCTCCTCCGATTTTTTATTTATTTTATTTTTATAGGTACGCATATGAATAACGATGAAAATTTGAGCACTCACCGCAAGAAAAATTTTTACAAATGTTTTTCTCTTGCCACCGTCGATGAATTTGAAGCCCGGCTCGTTGAAGCAAAAACCCGTGAAGAAAAAGCATTTTACCGCGCTATGTTAAACTTGAAATTACAGATAGAACAGGAAAAAATAATCGGTCAGCCGCTTGTTTAACGGGTTATATAGTATGGCGAAATTAAGTTTTAAATTTAAATCGAAAACCGATTCAAAATCCGGAGAACAGTTAAATTACCTAAATGATCCGGAAAAAAAAGAAAACGAAAAATCCCGGGATAATCAAAGAACTCAATTCGGATTAAGAAATTTGAGCGGTTTTGTCAGAGATATCAGCGGAAAAGCGTTTTCAAAAATCATAAAAAAACAACCTCCGCCTCCGATACAACCCGAAAAAGAAGAAAACGAACCGCCGGTAATGTATACAATATTTGCGGGTGTCAACGGGGCGGGAAAAACATCCTTATACGAAGTATTAAAAAATGTTTCGGATTTGGGAGAACGGGTCAACATAGATGAAATCGTATCAAATATGGGAACATGGCGCGATACCCTTATACAAATAAAAGCCGGACGTGAAGCAATGGCTAAAATCAACGCTTTTATCGAACGCGGAATCAGCTTTCATCAGGAAACAACTCTTCCCGGCCCGACTATAATAAAACAGGTTAAACGCGCACGTGAAGGGGGCTTTTTTGTCCGTTTATATTACGTGGGTATCGATAACCTTGACACTGCCATAAACCGTGTACACAGACGTGTTGAGCTTGGCGGACACGGAATTGACGACGATATCATACGCCGCCGGTTTGAAAAACTGACAGAAAATCTGCGCGATTTGCTTCCTCTCTGCGACCGCGTAGTATTTTATGACAACACAATCCGTTTCCGGCAAATAGCGATAATGAGCAGCGGAATTTTAATAGACTGCGATCTTGACTGCCCGGCTTGGTTCAAAGAACTTAATTTAACTTAAGAAATACGGAAGTGCAAAATAGTTATATTTATTTTCCGGTTATGTGAGGCAGATAAGCAATAAAATATTCCGCGCCGGAAAGAACAGTCATTACAACCATAACTGCCGTTGTTGTATAACTGATAAAAAAGTAATGTCCAAAAGGAAGAAGTCCTTCGAGCAGAATGGCAAGTATCGATACCATTTGCGCAGTAGTTTTTACTTTCCCGAGCCATCCTGCCGCTATAACGATACCCTCTTTGTTCGATGCTATCATCCGAAGCGAAATAACCGCTATTTCTCTGACAATTACAATAAAAGCCGCCCATACATAAACACGGCAAAAGAAAACATCGTCAGAAAATCTTACTAAAATCGCAAGCATTGCCCCGAAAATAAGCAGTTTGTCCGCTACAGGGTCAAGGAATTTTCCCAAGTCGGTTATTAAGTTATATTTACGCGCGATTTTTCCGTCTATCATATCCGTCAGCGCCGTCAAACCGAAAAGTGATGCCGAAACGATGCGCCATATAACATCACCCTCAAAAATCGGAAATATAATTGCGATCATACAAAGAGGTATTAAAAATATTCTGAGTAATGTCAATTTATTCGGCAGATTCAATTTCATATAATTTCTCCGATTATATCGTAATCTATTGTATCCGTGATACAAATTTCGACAAATTCGCCTTCGCCGATACGTTCAGGAGATGAAAAATATACTTTGCCGTCAATTTCCGGAGCATCAGCTTCACTTCTTCCGAAATGCACTTCTGCAACGGGATCCCATCCTTCGCATAAAACGGTTATGTGTTTTCCTATTTTAGAATTGTTTTGCTGCTCTGATATAAGAAGCTGGATTTCCATAAGCGCGTCATAGCGATCCTGTTTTGTCTGTTCGTCTATTTGATCTTCAAAGAGAGCCGCCGCTGTATCTTCTTCCTGCGAATATTTGAAAACTCCGAACCGTTCAAAGCGTACTTTTTCAACAAAACCGCAAAGCTGTTCAAATTCTTCTTCGGTTTCGCCCGGAAATCCCACTATAGCAGTGCTGCGTATGGTTATATCCGGAATCTCGCTTCTTAACATTTCAATGGAATTAATAATCGCTTCGCTTCCTCCGTGACGGTTCATTTTTGATAAAACCCTGTCTGATATATGCTGCACAGGCATATCGATATAAGGCAGGATTCTTTTGTTTTCACGCATTGTTTCAACAAGCTCCCGCGTTATTTTATCCGGATAGCAGTAAAGCAGTCTGATCCAGGGAATATCGGTATTTGACAGTATTTCCCCGAGCAGCGCGGCAAGCTTATATTCGCCGTAAATATCATAACCGTATCTTGAAGTATCCTGCGCCACAAGGATCAATTCCTTGACACCGAGTGCTTCAAGATCCTTTGCTTCCGATACAATATCTTCAA
>JAVBPA010000085.1:0-4087 GCA_031549925.1 Eubacteriales bacterium
GCAATATCTGTTAATACGCTTTGATACAGCCGCGAAGAGCCGTGAATAAGACATATCAGCGCGGCATAATACACGGCATGTTCCGTCCGTCATCGTACATTCTAAAAATATACAGCCTATACCTGTAATGCAATTGAATTCTGAAATTGTATCAAGCGGTATTGTATCAAGTAAAATATTGTCCGAAAATACTACAACCCTGTCTTTTAATACTCCGATAAGACCGTCAACTTTATCATGGGAAGCCGTCGGATGCAAGTTAAATTCAATCGGAATAATTATATCATCTTCCGGCAAATCCACAATCAATTCCGTCAGTTTTTTATTTAAAGTATTTCTTTTTTCCATCATATCTCCATATCAGTTACAGATACAATTCAATCTTCTTATAACTTTTTTTGTCAAGCGATTCAACATCCTCGATATCGTAACGGTTTCCGTCAACATCAGTCAAAAAAACATGATTTAAATCTACCTTATGTACATTGCGGTAAACGTCCTGCATTGTAAATGATCTTACTCCGGTTTCCGTTTCAACTTTCCAGTACGAAAATCCGTATCGCTCTTTCATTGAAATTATTTTTTTTATAACCGGGGTATAATATTTACGTTTTAATTCTTCTATCACAAAATTTTTATCAAATTCCGATATATCGGAAATGTTACGGATCAGGGCAACCTCCGCACCGTTTTTATCGACAACTGAAATATATTCGTCGGGGTTTTCAAACGGGAAAGCACGGTGTAGGAACACTCTGTTATATTCGCGTGTTTCCGTTCCGTCATTGTTATCTGTAGTTATAACTTTGTCGTAATCCGGTTTTTCTTCCTTTTTCTCATCTTTTTTTTCGTTTTTTATTTCATCTGCTTCTTTATCATTTACTTCTTTTTTTTCGTTTTTTACTTCATCTGTTTCTTTTATATTTTCTTCTTTTTTATCTTCAACTGTTTCCTCTGATTTCGGAACAGTTATTTTTAATTTTAAAAATCCGTTTTTGGTTGAAAATTCCGAATTTTTTGAGTTTGCGTATATAATATTTACTACATCACTTAACGATGTTTTATCTTTTACCATAAAAACCTCAACTATAATTATTCATCATGTATAAATTAAAACTATATTATCATCCTTCGATACCAATATTCCGCAACGCTTCAACCTGAAGCTTATATAGCTTAAAATATATACCTTTTTTATTGATAAGTTCTAAATGAGTTCCGGATTCCGGCATTTTACCGTTTTCAATTACAATTAATTTATCCGCGTCACGCAGTGTTGATAAACGGTGAGCTATCATTATCGTAGTTCTGCCGACAACCAGTTTTTCAAGCGCGGTTTGTATCTGTCTTTCGGTTTCCGTATCCATAGCGGCTGTGGCTTCATCCATTATCAATATCTTAGGATTACGCAGAACCGCGCGCGCAATCGACAAACGCTGTCTTTCTCCGCCTGAAAGATCTTTATACCCAAAGCCGATTTTTGTTTCATAAGCGAAAGGAAGCTTTATAATAAAGCTGTGTGCTCCCGCTATTTTTGCGGCTTCTATAACCTCTTCTTTAGTGGCGTCAGGCTTCGCATATTTTATATTGTCGAGAATTGTGCCTGTAAACAAATATGTTTCCTGTGTAACTATAGCCACATTTTTACGTAAATCTTCAAAAGCCAAATCTTTTATATTAATCCCGTCAATCAGTATTTCACCTTCATTGACATCGTAAAGCCGTATCAATAAATTGGCAAGGGTACTTTTTCCCGCACCTGTATGACCGACTATTCCCAGCTTTTCACCCGGTTGTACATCAAAGGTCACACCATCAATAACTTTGCGGTTTACAACATATGAAAATCCCACATTTTTAAATTCAATTTTACCTTGCAAATCTGTAAAATGAACAGGATTTTCGCGTTCTACAACATCCGGAACCGCATCCATTACTTCCACTAAACGCTGCATAGCGTTCAGCGCGCTTGCACCCATATTCATCATATCGATAAAGAAAAACAATGGGTTTTGTATCATGTTCATATAGGCTACAAATGTAATCAGGATACCGTAGGTCATTTCTCCCCGGATAACCATCCATCCGCCCACTCCCCAAACAATCAGATTCCCGATATACATAAGAAAATAAGCTATCGGAAAAGAAGTTTGTACAAAGGAGTTTGTATTTTTTTCAGCGGAAGCTAAATTTATACTTGATTTATCAAAACGTCTTATTTCATCCTTTTCTTTTGAGAACGCTTTTACAACACGCATTCCGGATAGAATATCGCTCAGAATTGAATTCATCGCACGGCTGCGTCCGTATGATTTTGCCCACAATTTATCCATTCTGTCAAAAAGCCATTTTATCATAAATAGAATTAAAGGCAAAGTAATAAATGATAACAGCGTGAGAAGCGGATTCATAATAAGCATTATTACCAACAATGCAATTACCTGTATTACATTAATACAGAAATACGGAAAATAATCGCAGAAGAACCAATATATTGTGTTGGCATCATTGTTCACCTGTGTCATAAGTCCGCCGGTTTGCCGCCCGGTAAAAAAGCTTATAGAAAGCCTTTCGATTGATTGGAATATTACTTTTTTTAAATCATATACAACATTAGCGGCAACGCGTGAAGAAACAACTCCTCCTAAAATTCTGTTTAAAATATTCAGCACCTGAGTACTAATCACAATAATCAATATTAAAGCAATACGTCCGTAATATTTTCCTGCGCTGTCAAGTATCTGGTCGTAATAAAATCCCGAACTTAAATACGGAATTGTAATTCCAAGTACACTTGAAATAAGCAATACACCGATCATCATTGCAATAGAAACTTTATATTTTATAAAGAATGCACCGATACGCTGGATTATTTTGCCTTTATCCATACATTTAGGACAAATTTTTCTTGCCGGATCTCCGTATCTCTCACCGCATTTCGGGCAGAATTTTTCGTTTGCGGGATCTTCTGCGTCCGGTGTGATTTCACCCTTTTCTTTCAATTGACCGATATATTTTATAAATGTATATAAATCGTTTTTTGTGGCATTTGTAAGATATGATATTAAAACAAAAGATCCGTCTTTATCATAGGATGTTAAACGGCAGGTGGTTATCAGCTCTTCAATTTTAAAATCAGATAAATTTGATAATTGAAAATAATTGTAGGATATTTCACGGAATTCACTTTTAACAGGAGTATTCTTCAGTCTTTTTAATGCTTTGGGTTCAATAACGTTTGATCCGCCGATACAAATTAAATCTGTATCCGTAACAAACATCCAGTTGTCACACCAAACACCGTCGCTGTTCATATCCGTTCTAACTGCAAGCTTGACAGATTCGGCTGTTATACCTTTTTTTTCAAGAACAGAAATAACCGAATCTTGAACCTTGGAAATTTCAACCATCTTTATCCTCCTTGTATTTATTTTAATAATATATTAATAAATATTCTATCTTAAATATAAAAAATTGTCAAGCAATATATTTATTCATTCCATTTATTTTAGAAAACACGGTTTACAATAATATTTATATGTGTTATAATCATACACAAATTCGATTGTGTAAATTGATCATATTTATTTACGATATAATTTTATGAGGAAATATGGAAGCGTCAAACAGAGACTATAACGATTTAAAAAAAGATTTTATAAATATAAAAAACGAATACCGCACTGTTCCCTTTCTGCACATGGACGGAGACATATCAAACGAGGAAGAAATCGGTAATTTATTTGCGTCATATAAAAAGTCCGGTTACGGAGGACTTACACTTTTACCTGTCAGCGAAACAATTCCCAAATTTAATACAGAAGAATATTATAATGCATACGGAAAAATTTTGGAAAAAGCCAAAAAGCTAGGCATGTCAGTCATATATTACGACGATCTTGATTTTCCGACAGGTCATATAGGCGGAGAATTAGCGGAAAAATATCCGCAGGCGCTCGCTAAACAATTATGCAGAAAGATATATTCATGCAGCGAAAACGAAAAGGTAAAGATAAAACTTGTCGTTGACGGAACAGTATTATCTGTTATAGCTCAGGAAGAAGAAAGCCGGAATATAATTGACCTT
>JAVBPA010000088.1:0-25766 GCA_031549925.1 Eubacteriales bacterium
TGACATTCAAAAAATAATTTCACAAAAGTTTTGCGGTTAGTCAACTTGTTGACTTTGGTCTACTTGTTGACTTTGGTCTACTTGTTGACTTTAGTCTACTTGTTTAATTTGCTTTTCTCAAAAGCGACTGTATTCTTAACATATTACGGGCAGTTTTAACTGCCTTGTTTTTTTTATTACAATTAATACAAAAAGTTTTAATTTCATCTATTGAATATCTATCTGTTTTGTTGTATCATAGAGTTTCATAAAATATCACAGAGGTTGTTTATGCTAAAGATTTTTAGGTATATAAAACTAAAGGAATGGCTGCAATTTGTAATAAGTGTAGCCTTTATTGTTGCTCAGGTTTGGCTTGATTTAAAATTACCTGATTATATGTCCGAAATAACAAAATTGTTACAGCAGACCGAAAGCCCGGTTACTGAAATATGGAAAACCGGAGGAGTTATGCTTCTCTGCGCTTTCGGAAGCTTAGCTTCATCTGTTGTTGTCGGATTTTTTGCGGCACGGATTGCAGCTTCCTTTTCCATGAGAATGCGCGGATTTATATTCAACAAAGTAGATTCGTTTTCCATGCAGGAAATAAATCGCTTTTCAACCGCAAGCTTAATAACAAGATCTACTACCGATATAACACAGGTTCAGATTTTTATCACTATGGGAATGCAAATGATAATTAAAGCTCCCATAATGGCTGCTTGGGCAATAACTAAAATCGCCGGAAAAGGTATGGAGTGGTCGCTTGCTACAGGTCTGGCAGTACTTTTTATGATTTTAATGATTGTTATCGTTATGATTTTCGTCATGCCTAAATTTAAATTGATGAACAAGCTCATCGACAACATAAACCGCGTCATGCGTGAAAATCTTTTGGGGCTGAGAGTTGTACGTGCCTATAACGCCGAGGGTTATCAGGCGGAAAAATTCGAATACGCGAATAAAGAATTAACGGATACTCATTTATTTACAAGCCGGGCAATGGCAATTATGATGCCGGTTATGAATGTTATGATTAGCGCGCTTAGTTTGTCTATATATATAATCGGAGCTTATTTAATAAACGCGGCTTCGCTTGCCGATAAAATGATTTTGTTTTCAAACATGATAGTGTTCACTCAATATGCAATGCAGGTTATTATGTCGTTTATGATGCTTGTTATGCTGTTTATATTTTGGCCGAGAGCTTCCGTTTCGGCAGTTCGAATATGTGAAGTACTCGATACTAAAATATCTCTCAGAGACGGAACTGATATTGACGGCAGTTTAGGGCTTGAAGGTGAAATTGTTTTTAAAAATGTCAGTTTCAAATATCCTGATGCTGCGGATTATATATTGAGAGATATTAATTTTTCCGTTTCAAAGGGTGAAACTATCGCTTTTATAGGCTCGACAGGCAGCGGAAAAACAACACTTATAAATTTAATTACACGTTTTTACGACGCAAGCGAAGGGGAAATATTAATCGACGGCAAAAATATAAAAGATTATACCCACGAAGCATTAAACAATAAAATTGGTTATGTTCCGCAGCGTGCCGTACTTTTCAAAGGTACAGTATCCTATAATGTCGGATACGGTGAAAACGGAAAGGAAAGCTATGATGAGGATGATATTAAAAAAGCGGTAAAAATAGCTCAAGCCTCCGATTTTGTAGAAAAAATGGAGAATTCCTACGAAGCCGAAATAGCACAGGGCGGAACCAATGTATCAGGCGGACAAAAGCAGCGTTTGTCTATAGCACGCGCAGTTTGCCGAAAACCTGAAATATATATATTCGACGATTCCTTTTCAGCTCTCGATTATAAAACAGACCGTATGTTAAGAAGCGAGTTAAAAAAAGAAACCGGAGAAACAACCTCTGTTATAGTCGCTCAGCGTATTGGAACAATAATTAACGCGGATAAAATAATTGTAATGGATAACGGTAAAATTGCGGGGCAGGGAACACACCGTGAGCTTTTAAAATCATGCGAAGTTTACAAAGAAATCGCAATGTCACAATTATCAAAGGAGGAGCTTGAAAATGAATAGAGGCAGCAGCGAAAACAGAAGACCGCATATGATGCACGGACCGGGAATGCGCGGTATGGCAGAAAAGCCGAAAGATTTTCGCGGTACATGGAAAAAGCTTATAAAATATTGCAAACCTTTTATCGCTGTTGTGATAATAGCGCTCCTCGCTTCCGCTGCCGGATCGGTTTTACAGATAATCGGACCTGATAAATTAAGCGATATTACGGATATCATAGTCGAAGGTATTATGACCTCCATAGATATGGACGCCGTTATTTCTATTGCCGCATTGCTTGGGATATTTTATGCTTCATCCGCTGTTTTTAATTTTATACAAAGCTTTATAATGGCGGGTGTCACTCAAAAAATATCAAAAAATCTGCGTACAGATATATCAAATAAAATAAATAAAATCCCCTTAAAATATTTTGACAAATCCAGTATCGGCGATGTTTTAAGCCGTGTAACGAACGATGTTGACACAATCGGACAAACCTTAAGCCAAAGCATAGGTACATTGGTTTCGTCCATAACCACTTTTATCGGCGCTATTGTAATGATGTTCATAACAAACTGGATTATGGCAATTGCAGCGATAGCTTCAACACTGATCGGATTTTTGCTCATGACATTGATTATGAAAACATCCCAGAAATTTTTCGCACAGCAGCAGCGGGAGCTAGGAAATATAAACGGACATATAGAGGAAGTATATTCCGGACATAACATAGTGCGTGTTTATAACGGCAGCAAAAAAGCAAAGGAAACTTTTGATGAGATAAATAAAAAGTTATACAGCAGCGCGTGGAAATCTCAGTTTTTATCGGGTCTCATGATGCCGATAATGTCTTTTGTCGGAAATTTCGGATATGTAATCGTATGCGTTACGGGAGCTGTTTTGTTTAAAGAAAATTATATAACTTCATACGGAGTTATAGTCGCTTTCATGATATATATACGTTTATTTACTCAGCCGCTTTCGCAAATGGCACAAGCGGCAAACAATTTGCAAAGAACAGCGGCGGCAAGCGAAAGAGTTTTTGAAATATTGGAAGAAAAAGAACTTGAAGATGAATCCCACAAAACAAAAAAACTCGAAAACATTAAAGGTGACGTCGAATTTTCACATGTTAAATTCGGTTATGACGAAGATAAAATTATAATTCATGATTTTTCGGCAAAAATAAAAGCCGGACAAAAAATTGCCATAGTAGGTCCCACAGGTGCCGGAAAAACAACGATTGTAAATTTGCTTATGCGGTTTTATGAAATTAACAGCGGTGATATATCAATTGACGGAACTAAAACGACCGATGTCAAACGTGAAAATGTACACGAACAGTTTTGCATGGTTTTACAGGATACATGGCTCTTTGAGGGTAGTATCAAAGAAAATATTATTTACAGTAAAAAAGGCGTTACGGACGAGGAAGTTAAAAATGCCTGCGTTAATGTCGGAATAGATCATTTTATAAACACGCTGCCCGACGGATACAATACTGTATTAAACGATAATGTCAGTTTATCATCCGGACAAAAGCAGCTTCTTACTATAGCTCGTGCTATGATACAAAACACTCCTCTGCTTATACTGGACGAAGCGACAAGCTCTGTTGATACGAGAACGGAAATTATAATCCAAAAAGCAATGGACAGACTTACTGTCGGAAGAACTTCATTTGTTATCGCTCACCGCTTGTCAACCATAAAAAACGCGGATGTCATATTTGTATTAAATAACGGAGATATAATCGAAAGCGGAAATCATGAGACGTTATTGGCGAAGAGCGGTTTTTATGCCGAGTTATACAACAGTCAATTTGAGAATATTTCTAAATAAAATGTAATTTTTGATCGGGATGCGGGGATACGGAGATACGGAGATGCGTTTACTTTTTTTGAAAAAAAGTAACAAAAAACTTGTAATTTTTATATAAAGATAGAGAGGAATAAAGAATGATTTTATCAACTCAAACTTCTACATTGGCAGGAACTTTCGGAGATTTGGAAGCTATTAAAATTATAGCGCAGAACGGTTTTGAAGCAGCGGATTATTCTATGTTCGGAATGGAAAACCGGGAGCATTTTTTAAATACGCCGGAAGCTTTCGAACACATCGGAAATGTAAAGAAAAAAGCAGATGAATGCGGGATATTTATAAATCAAACGCACGCTCCTTTTCCCTCATATAAAAAAGATAATGAAGAGTATAACCAAAATATAATTCCGATACTGAAAAAAGCGATTATTTTTAGTTCTTTACTAGGCGCAAAAATCGTTATAGTCCATCCGATAACTTCGGAGGATAATCAACTTGAAAAAAATATCAATTTGTATTCGTCACTAGCTCCGACAGCGATTGAATATAATGTAAAAATTGCGCTGGAAAATATGTGGAGCTATAACAGCGCGGAAAAAAAGATAACACACGCGGCTTGCAGCACTGCCGAACAGTTCAATCAATACATCGATACTTTGAACGGGCTTTTTCCGGAAACTTTTACCGCCTGCCTTGATTTGGGTCACTGCGGACTTGTCGGAATAAACGCTTTCGATATGATACGCGGAATGGGAAACAGAATTACAAGTTTGCATGTACATGATAATAATAATTACGATGATTCGCATACAATTCCGTATTTGGGTAAAATAAATTGGGATGAAACAATGAAAGCACTTTGCGATATCGGCTACAGCGGAGAATTTACATTTGAATCGGATCATTATATAGCTTCCTTTCCTCCGGAACTTCGGGCAGAAGCTTCAAAATATATGGAAAAAGTCGGAAGATTTCTTTTGTCCAAAATGCAAAATAAATAAGATAACATAATAAATTTAAAATAAAAATCAACATAAAAACACCCCTGTTTTCATTTCGGGGTGTTATTTTTTATTCATAGATAATAAAATCGTGTAATATCAATCCGTATTAATAAGTTAGTATTAATAAAGATTAAGGATGCGGTTTATTGTCTCTGTAAGCCTGCATAATGCTTTTAAATACATCACCGTTTGTGGGCGGGGTATATGTAACCGCATTCGCTCCCGCTTCAATTGTCGCCTTAATGCTTTCATCTGTGGGGCCTCCTGTTGCGATTATAGGAACAAGAGGGAATTCCGAACGTATTTTTGCGACCAGCTCCGGTGTTTTTTGAGCGGCTGATACATTTAATATAGCAGCGCCTGCGTTAAGTCTTTCTCCGATATCGGCAGCATCATTGACAACCGTGACAATTAAAGGTATATCTATCTTTTTAACGACTTTATGAATTACTTCGTTGGAAGTCGGAGCGTTTACCACAACAGCCATTGCACCCTGCATTTCGGCAAACATAGCCAAATTCAAAACACGTTTGCCTTGTGTAAGTCCTCCGCCTACTCCTGAAAATACCGGTATGTCAGCAGCAGTCATTATAGCTTGTGTTATACGCGGCTGAGGAGTAAAAGGGTAAACCGCAATAACAGCATCAGCGTTTATGTTTGTTATTATACATACATCTGTTGAAAATACTACCGATTTTATCAATTTTCCGAAGATTTCAATACCGCTGCATGTATTTATTATTTCGGGTACACGAAGTGTAAATTTACGGAGTGTTCCCGTTATTTTTGGAGGTTTCATGTTTTCCATTTAATATCACATCCTCATTTTATTTGCGTTGTTACATTATATAATATTTTTCAAATATTTTATAGAGTTTTTTTGTTAACATATGTTTTTTATAAATAATTTTTATGTATAAGATTGAGAATAACGGGTAAAAATATTGTCAGCGGTAAAAAAAACATATGTATAGCAGAATCAAGTTTCTGTGAACAGTAAAAAATGCAAATATTGAGAGGTAATGATATGGATCAAAAAGCAAAACGCAGAATGGCTTCAAATATAGTATATATATTAACAGCCGTCATAGTTGTATCAATGATATGCATGGTTATATATACCGGAGTATCGTCATCTTTAAGAAAATCAGAAGCAGAAAAAAATATTTCAGTAACTGAAGCGCCGATTGTAAATAATTCTTTGGACAACAACTCAAAAGCTCCTTTGGACAATAGTTCAAAGGCTCCTTTGGACAACAGTTCAAAGGCTCCTTTGGACAACAGTTCAAAGGTAGGACAAAATGAAAATAAAACAAAAGATTCACCTGTAATAGCGGAAAGCGGAAACGTCGATGATGTTGCTCCTGTCAACGAAAACGCAGAGGGAGATGAAGCGGCGGTCAATGCTCCTCTAACCGGAAATATTAGCTTTTTTATGCCGGTTGAAGGTGTTTTATCAAAAAGCTACGAAATTACAGTTCCGGTGTTTTCTGTGACTATGAATGACTACCGTGTCCATTCAGGCGTTGATTTTGAAACGGAATACGGTTCGGCTGTATTTGCCTGCGCTAACGGAACAATATGCGATGTTTACAAAGATTATTTTATGGGTTCATGTGTTGTAATTGATCACGGAAACGGAATAAAATCGTATTATAAAAATTTAGCCGATGAAATAACCGAAGGAGTTGCCGAGGGAATGTATGTCAAAGCCGGACAAATAATCGGATGTGTCGGAGAAACCGCTCTCATGGAAATTGCGGAAGAACCTCATCTCCATTTTGAAATGACAAAAGACGATGTTTCCGTAAATCCTTTTGACTATGTAAATTATACGCCTTCTGAGATAGAATATACAGAATAAGATTAGAAATTAATAAAATAATTAAATTTCCGCGCGGTTTTTGAATTATATAACCGGGCGGAATTTTTTATGTTAAAAATACTGGGTACGGTCGCTTTTGAATGGGTACGGTCGCTTTTAAATAAAGCAAGGTCAACAAGTTGACCAACCGCAAAACTTTTCTAATAAATGATTTTGTATTCTTATATAATTTTTATTTTCATCCAGCGTCTGCGTTTGTATCTCCATATAAAACAAACGGATCTCATAATCCAGTCGATTATCATTGCAATCCAAATGCCATATACTTCCATATTGAAATATAAACATAACAAATAACTGAATCCGATTCGGAATATCCACATGGAAAGCATAGATATAAGCATTGTATATTTTACATCTCCAGCCGCACGAAGCGAATTAGGAAGAGTAAATGCCACCGGCCAAACAATGGTAGTAAAAATGAAATATGTACGTAAAATTATAACCGATGATTTCATTGCTTCAGAGCTTATTTTATATATAGATATTATTTGAGGTGTGAAAATGAATGATACAATGCTCAAAGCAGTCATCAGTATACAAGTGACGGACATTAATTTTTTTGTATATTTTATCGCATGTTCATAATAATTCGCACCGATACAGTGACCCACAACTGTAATCATAGCAAGACCTATCGCATTCCCGGGAATACATACGAGACCGGAAATATTATTGCAAATCGCATTAGCCGTAATAGCAGTTATTCCGAAAGATGAAACAAGCGTTTGAAGCAGAAGTTTTCCGACTTGGAATAAACTGTTTTCAAGTCCGTTCGGAATTCCTATTTTTAGTATGTTTTTTATAGATTTAAAATCGAATTTTATTTTAAAAATATTTTCTATGTAAATATCGTTGTTTTTGTTTGTAAGCAACAGAAGTATCAGCACACCTCCGATAATTCTTGATATAAGCGTAGCCCAGCCTGTTCCCGCAATTCCGATATTGAAAACATTAAGTAAAAGATAAATAGTTACTATGTTTATTACATTGATTAAGAAAGATATAAAAAGAGGAACCCGGCTGTTGTTCTGCGAACGGAAAAGCGCGGCGCAGGCATTATAAATCGCAAGAAAGGGATAAGATGCGGCAGTAAGTACAAAATATATTGTAGCATTGTCCATGATATTTGCATCGACAGATCCGAAAATCACATATAAAATTTTTTGATTTAATAACATAGCCGGTATTGCCAGTATTATTGCAATCACAGTGCTTACAATTATTAATTGTTTTGCGGAGGCATTAGCATTTTCGCGGTCGTTTTTTCCTAAATACTGAGAAGTGATAACAGCTCCGCCTGTAGCTAAAGCAGCAAATATTTGAATTAATAATATATTAATCGAATCTACAAGAGATATACCGGAAACAGCCGCGTCTCCGAGTCCGGAAACCATTATGATAGCGGTCATTCCTATCATATTTGATAAAAATTGTTCCAATATGAGGGGAATTATTAATTTAATTAAATCACGCCTTGAAAAAATTTCAGGTTTCTGCTCCATGAAAAGTTCCTTTTGAATTATTTTATATGTTTTATTATATATTAATTTTTATAAATATCAATGAATATAAATTTTATTTTAGCATATTTATTAAATTTTTGAAAAAAATAATCTATTTATATTTTTTTTATAGTTCCTTAAATATAATAAATATTCATTTTCAGAATATAATAATATCGATTATTTATTTAAATTTTGAATAAATATTGTTAAATATGTCTAATTATTTATAATATTGTAACATAATATATGTAAAATAAAATATTTTCAAAAGATTGATATAGATAATTTTAGTAAAATAGCTTGACTTTATTTATTCTTTGATATATTATGTTTATATAATTCAAAGAGAGGATGGTTTTACCAATGGCAAAAAGAATCCTGGCATTACTTTTGTGTTTAACTTTGCTTACGTTTGTTTTTGCAGCTTGCGGAGACAAAGAAGAAGGCGACGACGAAACAACAACGGCAGCTGACAATAGTGCAGCAGATACAACCACAAAAGCAGCGGAAACCACAACAAAGGCAGCGGAAACCACAACAAAAGCGCCCGAAACAACAACTGTTCCCAAAGAATATGAATACACAACAGTATTCGAATTAAACTTTGCGACAATGGCAGACGGTGCGGCACCCTTTACAACGAATTTAATAGAAAATTTACGTATTGAAGGCGGATTATTAAAAGGAACAGGAACAGGCGGAGACCCGTTCATGGCATACAGCGGCGGAGATGTAAGCTTTGCGGCTGACACCGTTCAGGAAATAGAAATAAAATTGAAAAACTACTCGGTAGATTACTCTTTCCAATTATTCTTTACAACTGATACAGTTAGCTGGTCCGAAGGCGCTTCAATAAAATATCCGCTCGATTATTCAGGCGATGACGGCGACAAAAACGACTGGAATATAATCAAAATCGATCCGACAGAATCTGCTGACTGGGCAGGAACTATTACAAACTTCAGACTAGACCCCTCATCAGCAGAAGGCGATATTGAAGTTGAATATGTAAAATTCTTAACCAAAACAGAAAAAGCTTAATTATTTTTAATTTTATCATTATGAGTAAAGCTTAATTTATTATTTTTATTAGAACATTATTAAATATATCATTATGAAGGAGAGGGATTGGGGAAAAATAAAAAAGGAGATTTTTAGAAATGAAATTAACAAAAATTTTGGCGTTATTACTGATAGCGGTATTTGTACTCTCACCATTGGCAGCTTGCGGGGATAAAGAAGAAGGCGACGACGAAACAACCACAGCTTCAAATGAGGATTCCAAAGAAGAAACAACAACCAAGGCACAAGAAACAACCACAAAAGCTCCGGAAACAACGACTGTAGAAGAAACGACAACAGCAAAAAAAGAATATGAATACACGACAGTAAAAGAAATAAACTTTACGACAATGGCAGATGGTGCGGCTCCGTTTGAAGCAGTTAATACGGATAATTTACGTATTGAAGGCGGATTATTAAAAGGAACAGGCACAAACGGCGACCCCAATATAGCTTACAACGGCGGAGATATTAGTTTCGCGGCCGATACCGTTCAGGAAATTGAAATAAAATTAAAGAACTATTCGGTAGATTACTCTTTCCAGCTTTTCTTCACAACTGATACTGTGTCATGGTCTGAAGGAGCGTCGGTAAAATATGTACTCGATTATTCGGGTGATGACGGCGACAAAAATGACTGGAACATAATCAAAATCGACCCGACAGAATCCGCTGATTGGGTAGGCACAATTACAAACTTCAGACTCGACCCGTCATCAGCAGAGGGTGATTTTGAAGTTGAATATGTAAAATTCTTAACTAAAACTGAAAAAGCATCATAATATAAAAACAAGGAGTTCATATAAATGAAACTGACTAAAATATTAGCGTTATTATTAATCGCGGTATTTGTTTTATCACCTCTGGCAGCATGCGGGGATAAAGAAGAGGGCGACGACGAAACAACAACGGCAGCTGACAACAGCGCAGCGGATACAACCACAAAAGCAGCTGAAACAACAACAAAAGCAGCTGAAACAACAACAAAAGCCCCTGAAACTACAACCGCAAAAAAAGAATATGAATATACAACAGTATTTGAATTGGATTTTTCTAAAAAAGAAGACGGCGCAGCTCCCTTTGCAACAAACAATGTAGCTGATTTACGCATTGAAGGCGGATTGTTAAAAGGTACCGGAACAAGCGGAGACCCGCATATACCTTATAACGGCGGAGACGTAAGTTTCCCGGCTGACAGCGTTCAGGAAATACAAATAAAACTGAAAAACTATTCTGTAGATTACGCTTTCCAGTTCTTCTTCACAACTGATACTGTATCATGGTCTGAAAGCGCTTCTGTAAGATGGACACTTGATTATTCTGGTGATGACGGCGACAAGAACGATTGGAATATAATCATACTTGACCCGACAGAATCCGTAGACTGGGCAGGAACTATCACAAACTTCAGACTTGACCCCTCATCAGCAGAAGGCGATTTTGAAGTTGAATATGTAAAATTCTTATCCAAAACAGAAAAAGCATAAACAAAAATTATAACAAAAATGAAAGCGGGGTTTTATAACACCCGCTTTTGTTGTATACTTCATTATTTAAGCAAAATAAAAATTTATAAAAAACAGCAAAAAGGTAAATACAAAATGAAAAGATCTGAAATAAATAAAATTCTGCGTGAAGCCGATGAATTTTTTAAAAAAATGAATTTCAGGCTTCCGCCGTTTGCATATTTTACAAAAGAAGAATGGGAACAAAAAATCAAGAGCGAAGAATATTCAGAAATAATAGATAATTCACTCGGTTGGGATATAACCGATTTCGGGTCGGGTGATTACGAAAAAATCGGATTATTTTTGTTTACTGTACGCAACGGAAATTACGGTGACGCAAAATATCCGAAACCATATGCCGAAAAAATAATGATAGTAAAAGAAAATCAAATAACTCCGTATCATTTTCACACAAAAAAGATGGAGGATATTATCAACCGCGGAGGCGGGAATCTGCTTATCAAGCTATATAACAGCGACTCCGAAAAAAAATTTGCAAATTCCGATGTTACAATCTACAAAGACGGAAGAAAATACAGCGGTGAAGCGGGAAGTATTGTTGTGCTTACACCGGGTGAAAGCATAACTTTAACTCAAGGGCTTTATCATCAATTTTGGGGCGAAGAGGGATCCGGTAAGGTTTTGGTAGGTGAAGTTTCGCAGGTAAACGACGACAGAACAGATAACTGTTTTTATAAACCCGCAGGAAGATTTCCCGCCATATTGGAAGATGAACCTCCCTTATATCTTTTAGGTCAAGACCTATTTTCAATAAACCATAAATAACAAAAGTTTTGCGGAGGCGTGGGATACGCAGCTTTTCTGCGATAAAAGCGGCTTTTCTCCGAAAAGCCTGGCAAAAAAGTTTATTTCACAAAAGTTTTGCGGAGCTTTTTCAAAAGCGACCGTACCCCCGCATCCCCGTACCTCAGCATCCCCGTACCCCGCATCCCCGTTTATTTTATAAACCGGGCTTCCATATAATAACGTTTTCCGGCGGCTTCTCCCATAGAAAAAGCTTTTCTGGGGAGAACTCCGTCTTTTTTTATTATATTGAAAAGTTCGTTTTTATCAATTCCGTCAAATACAAATCCGACGCAGTTTTCAATCTCAGCCAGCTTCCGAACTACATCTTCTCCGTGAATATAATCGATTTTAACATTCGGATTTTTTTCTATATACTCATCTAAATAATTTTGCAGCAAACCTACAGGAAAACCTTCCAAATAAAAAGTTTCTTTTATATTTTTTGATATAAATTCAACCGCGTTATAATTATTTTTTTTAGTTTTACTGAATTTGCTTTTCATATCTTCACATAAAGCCGAAGAATCAACACCGGTTAAAATTCTGTAAATCGGTTCGAATACAAGCGCATCGTCATGTATGTTAACAACTTCAACCAAAGCGTTTCTTGATAATTCGGATGGTGAAAGTTCATAACAAGCTTTTGCTGTCGCAAGCGAATGATTTCCGTCTCCCACGGCTAAAAACAGCGGATCATCACCCTCGTTGAAAACCGACATTGCATTAATTATATTTTTTTGATTTTCCTTGTTTATCAGATATCCGGTTATATGACCTCCGCCGAGCATTAAATCAAAATCATAAAGCTTTTGCATTTCATCTTTTTTTGCGGCAAGAGGTTCTATAACACTTCTTTTTGCATCATCCAGAAGCATCATAACATGAGGTAATTCTATTTTCGCATCACGGCGGATTTTTACTCTGGGCGGTATACGTTCAAGCACCGTTCCCTCAGTCGCTCTGATTTTTGCTTTCTTTTCGGGATGAAAATCGTATTCCAATAAATCTATGGCTCCAACAATACCGCATCTGACCGCTCCGTCCGGCAATTTTCTTTCTATATATATCATAGCATTTTCATATAAATCAAAAATTCCGTCTTTTATATATTTATCCATAGCTTCGTTTATTTCATCGACTTTTTTTGAAATATCGCCCTCCAGATAAATCTCCGGCAATACCAAACGCAAAGCGGAATAAGAATTTCCCGCAATTTTATCGGCTTCTTCCCAATATTCCCGCTGGGATGTAAATTGATCACATGCTACAACAGCGTATTTTTCATGAGGCGCGGTTTCATTTTTCGGCAATAATATATCAGCCGCGAAAAAAGGTATTTTATTCATTGATTTTAAACTCCCATATAAATTTTCTAAAATGAATTTATAAAATTATCACGCAAAGATTCATCAATTTTCAAACCGTAATTTTTAATAGCTTCAAAAACAGCTCCGAAAACCGGATCGGTTGGAAGAGGAGAGAAGACAACATCATCCAAAACAAATTTTTTGAGGGATGTCAATGCTTCCTCATTTTTAAATATACCGCCGCCGAGAGCAACGGAAACAGGGAAGTGTTCATAATCAAAATGCTTTTTTGCCGCCGATATCAGCTCATGGACAGCAAACATATTTTCGTCAATTATCTTTTTTGCCGTATTATCTCCCAAAGCCGAAGCTTCGAATACAATCGATGAAAGTCCCGCTATATCCGATATACTGCTTTTATATATTCTTTCCATGTCAAGCTGGATAGGTTTTCCGAATTTTTCTTCATAAAGCTTTGATATAAGGGTTTTATCACCGCGTCCGTCAAAAGCTCTTACCGCCGCGTTTAAGCAGCACCTTCCTATATCGTAACCGCTGCCGTATAAATCGATATAATAACCCCATCCGCCTATTTGAATAAATTTATTATCTATTCTGACAAAACAAGCCGAGCCTGTACCTGAAATAATACCGATTCCGTTATTTAAAAGCAGACCGCAGTTCAATATGTTTATTGCGTCAACTCCGTTATTTATTAAAACATCATCCGAAAAAAACTGTTTTATTATGTCAAATATCAAGCTTTGGTATGTAATTCCTCCGGCTAGCCCCGCATATACCGAAACGATTTCAGAAACCTTTACTCCGGATTTTTCGATAACTTCCGAAAATAATCCGTGTAGAATTTCTAAAACTTCGTCATATGAAGAAGAAGATAAATTAGTAGGACCTCCTGTTGCTTTCGATAAAACAAAACCGGTATCTTCGCAGAGTACGGCTTTAGTTTTTGTCGCTCCCCCGTCAATACCGATGAAATATTTTTTCATTTAATAATATACTCCGCAAATTTATTTTATAATATATTCATAAGCTAATCTTTCTGTGCTGCTGCTGTAATCCGACGGAAGATAAATAATACCGCAGTATTCATAACCGTTTTTTTGAAGCATTGTTCTCATCGGAATATTGTCTCTGTGCGTGTCAATCCGGATTGATATCCTGTTATCATTTTCAGCGATTTTAACAGCCTGTGATAAAATAAACGAAGCAGCTCCCATTCTTTTAACATCATCGGCAACCGCTATACGGTGAACGGCAACATAATTATTTCCGCAAGTTTTCCAAGAACCCTCATAAATTTTATTATAAGTCGGTTCAATACCGCAAATAATTGCGGCTGTTGCGATAACCGATTGTTTTGTTCCAAAAAGTTCTTTTACAACATAGGAAGTATTGCTTTGAATATCGAAAAGAAGCGATTCTTCATTCGGATAACCCTCCTGCCATTGATTCACTCCGCGTTCGCGCAATGAGTTTTTTGCCTGACTGAAAATTTCGAGAACCTTTTCGATATCTTTATTTTGCGTATGACATAATATCATATAACTACCTTTTTATAATACGAATAAATTTATAAATCCAAGCCCGCAACAGAATATATGATATCATATTTATGAATTATTGTCAATAAAATACCGTGTCTTTATCAAACACCAAGCATCAAATATCATGATGAAGTAAAAACACGGTATATAACTTTATAAGGTCTTAAAAATTATAAATCGACTATTCCGCATATAATTCTTGCGCTTTGGGCACGTGTTAATTCGGTGTAAGGAGATATATAACCCTCACCTGTACCGTTTATAATTCCTGTTTCATTTAAAGCGTAAAAAGCGTTTGCAGCCCAATCCGGAACAGATTCATTATCTGCGAAAACAGTTTTTATAGCAGGTTCAGGGAGATTTATGATATTATTAATCATAACCGCAGCTTCAGCTCTTGTAATTGAAGAATTGGGATTAAATACATATCCGGCTTCTGTTTCAACACCTTTTATAAAACCGAGCTGGAGGGCAGCAGCCACATATCCTCTGTATTCGTCCGGAATTGCGGCATTGTCAATAAAACTCGTGCTTACAGAATTTCCTTTTACGGTATATCCCGCCGCAATCATTACCATCTTTAAAAATTCCGCGCGGCTGATATTGTCATTAGGCATAAACACATAAGCGTCATCTTTAACAAAACCGTTCATGATACCCTCGTTATATAGTCTAACCGCCGATGTTTGAGCCCAATGGTCCTGTAAATCGGTGTAGAATACATTTTGTTCGGGTTTTTCAACATTTATTTTTATAGTTGTTTTAGTAGATTTGTTTCCGTATTTATCAAAAACAATATATTCAAAACTGTCTTTTCCCGAATAATCCGCATTCGGAGTGTATTTATAACCGCCGAAGCTGACATCGGTAATTTCTATGCTGCCTTTTTTGGGCGATGATATTATTTCATATCTGAGCGAATCGTTTTCCGGATCAACAGCACGCATATTTCCGTAATACGCTATACCGGAAACAACTTTTACATTAAAATAATTTTCGTTGATAATTTTTGTTGTAGGAGCTGAATTCAATGAAGACAGAATATAAAGTGTACATAATACCGGATAATTTGATTTTGTACTTCCGAAGAAAATAAAATTGGTTTCATTTTCACCGATAGTTGTCGGAACGAATTTTAATTTTTTGAATGAAGAACGTTTAATCGTTTGTCCGGCTTCAACATCTTTAGATCCTAACATTAAAGAACCCGCTGATTTATCGGGGATAGTTGTTATGGTTATACTTTGTTGTTTTGAGCCGAATGTCAAATCAAAATCTTCTGCTTTAAATTTAATTTCCGTTCCGGCTATTGCCGATTTTGAAAGGATTAAATCTTTTGCCAATATCTCAAGCGCGGGGCTGATTTGTGCCGCTGAAACAGATATACATGGAACCAACAGGAAAATTACCAGCAGCAAAAATATAAATCTGGATTTTGCTTTTATCATATGATCCTCCTCTATAAAATAAAACGGCTTTGTTATCGTTTTTGCCGTTAGTTATGTTTACAGCATTATTTTTTACCGTCTTTGTATTATTTATACATATAATTTCAAAGATAATATTTTTAGTGGGAACGGAGAACGGGGAACGGTCGCTTTTGAGAAAAGCAAAGTCAACAAGTTGACTAACCGCAAAACTTTTGTTTATTACATAAGTTTTTTGCCAGGCTTTTTTGTAAAAAAGCCGCGTACCTCCGCAAAACTTTTTTGAAATTAAATTTTTGTATTGAAATTTAAACGGAATTATTATATAATGTAATGTATATTTATTTTTTAAGGAGCCGTTATGTTAAATATAAAAATAGAATACACACAAAATAAAAAAGAAAAACCTGATCAGAGTAAGCTTGGATTCGGGAAAATATTCTCCGATCATATGTTTATAATGGATTATTGCGATACAAACGGATGGTGTAATCCCAGAATAATTCCTTATCAGAATTTATCAATATCTCCGGCGGCAATGGTATTCCATTACGCGCAGGAAGTTTTTGAAGGATTAAAAGCATACCTTCGTCCGGACGGCAAGGTTCAGCTTTTCAGACCGGAAAAAAATATCGAACGCATGAACAACACAAACGATCGTTTATGTATACCCCGCCTTGATCCGAACGACGCTCTCCAGGCAATCAAGGCTATAGTCGATGTTGACCGGGATTGGATACCCACTCTCTCCGGAACTTCGCTGTATATACGTCCTTTTATAATTGCGACAGATGAACAGGTCGGAGTTCATCCCTCCCATACCTATATGTTTATAATTATTTTATCACCGGTAGGATCATATTATCCGCAGGGAATCAATCCGGTAAAAATATTTATTGAAAAAGAATATACAAGAGCCGTTAAAGGCGGAACAGGCAGAGCAAAAGCCGGCGGAAATTATGCCGCTTCTTTAATCGGACAGAAAAAAGCGGAATCTCTCGGATACGCGCAGGTATTGTGGCTCGACGGTATTGAACATAAATACATCGACGAAGTTGGAGCGATGAACGTTTTCTTTAAAATTAACGGCGAAATAATAACTCCGTCGCTTGATGAAGGAACTATACTTCCCGGAGTTACCCGCGATTCCTGTATAGCATTGTTAAAGGATTGGGGATACAAAGTAACCGAACGTAAATTATCTGTAGAAGAACTTGCTTCCGCCGCCGCTGAGGGTTTGCTTGAAGAGGCTTTCGGAACGGGTACAGCCGCCGTTATTTCTCCTATCGGCGAACTAAACAACGACGGAAATATAATAATAGTAAACGAAGGCAAAATCGGAGAAGTATCACAAAAACTGTATGATACTTTAACTGATATACAATGGGGAAGAATCGAAGATATCTATAACTGGACACAATTAATTTAACAACTGGACACAGTTGATATAACCAAAAATTTTATAAAAGATTGAAAATAACAATAGAAGCGGCGCATGACGGAAAGGTTTTAAAAAATTATTTAAGATATGATTTGAGATTTTCCCATGCGATGATATCAAAATTAAAAAAAACAGATAACGGGATTTTACTTAACGGTTTACATGCGACAGTCAGAGCTTTCCTTTGCGGCGGTGATACGCTTGAGCTAGCGGCGGAAGACTTTGAAAATGATGTAAACAATAACATTGAGCCTGCCGATTTGCCTTTTGATATTTTGTATGAAGACGATTATATTTTGATAGTCAATAAAAATCCGAACATGCCGCCGCATCCTTCTTTATATCATCAGAACGATACGCTTGCGAACGCTGTAGTATTCTATTACAGATCCCAAAATGTTCCGTTTGTTTTCCGCGCGGTGAACAGACTTGACAGCGGGACAAGCGGTATCATGATGATAGCCAAAAGCAAACCCGCAGCTTATGCTTTTTACACTCTTATGAGCAGAAACGAAATTAATAAAGAATATACGGCAATAGTAAAAAACAAACCGAATCCGCTGCAAGGCGATATAATATCACAAATCAGAAGAAAAGAAGACAGTTTGATATTGCGCGAAGTTTGTTGTTTGTATAATTATGAAACACCCCGCCAGAATGATAATGAAACATCAATTCCAAACGGGTGTGAAATTTCGTTTTCGGATAAAAAAAGCTTATATGCCCATACTAAATATAAAACAATTTTATCGAAAAACGGCTATAGTGTACTGAATGTAAAAACACTTACCGGAAGAACGCATCAAATCAGAGTACATCTTTCATCCGTCGGTTGTCCGATAATAGGAGACTATTTATACGGTTCAGATGACGATAATTTTGCTTTGAACCATCAGGCGCTTCATGCCGGAAATATTTCTTTTATACATCCGTACACCGGAAAAAACATGGATATATTTGCTCCGCTTCCTCAAGATATGAAAAATATTATTGATAATTTATTATAAATTGAAAAAATAATGGTAAAAAAAATCTATTCAAAAATAAGATATTATTGTCCTTTGCCTGTCCTTATCATATACGCTTTATTTTTATTATGTTTAATGCTTCATTTAATATCGGCAAACAGCGTTTTGTTTTCTGATTTTTTTAACAGATATATAAGTTCCTACGGAAGAAATTTTTTAGCCAAGCTGACAAATGTCTTTCCGTTTTCTATATCTGAGACAATAATTATATTTTTACCGGTTATAATAACATTATTAATAACGGGAAGCATTTATATAAACAAAAAGAGTGTTCAAGCCGGAGTTAGATATTTATGCTGGCTTTTTGCCGTTGTTACGCTGTTTTATTCTATATTTGTCTTGAATTTCGCGATGGCTTATCAGGGATCAACACTGGAAGAAAAACTGAATTTGAACAGACGCAATGTTTCACCCGAACAATTATACGAAACCGCTGTAATTTTAAATGAAAAAGTAACCGAGCTTTCCGACAATGTAAATTTTAAACTGGCTTCATTTTCGGTTATGCCGTATTCATTAAATACAATGAACACAAAGCTTAACGATATTTATAACAGTGTGACAGACAAATATAAATTTATCGGAAAATTAAGATCTAATTTAAAATACGTACTTTTGAGCGAACCGATGACTTACACTCATATATCAGGTGTTTATACTTTTTATACCGGAGAAGCGAATATAAACATCAATTTTCCTGATTATACAATCCCTTACACCGCAGCTCACGAACTTTCGCATCAAAGAGGCGTGGCGCGTGAGGACGAAGCTAATTTTATGGCTTTTCTTATATGTATTGAAAGCGATGACGACTATATCCGTTACAGCGGTTATCTCAGTATGCTTGAATACGTTTTAAACGCTCTATACAGCGCGGATACAACCCTTTATTATAAGGTATCCGATAATATAGATATCAGAGTAAAATATGAAATGATAGCTTACAATGATTTTTATGAGAAATACAAAAAAAACATCGTTTCAGAAGTATCATCAGCCGTCAACGATACCTTTTTGAAATCCCAGGGTCAAACAGAAGGAACCAAAAGCTACGGCAGAGTAGTCGATTTGGCGGTTGCTTATTATATTCCGTAAAAACAAACCTTATTACAAATAAAAACAACAAATGAAAAATGTAATTGCTGCCTTGATATGCGCTTTTATAATTGCCGCTCTGGTTATCGGAGCAGCCTTTTCCACGCGTGTCTATTCACTCAAGGACAGCGCTGTAACCGAAGAAAAAAAGCCCCTGATGTATATAAACGACGAACCTTGGTATAACGAATATTTATATCCGATGGAGAATATATTTTTAGTCGATTATATTCCGATTTTTATGTTTGCAAAGCTTGACGGAGTTTTTATAAAAATCAACAGCGCTATAAACGATGTTATGATATCATACAAAAACAAATATCTGACATTTAAAACGGATAAAAGCGAAATGTACGACGCTGAGGGAGGAAAATATAATATCAGAACATACCTGCTTTACGGAGGCGAAAGATATGTTCCGGCAAGGGTGGTCTGCGATTATTTCGGCTTCGTATATGAAAAATCCAAAAACGGGGAAGCCGTAAGAATATACGACGCAAATGTAAAATTAACATTTGATGAAGTTTTAAAAATCTATAATCCTTCGATTGCAGAAAATGTTACCGAAACCACGGCAAAAAATACGGAAAAAGAAACATCCGAAAAAATAACTGAAGGGACAACTAAAGCGGAGGATACAAAAGAGATCAGTGAATGTAATGTTTATCTTTCCCTCTATGGTTCCTCATCAAATAATATATCAGAAGCAATTAAATTATTAAATGAATACAATGTTCCCGCCGCATTTTTTCTGGAACAATCGGAAATTATAAAAAACGCGGATACAATCAGAGAGATAAATGTAAACGGCTATAATTTCGGTGTTTTATTTAACAGCGGAAGTATTCCCGAAAACGGAAATTCGTCCGATAAATACAAAAACGTTATTTCAAATCTGACGGAAATCAATGATTATATTTACAGGTTACAAAAATATAAAACCAGACTTACCGCTTTGACCGAGGATTATTATTTAAGAAAATCCTACGGAAATGATTTATTTTCTCTCCTGACAGAAGAAGGATACATTGTAAGAGGCTATGATTATTATTATAATTATGCATACCGTTTATCGGCGGAAACCGTGACCGATCGTTTTTATAAATTGCTTTCCGGAAAAGAAAATGTATCGGTTGCAATCTATTTAAATTCCAACGGAACAGATATTTTAAAATATCTGCTTGAATATATAGATAAATATCCGCAGCTTCATATAGTAGAAATAGACGAAAGTTCAGACGATTTTATATAAAAGGATGTTTTTGATGACAGAAAATAAAAAGAAAATACTGATAATAGAAGACGAAAAAAATATAGCCCAGGTACTCGCCTATAATTTAATGCAGGAGGGATATCTTTTCGATATCGCATTTGACGGTGAATCCGGATACGAAAAAGCTTCAAACGGCGATTATGATTTGATACTGCTTGATCTTATGCTTCCGAAAATGGACGGGTTTGAAGTTTGCCGTAAACTCAGGCTAAAAATTTCCACTCCGATTATTATCGTCACGGCAAGAGTTGAAGAAATCGATAAAATATTAGGTCTTGATTTAGGTGCGGACGATTATGTCACAAAGCCTTTTAAGATAAAAGAATTGTTTTCCAGAATACGCGCCAATATACGGCGTTCCTCAAATGAGGTCTTAACGGGGGAATCCGTAAAAACACAGTCTGTAATCACCATAAGAAATTTAGTCATTGACAATGAAAAATATCAGGTTATACGTGACGGAGAACTGATTCCTTTGACAAAAAAAGAGTATGAACTGCTTTCTTTTTTAGCGCAGAATTTAGGGCAGATTTTTTCAAGGGAAGATATACTCGAAAAGGTTTGGGGTTACGACAGTTTTTTGGGTGATTTGCAAAATGTTGATGTTACGGTAAGCAGACTGCGGAAAAAGCTTGAAAAAGATCCTACTAAGCCGGAATATTTTTTCACAAAACGAAATATCGGTTATTATGTTACTTGATTGAATAAAGGGTTACGGGGTACGGTCGCTTTTTGCGAAAAAAGCTCCGCAAAAACGTTTGAAAAATAATGTGTAAAAGTTATGGGGGATATGATAGCTTTTTTGCGAAAAAAGCTCCGCAAAAACGTTTGAATAATAATGTATAAAAGTTTATATTTTAAAATTATATTGATATTTGTTTTGTTTATGATAACCGTAATGGCAATTGTCTGTACGGTTTTGTTAAACAGTGTTTATAACTTTTATACCGATGAATTTATTAGTCAAATTGATTATAATTTCAGAGGCGAATTGCGTGAAATGCTGCAAAACGCTCTTTTTGAAAAGGATTGGGCTAAAAAACAAAAGGAAATATTAAACGCATACGGAACTTCTCTTGGGATAGACGATTACAGAAATTATTATATACTGGATAAGGACGGTAATTTTGTTGAAGGCTCAAACAAAGAACTCGGAAATACATTAATCAAAACTCCGAATTTAATAAACGCTATGAACGGTTCCGACAGCGGTGTTCAGCTTCTCGGAACAGATTATACCGATTATGCCGTTTCAATAAAAAACGGAGAAAACAAAAATATAATATATATAAAAGATACCCAGGAAGAAATGCAAAAGCTTTGCTGGAAGCTCTTTTCGATTATACTTCAATCGGTTCTTATCGGATTTATAATAGCTGTTATATTATCGTTTTTCTTGGCGAAAGCGATTACAAGTCCTATTCAGAATCTGACAAGAGGAGCGGAGCAGCTTGCTTACGGAAAATTTAATCATTTTATCGACGTCCATTCAAGCGATGAAATCGGAACACTGACAACCGTTTTCAATAACATGGGTAAAACGCTTGTTAATACGATAAACGAAGTTTCGGACGAAAGACAAAAACTCGATATAATATTCACCTACCTCCGCGAAGCTGTTATCGCTTTTACCGACGACGGTTTTGTTTTAAATATAAATAAATCCGCAAAAGATTTGTTTAATATACAAACTTCAAAATCTGTCTCTGAAAGCATTGAAAGCTTCAGCATCGATAAATTGTTTGATATGCTTTCTATCAATTACGCGAAATCATATATGAAATCGATAACTTCGGAAGCGGGGTATATACTGAGGGATGTCGAATATAAAAACAAAATTCTCGATTTGAATTTCGGGGTAATAAAATATTTGGAACGCGGTTTACACCGGTCAGGCTTGATTGTAGTACTTCATGATATGACAAGCCGGTATGAACTTGATAAATCGCAAAAAGAATTCGTCGCAAATGTTTCGCATGAACTGCGTTCTCCTCTTACAAGCATCAGAGGGGCTGTTGAAACTATATTGTTAAATCCGGATATGCCTGATGATATAAAAGAAAATCTGCTTAATATGGCAATTGAGGAAAGCGACAGCATGCTCAGAATTATTGAGGAGCTGTTGATTCTTTCGCGTTTTGATAATAAAAAAACTCAATGGCAGATAACGGATTTTGATATTAAACATTCTATCGTTCATGTATGCGAGCTCCTGAAAAGCGAAGCGGAAAAACACGGTCAGGTTTTGGGCTATGATTTCAGAGGTGAAATTCCGAATATTATCGGAGACGAGAAAAAAATCGAGAGAGTTTTAATTAATATTATAACCAATGCGATAAAATATACGAATGAGGAAGGTAAAATCGACGTAAGAGCCCTTTACGGCGGAAATGACACGATTAAAATTTATGTCAGGGATAACGGAATAGGAATCCCCGAAGAGGATATATCCCATCTTTTCGACCGCTTCTACAGAGTCGATAAATCGAGAACAAACGATACCGGAAGCACCGGGCTGGGTCTTGCTATAGTAAAAGAAATTGTGGACGCCCACGGAGGCAGTATAACAATAAAAAGCAAGCTGGGGCAGGGAACTCTTGTTACAATCGTATTGCCGGTAAAATCGGAGATATCAAACGATGAATGATATAAAAACAAAAAATCAAAATAAAACCAAAAATAAAAATATATTGTATAAAACGGCAGTTATACTTTCGTTTGGCTTTTGTTTCGCTATGATTATTTTGATGTTGGTTTTAGCAGCCGTTTATATATCAAGAGCAAATTTTATCAAAAAAAATCCGGAAGAAAATATCCAAATCAATAATCTTTTGATACTGAGGGAAAATGAATCGGTTAAAATAACAGATTATGATAAAACGCATATTTTACCCGAATTTATAGGGCTTAAATTCGGTCTTACAAACACCGGACTTGTATCAAATTTCGATTTAATGAACGACTTGTATTCCGCTTGCGGCGAATATATAAATTATATATTCAGCAATTCCAATGTACGCGTAAGTTATGACAGCGATAAAGGCAGCTCGGTTTGGAAGGATTGCTTTTCAAAGGATAACTATATTTATATAAAATACCACGAAAGTATTCCCTCATATATCATACAGATGTTTTTATCAGAAGATAAAGACAAAACAAACGATAATATAAATATGTCCGATATAACTAATGTCTGTGATATGTTTATATTTTTTAATTACTACGATGAAGAATTTTATAATATAAACGCTTTAGTCAGAGACGGTGCGGGAAATGTTTATTCATATAATTACAATTATAAAAAACCGAACGAAATAAAACATTTTGAAATAAATAATATTTTGATATATACAAACAGCAAGGACTTTGTCAAATACAATTACGCTTATAAATCCAATATATCAGCCGATATATTGTTAAATCTTGATCCGGCTTCGATAATTTATACAAAAAATATATATACAAGGGATTTCAGTTATCAAAAGTCGTTTGAGGGCTTGATATCGGGTGAAGCTCTGGTTTTCTTCTTAAAGCTTTTTTCTTTCAACCCCGATAAGCTGAGTGCTTACACCGAAAATAACGGAACTGAAGTTTATATTGAAAATCACGGGATTATCCGCGTATTGCCTGACAGCACTTTAATTTATTCTGCAATTGAAAACGGCGGAATTGACATAAGCAGCTTTTTGAATTATACCAACTACGAACGGAAATACAGCATAAACGAAATTGTTTTGGTTTCGGATATCATAACCTCTACAATATATGAATACGACCGTTCGCTGCTCGGATATGACGGTAAACCGCAGCTTACCAACATATATTATGAAGATGACGGGAGCTTGGTTATAAAGTATGATTATTTTTACGATAATGTATTGATACTGAACGAGGAATATGTTCCGGTTACGGCTTGCAAATATATTTTTTCGGAGAGCGGTATTTTAAATAAAATTTATATAAATACGCAAAATATATCGGGCGAGAGCGGAAACAATAAAATCGTTAATCTTCCGCAGTTATGGTTTATGCGTCATTCGGGCTTGTACAACACAACGGAAAATTGGCAATCCTATTTTGATATCAGACTGGCTTATATAATCAATTCAAACAAGCCGGGTGTTTTCGGAACTGAATGGATAAATGTGACAAAGTATAAAAACGAATAATTTTATTATGGGAAATTGTATTTTCATGAGGAAGGGAAGTAAAGCAAAGTAAAGCAAAGAAAAGGGAAGGGAAGGAAAATAAAGTAATATGAAATGGCTTAATATTATATTGGTTATTTCCGCTTTTCTTATAATTATTAACGTTTATTTTATCGTGTTGTTAAATATCCAATATAATAACAAATATAAAATAGATAAAGATATAATTAAAACAACAATCGGATTATTGGCTGAGGATTCGATTATTGTGGACGGGGATTTAATTCCTAAAATGAAAAATAATTATAATATATATGAAGGAGAAAAAATTCAAAATATTGAGGAATACTATATAAATACCGCACTTCTCATATCACCGGGTTATGTAACGAATGATTTTTCGCTGCATATGATTAATAATGGTATTAAAATATTGAATGATTCAAACGGCGACATATTCAATTTTTTAGGAAATAACATGTTTTCGCTGGAATATTTTAAAAACGGCGATACAGATTTGTTAAAATATAATGAAATATCAAAAGAACAATTTATCGGAGTAAATGAAGTCTCAAAAGAAAACAATTATAAAAAGTATGAAGATTATTTGAATAATTGGTTTTTTCATTCGGAAAACGGACTTGGATATAAAAATACCGCAAATTATTTAAAAATAAAAATCGAAAAAGTTTACGCGGAAACAACCAAACAAAATATAAATGTTTATGCTTTTGATATAATACAGCAGTTTGCCGGAATCGATATAATCGGTACAAAATCACTTGTGGTATTTTATGACACTATTCCTGTTTATTTTAACGGAGCGGTGCTTTGTTCTTTGTTTAAATCCGATTATAATACGGAAAATTTTGA
>JAVBPA010000124.1:0-30179 GCA_031549925.1 Eubacteriales bacterium
GTAATTATTCGGAATAAAAACAATAAAAAAGCAGGGTTCTTTCCGAGCATAAAAAGATCCCTGCTTTGTGATTATTTATTATAATTTTCTATTTTGCATATTTTTCAAATTCTGCGATAATTTCAATGTATCTTGCATTGCTTTTTATAAAATCAAATTCTTCGCTTTTCAATCCAAAATCATTTAATAATCTATAACAATCATTATAACTGTATTGCTTTCCTGATCCTGAAAGATTGTAGCCGTCACCCCTAAAAATAACTGATGTATGCTCCGATTCTGCCAGAGTATCATAGGTTACCGCATATTTTAAAGATTTTTCTAAGCTTTCAATTGTGCTTTCGGTGTTATATAACGCGGCATAGCATTTAGCTAAACCCATGTAATATTCGGCTAATCTGCAATTATAAAATCCATAATCACCATTTTCATAAATCAATTCATAAATACCTATAGATTTTTTGTGCAATTCTATTCTTTTGTTTAAATCAATTTCGTTATCACAGCCAAACTGATTCAAATTTGAAGCCAAACATGTAGTGAATATATTTATATTATTCTTTAAATGCCGGTGTAATTCTTCGCCTTTATATATCCCCGTGAGCACTGAATTACTCGTACATGGCTCAGACGGTAGTTTCATAGCGATTTCAACAGCTTTTTTTTTCGCCTATATCATCATAAGCATAAGCAAGTTTTTGGATTACGCCAAATCGTATACTTTCATTTTGACAATCCGATAAAATACGTTCGTAGATTGATATGGATTCTTGTAAATCCTTTTGTTTTTCATCGCCTGGCTTTCCGCGTCCTTTGGAGTGTACAAGCCATGCCAGTTTGTGCAGCAAATCATAATTGTTAGGAAACTCCTGAATAGCATTTCTTAGTATGAAAATTGCTTCGTCAACTAAACCTTTATTCCATTTTTCATGTATCAGTTCATTTATTTCCTCAATTCTTTTTTCGTTTTTGGATTTATTTGAGGAAAACATTTCATCTATTGTAACATCAAAAAAATTCGCAATTGCCGGCAGTAAGTCCATATCGGGATAACATACCCCGCTTTCCCAGCGTGATACGGCTTGTGCCGTTACTCCGATATATTCAGCAAGCTTTTCCTGCGTTACATTGTTTTTTTGACGCAATTCTTTTATTTTTTCACCTATTCTGATAGTCATATAAACTCAGCCTCCTTGTTTATATATTCATTAAACAAATTAATTTGTTATTTATACTCTACAAACGTTTGCAAGTATATTATAATTAATATATCGTAATAACACAATTATCAATTTGTTGTTATGATCTTAACAAGCTGTTTATATAACTAATATTCAAAAAAATTTACTATATAAAAGTTTATCTTTATGATAGTAATTTTTATCTCTCAAAATATCAATTTTATTCGCTGTTCATTTTTTTCTATTAGGTTTAAAATGTTTATTTTGAACATTCTGTATAGTGAAGTATAAGTAAAATCCTAAATAATAAATCACAGTTTATTTTTTGCGTTTTTTTCCAATCTTCTTCAAGAGATATACCGAAATAGGGACTCCAACCACTATCATTTTTTTTATTAACGGCAATACTAACATTTAAATTATCGTCAACCAACGAAAGCAAATAATTGTATTTGGTTTGTAATTTTGGAACTTGTGTAATAATTCCGCATCGTGCAAACAACTCCATTGAATCAAGCGAAAGATTTTCAGTACCGAATATTTCAAGAATTTTCAATTGAGCATTAATAAAAGCAAAACACGGGCCCACATATTGCCCCTTAACATAAGTATAAACCATTTCGTCAGTATGGGTAAAACTAAAGATGCGATTTATGCTATCCGCTAACATATTGATATTTTCTTTATTCCGCCATGCTTGACTATGCGCAAGCATACGAAGGTGATATATGCAAGGCCATAAAATATCAGGTTTGAAACATAACTTCTTTTTTTGAAAATCAAGAACTTCTTTAAAATCGGTATAATTCAAAACATTTCCGAAGGTTTTCAGAGAAAAATTTATATCGTGATTTAAATCGATAAAGCTATTTTCAGGTAAACAGTATTCATACCCGGCTCTGATAATAACGGAGCTTCTTGCAAGATATAACCCGCATGCGGTATAAGTATAGTCTGTTGCAGGAGGTACAAGCGGTTTTCTTCCATATGTTATATCAAAATGGTCTCTTGTTAAAAATGAATTTATCGCCTTTAAAATATATTCGTTTTCCGGAGGGAAACCTTTTTCCGCAAGATAGCGTAATCCAACTTCCATGTTATCATACATACCTGCTCCCATTTTTGAGCTTTGCCCATGAAAAGCATTTCCGAACCAACCGTCGGATTTTTGTGATTTTATTACCGCTTGAACATTTTTCTGACGCAATATTTTATTTATTAATTCATCCTCTTCTTTATTTGAAAGATTGTCGAGTATTTCTTTCTTGACCCGAAGAATGATGGAGGAGTCTGCATTATCAAACAAATATTTAATTATTTTTTCTTTCATGATAGCCTCCACCATACAAAATATCAATTTTGTTCGCTGTTCACTTTTTTTATTAGTTTCAAAATGCTTATAATGCGTAAATTGACCGAAAGCATTCAAGTGCTTTTAATGGATGTCTGACACAATCGAAAAGGACATCTGAGCCATATACATCATAAATTGAACCATATAAATCATTGCCGAAACTATACATTCTTGATTGCTTCAACAAAGGAGCTTCATTTTCTTTTTGCCCTTCTGCATATGGATTCCACCAGTAATCTTCAATTTGTTTAAATACATCTTCTTTGCTCATTTTTCCAATCCGGATATCTGCTAAAGTCTCCTCAAAAATTGTCCATGATTCTTCAAAACGATTATTCAGATAGTTCATCGAAAATTCATCCAAACCTTCATTAATCGCTGTTTGGCTGTAAATCGGTTTTGAAAATCTACCTTTTGCATTATTACAGAACTTTATTGCTAAACCTTCACCTGAAAAGTTAAAAATATATCTTTCTTCGAGCGTCAGTTTGTCAATAAATTCAGACGCAAAATTCCACATTGCCAGATGATGTATTTCGTGTGCAAGCATGGACGACAGATTATCAAAATCATCAAGCTGCATAATGTCAAAGTGCAACGCACCGTCAAACACATATCCAAACGACATACCTATACTCATGGTTGAAATAATATTGACATCGTCAATATCAATATTCTCGGGCAACCCTGCCTTGCACCGTTGAATAATCGATTCTATGCTCGCTTCCGTAATAAACGAGTGCATTTTGTCATACCGTGCTTCGAATTTTTTCGGATTCTCATATGCGGACAGCCATAAGCTATGCTTGTCTTTTAATGTTGTTTTCCGGTCGGATGACAATACAGGAATTTCAGTTTCAGCTATACTGTTCATTGTTAAAAAATATTTTATGATTTCATCTTTAGAAGATACATTATAACGGTTAAATTCATAAACATAATCGAGATGATTAAATAAATCTACAAGTTGTTCTCTGTTCGCTTTTCCATTTTTCAAATCATCCAAAAAGGTCAGCATAACTGGAATACTTGATATGTGTAAATGAATTTTCATATTTTTCATACCCCTCCGAAAATATAAATTCTATTCGCTTTTCATTTTTTCATATTATGCTCAAAATGCTTATTCGGTACGCAGGCAGCAATATATAAACATCAACCATTAGTTTAATATTTCTACCATTTATCAATAAAGCGGTCATTGAAAACAATCCTGGTTTATGATACAATAATATCAGAACAAGCGCTTGTTACTAAAAAACAGGAGTTGCGATATGGATATTAATATTACAGAGCAATTAAAGTCTTTGCGAAAAACGCACGGTAATACACAAGAAGAATTGGCGAATCATTTGGATATTTCTATACAAGCTGTTTCAAAATGGGAACGTGGCGAAGGTTACCCTGATATAACATTGCTGCCGAAAATAGCATTTTTTTATGATACTACTGTCGATAATCTATTAGGTGTAGCTGAAATTAATAAACAAAAAAGAATCGAATCCTATATGGGAGAATACAATGAAAATGCTATTATCGGAAAGATAAAATCAAACATAATTTTAATGCGCAAAGCGTTGAAAGAATTTCCAGGAAATCTCGACATAATGAGAGCTTTAATGCATTCTTACCTTTTTTCGGATAAGAACGAATATCTTGATGAGGGAATTGCATTGGGTGAACAAATTTTGCAAAAAAGTGTTGTAGATGAACAAAGATATAGTACACTTCAGGAACTTGCTTATGCATACAATAGTAAAAAAATGACGGATAAAGCAATCGAATATGCGGAAAGACTCCCTGACTCATATTGTACAAAAAACTATGTGTTAGAAACGATTTTAAAAGGGGAAGATTTACGCAAGTTAACTCAAGGCAATATTGGATTTGCAATCGGACACATTGATATGTCAGTTACATGGATGTTACGTTCAAAAGAGTATTCATCTGAAGAACGGATTTTTGCATACGAAACGGTTGCGAAATTGTACAATTTATTTCTTTATGACGGAAATTACGGTCTTGAAAACAATGCACTACTTGGAGTTTATATGAATCTTTCAAGAGAATATGCAAAAACACAGAATAAGGACAAAACAATAGACGCATTAAAAACAGCTTACGGACATGCAAAGATTATGGATGGTTTTCCGACCGGAAAATACACTTCAATGTTTGCTAATACATGTGAATATTCAAAAAAGAATTTCAGCAAAAACTTTGAATATGGTTATGTAGAATGGCTGAAAAGCATGTTGAAAGAAAGCACTTTTGATTTTATTCGGGAAGATGATGATATAAGACTTATTGTTTAAGAAAGCTTTACTATTGCAATAATTATCCAGCTTTCTTTGAAAATTTAATATAGCAATTAGAAGCAGAGCGTATATTATATAAATTTTATTCGTTGTTCATTTTTTTATTTTAGTTATGTTCGTTCTGCTTACACTATTTATTTTCAAAATCCGGCAAATTAAATGCCCATTCATATAATTGTTCCATAGTTTCAAGAATATCGCGAATAAAAACATACACTTTATTGTTATTATATATTTTATAAATCACAACTTTATTTTGCTTTTTATGGGTGGAATCATCTATAAAGAATCCGGGCGGAAGAGTTGGCAAACAAATTCCGGCTTTGAATGAAATATAAGCCCTATTAGAAGATTCAAAACGCATTTCATTTATTTTATGTTCGGGATCTCCTTCCATACTGCCCTCAGTTACAAAGGCAAACGGATGTCCTGAACAACAAAAGTCTGTAATATAACCTTTGCGGTTTAATATTTGTATCGGTTTTGCGATCAATTCATCTACTTCAAAGTAATCACCACTTTGCATTATTCGGGGCAAGTCAGTCATTATTATATCAAATGTAGCTCTGTTTATAAGAACCATTTTTTATGCCTCCGATTAATCATATAAGATTTGTATGTGATTTATAGAAACCCTCCATATTATACCACGTCTACACTTAATATTTCAATACTTTCAAACAATATATAGCACAAACATGCACATCACAGAAAATCAGAATATAATAAAACGCTGTAACTATTACGGTCACAGCGTTTTATTGTCTTTATTGGACAAAATAGATGCAGTACGATTCAGACAACAAAATACACCTATACCGCAATGGTATAAGTGCGTAATGCGATCCAACGCGTTGATGGCACCCCCAACAGGACTCGAACCTGTATCTAACCCTTAGGAGGGGCTTGTACTATCCCTTGTACTATGAGGGTTTATTCACTTTTTGGTTATATATTTCAGGCTTAAAAAACGTTAAAAGACAACGCTTGCAAATTATAACATACAAAATTTAAAATATCAAGTATTTTTTGAAACGACTTGCAAATATATTAATTTTATAATATAATATAGGGAATTGTATAAGTATAGTATAAGGAATTATATAATTTTATATTCGATTAAAACAATTTATGTATGGCGTTTACCGCATTTTTATATAATATAAATGTAGAATCCGGAGTTTGATATGTCGTCCGCTTTAAAAAATTTTATTATAACCTTTTGTGTTTCTTTGCTGCTTTTTGGATTGCTTTCGTACATCATAGTGGCGAATGTCGGGCAGGTATTCAATAATGAATCCGAAACAACCGGTGAAGAAAATAATTCCGAGGATACCAAAAAAACAAATATTCCGTCTGTTACAACCGCTCCTCTTGAAACGGAAACCGATATTAACGGCAATACGGTTGTCGTACATCCCAAAGACGACAGCTTTACTGTCCTGCTTGTCGGAACAGATTACCAACCGAATACCCTAAATGATTACGATTTGTCGGAGCTTAATAAAAATATCTCGGGATTTCCGATAAAAGAACGTGAAATATACGCCGATTCTATTATGATCCTCAGAGCGGATCGGAAAAACAGCCGCTTTTTAATTTCGATGCTGCCTTCTAATATGAATGTTTCCGTAAGAGGGAATAAGGCTTTCCTCGGTTCTTTGTACGAAAAATACGGTATCGATTTTATGTGCGATATGGTAACTGCGATGACGGGATTGAAAATAGATTATTATTCAGCTGTTTCAATTGAAGATTTTGCTTATATCATTGACGACATAGGAGGGATAAATTATACGGTTCCGCTCGATATGAATTATGAAGACCCTTCGCAGGATTTGTCGATTCATATTCAAAAAGGAGCAAGAACGCTTGACGGAAATACCGTTGTGCAAATGCTGAGGTATAATCTTTATCCTAATGGAAATTCAGACCGTATGCAGCTGGGAATTTCATTTTTTAAAGCTTTGTTTGAAAAAATGACTGATTTATCAAACCTCGATAAAACATCGGAGCTATTCACCAATTTATCAAAATATGTGGAAACTAATATTACCGCGGCGGTCGTCACGCGTCACACGGATATATTATTTGCATACCGTACTTTTAATACTGTAGTGGTTACGTATCCGGGTTCAATTGAAAATACTGACGGAACAAATTATTTTATGCCCGATTATTCCGCTGCTTTATCGCTTTATAAAGAATACCGCTGAAAAGACATTTACATAATTCCGGAGTAATACCGGTAAATAATATTTTATATATGGAGTTAAACGCATATTTATGGATAACAAAGCAAAAACCATGGAAAAAATCGTTGCGTTGTGCAAAAACAGAGGTTTTATATATTCAGGTTCTGAAATTTACGGCGGACTCGCTAATACATGGGATTTCGGACCTTTGGGCGTTGAGTTTAAAAACAACGTAAAACGCGCCTGGTGGAAAAAATTCGTGCAGGAATCCCGTTATAATGTGGGTCTTGACAGTGCGATTATTATGAATCCCCAAACCTGGATTGCTTCCGGACATGTAGGAGGATTTTCTGATCCTCTCATGGATTGCAAAGTTTGCCGTACACGTCACCGCGCGGATAAATTAATAGAGGATTACGCGGCGGAACAGGGTTATTCCGACAATCCGGCAGGCTGGACAAACACTCAAATGTTCGATTATATAAAAGAACATAAAATAAAATGCCCCGATTGCGGAAGCGGCGATTTTACCGATATACGTAAATTTAACTTGATGTTCAAAACTTTTCAAGGAGTTACCGAAGACAGTACTTCGGAATTGTATCTGCGTCCCGAAACGGCTCAGGGAATATTTGTAAACTTTAAAAACATAGCGCGTTCAACCAGAAAAAAGATTCCGTTCGGAGTTTGTCAAGTGGGAAAATCATTCAGGAACGAAATTACACCCGGTAATTTTATTTTCCGAACACGCGAATTCGAACAAATGGAACTCGAATTTTTCTGCAAACCCGGTACTGATCTTGAATGGTTTGTTTTCTGGAAATCATTCTGCGAAAACTTCCTGCTCGAGCTTGGCATGAAGCGTGAAAATTTGCGGCTTCGCGACCATGACAAGGAAGAATTGTCTTTCTATTCAAAAGCTACGACAGATTTTGAATATTTGTTCCCGTTCGGATGGGGTGAACTTTGGGGTATTGCGGACCGTACCGATTACGATTTGAATTGCCATATAAAACAGTCGGGCGAAGCTTTGGAGTATTTTGACGGGGAAACAAACGAACATTATGTTCCCTATGTCATAGAACCTTCCCTCGGAGCCGATCGTGCCGCGCTTGCTTTTCTATGCGATGCTTATGACGAAGAAAATCTTCCGGGCGACGATATGCGTATAGTTTTGAGATTCCATCCAGCACTTGCTCCTATAAAATGCGCGGTTCTTCCGCTTTCGAAAAAGTTAGCTCCGGAAGCTGAGGAGCTCCGTTCAATTCTGTCAAAGCATTTCATGACGGAATACGACGAAACGGGTTCTATCGGAAAAAGATACCGCAGACAGGACGAAATCGGAACACCTTACTGCGTTACTTTTGATTTTGATTCTAAAACGGACGGCTGTGTTACAGTTCGTGACAGAGATACAATGCTTCAGGAACGCATACCGATAGATTCTCTTACCGCATATTTGACAGAGAAAATAGAATATTAATTTTTTAAATTTTTATTTTTCGGTTTTTTGTGAAAGATAATATAATAATAACAAAAAGGCTGCTTTTGCGCCCTTTAAGTACTTCGGATCTGAAAGCGGTACACGCATATTCGGGCAACGCGGAAAACACAAAATACGTCAGCGGTCTTCCGAACAAAGATGAAAATGAGACTCTTTCATATCTTGAATGGGTTGAAAATGAATGGACCAAAGCAAAAGCTCAGCGTTATTTTGGATTTGCGGCAGTTCTTTTTGACGAAGTTATAGGTGAAATCGCTTTTGGGCTTGATAAAGATTTTAAAAATGCTTCTGCCGGATGGATTTTTCATCGGGATTACTGGTGTATGGGATACGCCTGCGAAGCTGTAGAAGCGGTTTTTAGATATTGTTTCAACGAATTAAAATACAATAAAATAACCGCTTCATGCGATAATGAAAATTCTGCTTGTCTGCGCTTAATGAAAAAACTCGGAATGAAAGAAGAGAGTCGCAAAGAAAAGCTTGAATACAGAGACGGAAGAATTTCATCAGCATCAATATTTTCCATATATAAAAATAACGATAATTAAAAAACAAATCCCCCGATTACGAAAAGATAAATCAGGGGGATTTGTTTATAGCTGTTTTTATATAAAATTACTTAATCTGGATTTCTGCGCCTGCTTCAACGAGCTGTTTCTTTATGCTTTCAGCGTCTTCTTTGGAAATGCCTTCTTTAATTGTCTTAGGAGCGCCTTCAACTAAGTCTTTAGCGTCTTTTAAGCCGAGACCTGTGATTTCGCGTACAACTTTGATAACGTCAAGTTTCTTTGCTCCGAAAGAAGCAAGAATAACGTCAAATTCTGTCTTTTCTTCTTCTACGGGAGCTGCTGCCGCAACGCCGCCTGCTACTGCTACGGGAGCAGCGGATACGCCGAATTCAGCTTCCAAAGCTTTAACGAGATCGGCAAGTTCGAGTATTGTAAGAGTCTTGATTTGATCAAGAATCGCGGTTGTTTTTTCTGTAGCCATTTTAAATAAATCCTCCGTTTACGATATGTTTTTTAATTTTTGTGCTAACATTTGTCTTAATTTCCGGCACTGCATCCATAACATTTTGAATCATGCCCCCATTAAAATGTTAAGCTTCTGCTGCGGCTGTTTCAGCCGGTCCTTGTTCTTTGTCGATTTTAGCTTGAAGCACATAAGCAAGTCCGTAAAGCGGAGATTGCAAGCTTCCGAGAAGTTTCGCTATAAGACCTTCTTTTGAAGGGATTTCAGCAAGAGCCATAACTCCCGCGGAATCGATGACCGCACCGTCGATATAACCGGCTTTTATTTCAAAGGTAGGTATTTTGTCGGCGTATTCTTTGAGTATCTTAGCTCCGGCAACCGGATCCGCGCTGATGGCGAAAGCTGTCATTCCGGTAAGATACTTTTTCATTTCTCCGAGTCCTGTTTCATTGCAGGCGCGTTCTGTCATTGTGTTTTTATAAACATGATAGTCAACTCCGGCTTTTCTCAGGGCATTACGGAGAGCGGTGTCAGCATCGACTGTGATACCTGTATAATTAACAAGCACACCGGCCGAGGAATTATTGATTTTTTCTTTGAGTTCGTTTAATTCTTTAACTTTTTGTTCCAGAATTTTTGCACTCGGCATTTGATATATTCACCTCCGTTTAGTGTGTACGGGAATTTTTTATTTTCATAAAAATAGTTGCGGTATATCGTTTTAAACTAATTTTTTTACGATAAAAATAAAAAAAATCCGCAAATCCAATCCAAGACCGCGGCGAAGCTTTTTATATCTATATACAAACGGATTTTAATGTTAAAAATCAGTGAGTGACCGAAACAAAAACGGCATCCGTTAATACAGGGTGCTGAATTTTCGACAAATCACAATGCTGAAACATAATCCGTTTCGCGTTACAAATAAAAACTATACTTCCTCGGCAGGAATAATTATATGAAAAGTTAACTTATTATAAAAAATATAATCAAATTCTTCTCAGAACCTGCTGTCTCTGGACACTTTGAAAGTATATCATAAACGTTATATCTTTGTCAAGACGAAACTGTTAATATTATAATATTTTTTGTTAATTATCGCGATGTTTTTGCTTGAATTGTTAATAATTTTGTTTTATAATTGTGTAATGACCATGATTTATTGGAGGGATCCTATTGCCGATAAAAATACCTAACGGATTACCTGCGAAAGAGATTCTGGAGCGCGAAAATATATTAGTTCTCGACGATATATTAGTTATTAAGGAAAACTGTGCGATACACCAGGATATACGTTCGCTTCGTATAGCCGTTATGAATTTAATGCCTACTAAAATTACAACAGAAACACAGCTTATACGGCTCTTGTCAAACAGTTCGCTTCAAGTTGAGCTTACACTGCTTTCCACCGCTACGCACAAGCCTAAACATACTCCGCAAGAGCATATGTCCGCTTTTTACAGGAGCTTTTATGAGGTAATCGACGAATTTTTCGACGGGCTTGTTATAACAGGAGCGCCGGTCGAAGATTTGGAATTTGAAAATGTAGATTATTGGTCCGAACTCTGCGAGCTTATGGAATGGGCGAAAACTCATGTATTTTCCGTTTTTCATATTTGCTGGGCTGCTCAGGCAGGACTTTATTATCATTACGGCGTAAAAAAATATCCGCTTGACAAAAAAATGTTCGGCATATATCCGCATAAGGTTTGCGACCCTTATCATTTGCTTGTAAGAGGATTTGACGAATTGTTTTACGCGCCTCATTCGCGTCACACGGAAGTTTTAGCTTCCGATATCGAAAAAATACCTCAGCTTCAGATATTATCGGTATCGGATGAAGCCGGAGTTTATCTTGTGGCAGACCGGAATTACCGCAGATTTTTTATAACCGGGCACAGCGAATATGACCGGGATACGCTTGCTGCGGAATATTTCCGCGATGTAAAAAAAGGTTTGAAAATAGATGTTCCTAAAAACTATTTCCCCTCCGACGATCCCGAAAAAACACCGCCGAATGTATGGAGAAGCCACGCACATCTGCTTTTCCAAAACTGGCTTGGAAATATTGTATACCAAATGACCCCCTATGATTTAAACAAACTACGTTTTAAATGAGCCGTTTATACGGTTTATATAATGATAAATCTGAAAGGAAATCCGCGCAATGGTATTCTCAAGTCTTGAATTTTTATTTTTGTACCTGCCCGTCACACTGCTTTTTTATTTTTTAATCCCCAAAAAATTTATCAAATGGCGCAACCTTGAACTTCTTGTTATGAGCCTTATCTTCTACGGGTGGGGCGAACCGATTTACGTATTCTTAATGATTTTCACAATTTGCATAGACTATGTATGCGGATTTTTGGTTGCGAAATACCTGGACTCCAATAAAAAACTATCAAAGATTTGGCTGATTATCAGTATTGTCATAAATTTGGGAATACTGGGCTTCTTCAAATACTACGATTTCTTTGTAACAAACCTGCGCCTTATTCCGGGGCTCGGGGAACTTCCGCTTTTAAATCTCTCCTTGCCGATTGGTATATCGTTCTACACTTTCCAGGCGCTGTCATATGTGCTTGATGTATACCGCAAAGACGCCCGCGTACAGACTAATATCGCATCCTTCGGAGCGTATGTAACACTTTACCCGCAGCTTATCGCCGGTCCTATAGTACGTTATCAGGACGTTGACGATATGCTCCGTCAGAGAGAAGAAAACGTTACGCTGTTCGCCTCCGGTGTCAGGACGTTTTTAGCGGGTATGGGTAAAAAAATATTTTTAGCCAATATAGCGGGTCAGCTTTGGGAAAGCTTCAAAATTGTGCCGCTCGACGAAAGAACTGTTCTCGGGTGCTGGATAGGTATGATTTGCTACAGCTTCCAGATTTATTTCGATTTCTCGGCATATTCGGATATGGCTATAGGTCTCGGAAAAATGATAGGTTTCCGGTTCCTCGAAAACTTCAATTATCCTTATATCGCAAAATCTATAACGGATTTCTGGAGAAGATGGCATATGTCGCTCTCCACATGGTTCCGCGAATATGTATATTTCCCTCTCGGAGGATCAAGAGTTGACAAGCAATGGAAAGTATACCGCAACCTGCTCGTTGTTTGGTTTTTAACCGGATTTTGGCACGGAGCTTCATGGAACTACATATTATGGGGTCTTTATTACTTCCTGCTTCTTGTTTTGGAAAAAGCGTTCCTGTTAAATGTCCTGAAAAAACTTCCTTCATTTGTTCAGCATATATATACTCTTTTCTTTGTAATTTTCGGATGGCTGCTGTTCGTATTTGAAGATATGAGCGCAGGGGTTGTTTACCTCGGAAACATGTTCGGTGTGGGAGTCCGCGGATTTGCGACTTCGGGAGATGTTTACGACTTGCTGCGGAATTTGGTGTTCTTCGCTATATTATGTATCGGAAGCACTACTTTGCCGAGAAAGTTATTTTACAAATATTATCCGAAAAATACGGGAACCCGGGTTGTTGTATTTGCGGGAGGAGCTGCCGTTATGCTGTTCTGTATAGCATATCTTGTAAACTCTTCATACAACCCGTTCCTTTACTTTAGATTCTAATTCTGATGAGGAGGTTTATATAGATTATGGATAAAAGACCGGAAAAAATGACGGAGCAGGAAAAACTGCTCGAAATACAGTTCGGAGTCGCGAAAAAAGCGCGTATTACCGATATAATTACAATTGTGATATTTTTAGCTATTGTTTATATTTTTGCGGCATCGGTATATATCATACCGGATAGAGAATATTCGGAAGCCGAACGCAGATATCTCCAGCAAAAACCTGAGTTTACTATTGAAAGATTAATCGATGGTAAATTCACAAGCGAAATAGCAACATATCTGACAGACCAATTTCCTGTCCGTGATGTTTTTGTCGGAATGAAAGGCGCAATGGAAATCGCCCTTTTGAAAAAAGAAAACAACAGCACAGTCGCGGCAGATGACGGATATCTGATTAAACGCACTGATTATCCGAATTATGAAATGGTCGATAAAAACACGGAATCGATAGTCGGTTTTGCGCCGGCTATGCAAAAACTCGGAATCCCTTATACCGTAGCACTTGCAGGAAGACACGCCGACGCGCTTACACGCTATTTACCGGCTTTCTATCCGACGGAATATACCGATAAATTATGGAATTATTTTGAGGATAAAATGGCGGAGGACAGTTACATACAGTTTGTGGATCTGCTAACGCCTCTGAAAGCCGTTATAGATACGGAAGATAGCGAACAGGTTTACTATAAAACCGACCACCACTGGACAACATACGGAGCATATCTCGGATATTGCGAAATAATGAAGTCTTTCGGGGTTGAACCGATTGAACTCAGCGCGATAACAAAAGAAGAAGTGTCCGATGAATTTTACGGTACAACCTGGGCTTCGGCAGGTATGAAATGGATAAAACCGGATACGATGTACTACTACCGCTGGGCGGGTGATGAAACCGATTATACTACCACAATAGTGGATACGGGAGCAAGCTTTACCGGGTTTTATGATCGTTCTTATCTGCTCGTAAACGATAAATATTCTTCGTTTATCGGAGGAAACAACGCCAGAGCGGATGTTATAAAAACCGCGGATTCGGGAGAAAAACGCGAAAAGCTTCTTCTGATAAAAGACAGCTTTGCTCACAGCGTGGTTCCGTTCTTGGCTTATCACTATGATATCATTATAATAGACCTGCGTTATTACAAGGACAGTGTTATCGAATTGATTACAGAAGAAGAAATCGACCGCGTATTGATTTTAAATTATATGGGAAGTATGACCGAAACCAATGTTTTCGGAATGTTGAATTTAGGATTAAAACAATTCATGAATAAATAGTTTCAGGAATAAAAAATAAAAATTTCAACGGAAACATCAGTTATATAAAAATTTATTTTATGATATATCTTTGTGTTTTCGCTATAAGATATATCATAAAAGCATTTATAAGACTTCTTGCGAAACGCTTCGCAAAACTGATTTGTTTTTTACCGAATGAATCACAAAGCTAGGTTTTTTTATAAGTTTAGGAGGAAAATATTATTATGACAAAAAATAACGCTGTAACAAAAAAGATAGGTATATTGACTTCCGGCGGGGACGCTCCCGGTATGAACGCGGCAATCCGTGCAATTGTTTTGAGTGCGCGCAATTTGGGATATGATGTTGTCGGAATAAAAGACGGTTACCGCGGATTGGTTTACGACAATATGGAATTGCTTCACGAGAGAAACGCGGATAATATCATAGAAAAGAGCGGATCTTTTCTGTATTCTGACCGCTGCGATAAATTTGCAACGGCAGAAGGTCTTGAAATGGCTTACCAATGCTGTATAAAAAATAACATTGTCGGACTTATAACCATAGGAGGAGACGGAACACTTTCGGGAGCGACTGAATTTTCCGCGAAATACGGTATACCCTGCATAGGTATTCCCGGAACTATCGACAACGATCTCGTAACAAGTGATTATACGATAGGATTTGACACTGCTCTTAATACCGTTGTAAAAATGGCGGATAACCTGCGTCACACCTGTGATTCTCACAGAAGATGTAATATAATACAGGTTATGGGAAGAGGTGCGGGAGATATCGCGCTGTATTCCGGAATAGCCTCAGGAGCGCAGGCTATATTGCTCAAAGAAATATACTTTGAAAAAGAAAAAGCTTTCGGCGAAATAATCAGCCGGCTTGAAAAATGCCGCAGAGAAGGAAAACACAATTTTATTATAGTTTTAGCGGAAGGTATCGCGCTTGACTTAATTTACGGAAAAGAAATAGGAAATGATCTCCGTGATGCTATACAATACCAAACCGGAGTGACAGAAGCTGAAGAAATTCAAAACAATCCGGCTCTGCTCGACCAATTTAATCCGGAATTGGAAAACAAGCGTTTGTCCAATACTGACCCTAAATTAAAAGAATTTTTCCGCGTAGACTATATAGAAACAAAATATGTATCGCTGGAGCATACGGTTAGAGGGGGAATTCCCACTTTGCGTGACAGACAGATAGCTTCTCTGATGGGTGTTTATGCCGTAAAAATATTGGATGCGGGTAAACGCGACCGGGTTGTATGTATCACTGACGACAAAATAGTTGATTACGATATAAAATGGGCGCTTGCGGCTGATAAACAATACAAAGTTTTATTAATTGAACCGTATTACCAAGCCGGTCTTTTAAACGGAGAAGGTATTAAAGCTTACGAAAAGGCATTGAAAAGATATGTGGAATTTACAAAAGGAATGGCTGAAGAGGAAGTTGCGAAAATTCATCCGTTCTGTGAAAATAAACTCGCGCAGTTCCGCGAAGTATATAAAACAGCTCAGGTTTTATTCCGTTAACAGACATAGCGGCAGATAAACCCGAAGATAAATCGGTTTACCGCGGCTTTGAGATATTAATATGCCGCAGTGCTGATATTTTAAGATTATTAATATAATTGGGAAAAATATCTTACCATATTAGATTACATTCGGATTTTTAGTTAATAAAATATTTGAAAACAGTTATTGAAAAATAATGATTTGTCTGTATAATATATTCAGGCAATATGGAAATTTGTTTTTCGGCTTGCCGGATTTTCCGGATGTTTAGTTTTTTTGAACTGGGAAAATCGTTTTGATTTTCCCCTTTCGTTTTGTTTTTATAAAAAAGCTTGAAGAATAGAATTTACGCGAAATGTTTCGTATTAAAAATCAAAAAATTATGAATCCGATTTTATAGATTAACAATTTATTTCAAATAATTTTATGCGGCAAAAGAAATATTATTTGGTTAAACCGGAAATAATTTTATAAAAATCAGTTTTGCAACTTTCATAATTTATATTAATTCAGAAGGAGAATTTTGAGAATGCCGGATAAATATTTTCGTTCCTCTTCGGAAATGCAAAAAAACGCTTCACAAAACCGAAAAAGAAATCCGAATAAACGCGGAAACGGTCATAATTATATAGGTATAATAATAACAGTCGCGGTTATTTGTGTTGCGCTTATTACCGCGACGATTTTCGGCGTTTCTTATCTAGTCGGTAAATTAAACAATGAAACTCCGTCTGAAAAGGGAGGAGCTTCCACAAATCCTATAACAGAAAAGACGGAGAAAGCTTCGGAAAGCGAAACAGAGGAGCAAACAGAACCTGAAATTGTTTACGAATATCCCGAATATGAAAATACTGAGATTTCGCAGGGACCTTTGATTTTGGTAAATTATGATCACGAATATAAATTTCCAGATCATCAGTATCTCCTGGTTCTGTATGAAAATAAAACCTCGTCTTATAAAATAAGCGATAGTAAAATTTCCCTTGAGAGGGATACTTTAATAGCATTAAACGATATGCTTGACGCGTTCGAAAGCGAAAAAAAAATCCATGATGTTATCGTGACAAGCGGATACCGTTCATATGAAACACAAATGGATTTATACGCTTCGCGAATTGAAACGGTAGGAATTGAAGAAACAAAAAAATATGTGGCAATTGCCGGATACAGCGAGCATCATACCGGTATGGCTTTTGATTTGGCGGTTTATACGGACGAGGGAAAGAGTTTAAAACTCGGGGATAAAACCGAATATTCATGGATAGCCGATAATTGTTATAAATACGGTTTTATTTTAAGATATGATCAGAGTAAATCGGATATCACCGGAATTATGGGTGAAGAATGGCACTTCCGTTATGTCGGAGTTCCGCATGCTTATTATATGAAAAAACATAATTTAGCGCTTGAAGAGTATATTACACTGTTAAAAGGGTTTCCGTTCAGCGAAGAACATTTAAAATTCACCGATGACAGCGGAAGAAAGTGGGAAATATATTATGTCCCCCAGTCGCTTTCCGGCACAAAAACAAAAATACCTGTTCCGGCGGGAAATAAATATACGGTGACAGGCACAAACGACGGCGGATTCGCCGTTATAATAGATAAAACCGGAACTATTTAAATAAAAAATATTATATAAGGAATTCTTATCACATATGAATATTGTCATAGTCGGACATGTTGATCACGGAAAAAGTACCGTTATAGGGCGTTTGCTCGCGGATACCGGAGCTTTGCCGGAAGGTAAGCTTGAACAGGTAAGAGAAATGTGCCGCCGTAATTCAAAAGTATTTGAATACGCTTTTTTGCTTGACGCGCTGAAGGATGAACGTTCGCAGGGTATCACAATCGACGCGGCACGCTGTTTTTTTCATACAGCACGAAGAAAATATATTATAATAGATGCGCCGGGTCATATTGAGTTTTTAAAGAATATGATAACGGGAGCTTCCCGCGCCGAAGCCGCATTGCTTGTTATCGACGCGAAAGAAGGTATACGCGAAAATTCACGCAGACACGGTTATATGCTTTCAATGCTTGGAATAAAACAGATAGCGGTATTGGTAAACAAGCTCGATCTTGTCGATTACAGTCAGGAAGTTTATCTTAATATAAAAAACGAATATACAGAATTTTTAAATAAAGTCGGAATAAAACCTGCTGATTTCATTCCGGTTTCGGCTGTTCTCGGAGACAATATCGCAAAAAAATCCGAAAAAATGCCTTGGTATGAAGGTAATACCGTATTGGAAGCTCTTGATAATTTTAAAACTGCCGAGGAAGATGAAAAATTGCCTTTCCGTATGCCGGTGCAGGATGTTTATAAATTTACAAGATCCTTTGACGACCGCCGTATTATAGCGGGTATGATAGAATCCGGTTCCGTTAGAGTGGGAGATGAAGTGGTTTTTTATCCTTCCGGCAAAAAAACGACCGTAAAAACGATAGAAGCGTTCAATCGGGAGAAACAAACGGAAGCTCATGCGGGAACAAGCGCAGGTTTTACCGTAACCGAACAGATATATATAAAACGCGGAGAAGTCGCCGCTCTCGCAAATCAATTGAAACCGCATGTCGCAACCCGTTTAAAAGTCAGTTTGTTTTGGCTGGGGCGTAAACCTATGGAAAAAAACAAGAGATATCATATAAAACTTGGTTCCGCAAAAACTGAAATAAGGCTCGATGAAATTATACATGTTATCGACGCTTCAACTCTCGGGGGACAGGTAAAAGAAAATATCGGGCGGCATGATGTTGCGGAATGCGTCATAGTCTGCGATAAACCTATCGCGTTTGATTTGGCTTCCGAAATGCCTGTTATGAGCCGTTTTGTTATCGTTGACGAATTTGAAATCGCCGGCGGAGGAATTGTCACCGGTTCGCTCGAAGATAATATGACAGAAAAAAGGGAGCTTGTGCTCCGCCGTAATTTCAGATGGGAGCAAAGCTCTATCGGTCAGCAGGAGAGGGTTGTCCGCCAAAGCCAAAAACCTGCGCTTGTTTTAATAACGGGCACTCCTCAGTCTGGTAAAAAAACAATTGCAAAAGCCCTTGAAAAAAGACTTTTTGACGAAGGCAGGAATGTTTATTACCTCGGAATCGGAAATCTGCTTTACGGAGTCGCGGCTGATATAAAGAAAGAAGGGGAAATTCCGGAAAGAGGAGAACATATCCGCAGGCTGGGAGAAGTCTCAAACCTGCTGCTTGATATCGGTGTGATTTTAATAGTATCAGCGACGGAGCTGCACGCGGAAGACCTTGAAATTATCAAATTAACAGTTGATCCCTGTTTTATACACACTGTATGGCTGGGTGAAGAAATTACAACCGATATTAATCCGGATCTTCATTTGTATCACTGCGAAAATGATTTTGAAATAGTGAAGAAAATAAGAGAACGTCTGGTTGAAAACAAAGTTATTTTCGGAGAATAATATAAAATCGGCAGCATATGACAAAGAAATAAAGAAATATAAATTTTGTATTATAAAATAAAATGTGCAGAGGTAATAATTAATGCTAAAGGGATATAAAATAAGACCTCCGTTTTTTGAAGTGGGACCTAAAGCTTATATGTGGGGGGATCGTATGCTGCGCCTGGCTTTGGCGATAGACGATTCATGTGCGAAATACGATGTTGATGTTATTGTTACCCCCCAATATACGGATATAAATTTGCTTGCGCGGAACACTAAACGGATACATGTTTACGCGCAGCATATGGATTTTCTTCCTGCCGGACGCGGACTGGGATCGGTTTTGCCCGAAGCCGTAAAAGCTGCGGGAGCTGTCGGGGTAATGCTCAACCACGCGGAAAAAAAGCTTACTTTTGAAGTAATAGAAGCTACGATAGCGCGCGCAGATGAAGTTGGGCTTGCTACAATTGTTTGCGCTGATACACTGGAGGAAATTGAAACAATTGCGAGAATGTCTCCTAATTTAATCGTCGCCGAACCGACAGCGTTGATAGGAACAGGACAAACCAGCGGAATGGATTATGTAATGGCTACGATAGAAGCTGTAAAATCGATAAATTGTGATATTATGGTTCTGCAAGGCGCGGGAATAAAAGACGGAAATGATGTCTATGATGTTATAGCTGCGGGAGCGCAGGCTACGGGTTCAACCTCCGGTATAATTAAAGCGGAGAATCCGGAAGCTATGGCCGACGAAATGCTTTCGGCACTAAGACGCGCCTGGGATGACACGCACTGTTTTTAAAAAAGAAAAGGCAATAAAAACATTCTTTTTATTTTGAGATTTGGTTTTGATTTTTACTTTAGTTATTACTTTAACTTTAGTTGTTACTTTAACTTTAGTTATGACTTTAACTTTGTTGTACATATACAAAAAAATCCGGATGCAGTTCTAGTTTTATCATTGGTATTGTTTATTTTTGCAAAACGTGATATAATGGCGAATCAGACAAATAATATCGGGGTGAGTGTATGAGAGACGAAATAAAACGCAGACTTGACAGAATTGATGAATTGTTTCCTCCTTCCCGTATAGAAAAAAGCAAAGCCCGCTGGACGGCTCTTTACAATAAGAAAAAACCTCTTGACCGCCTGCCTTATACATCAATGCCTCCGACAGTCGGGATATATTTGGCGGCATTTGATAAAAAACAGCGGCTTGAAGAATTGCTCGATGACATTATAACGCGCGGTCCGCTTGACGACGATTATATCCCCGCTCTTTTTACAGGCTGCCGCCAAAGTGCGATACCCTCAATGTTCGGTGCGGAAGAATTTTTGTTGGAGGATGACCTCGGAAACAAAAAAATAATATTTTCTCCCGATGATATAAAGCGTCTTCCTCAGCCTTCATTTCCGGATGGTTCAAGCGCGAAGTACTGGCTCGAGATGGAGGAGTATTTTCTTTGCGAAACATGCGGGAGAATACCCTGCCATGTGTGCGATATGCAGGGTCCGTTTGACGCAGCCGGTCAAGTTTGGAGCTATGATGAAGCGTTTGTTCTGGCATACGAGGATCCCGAATTATACAGTGAGTTTATGGGTAAACTGACTGACGCTTATATGCTTCTCTGGGGAAAGCAAAAGGAATTGCTGGGAGATTTATTTGTCGGAACTCATCTTTACGGATGGAACTGGACTCCTGCCGATTGGGGAGCTTCGATGTCAATTGACAGCCTGGTTATGCTTTCGCCATCGTTTTATGATACATATTATAAACCTGTAATAGAACGCATAGCCGATAAGTTCGGTAATATTTCGGTACACTCATGCGGGAACTTTTCGGCGGTAGTAAAAAATGTCTGCGCCACAAAATCGCTTGAGGCAATAAATGCTTCTCAAATGAATTTGGAAGAACTGTATAACGCGGGTATGTACGAAGATAAAATCGCTATTTTCTTTGTTCCGTATACAATGGCAGGTGAAATGGCTGCACTTTCTAAAAAAACCGGTATCAGAATTGATATGAGCGTTCACGGTATTTTAGAAAATAAATTATATACAAATTGGACTGATGAAGATTACCGGCGGGTTTCCATGATTGACGCTGAAATGAAAGAAATTTTTTCTGTGTGATTTTTTGATAATCCGGTTTTCATCATAATTAAATTTAAATTTGTTTTACAATAATATTAATTCTCCGGAGGTTTTAAATGAAGCGTTTTTCCGTTTTTTTGTTGGTTTTATCGGCGGTAATGCTGTTTTTTTCGTATGTGTCCGCATCGGCTGTTTCGGATAAAACTGCACTTGAAAACAAACAAACAAATTATGCCGCTTTCGGCGATAGTATCGCATACGGTTTTGGATTGTCGGATATAAAAAATCAATGCTATGTAAACATAGTCTCTGATAAATTAAATGCTGTCAATGATAATTATTCTGTAAACGGTATGACAAGTACGGGTCTTTTAAACGCATTAAACGCTATAAATAAAGATACCGATACTTATAATTATATAAAAAATTCCGCTCTGATAACCGTCAGCATAGGTTCAAATGATTTGCTCGGGAAACTTACTTCGATTCTTAACGGCGTTTTGGCGGCAAACAACGGCAAACTTGAAGAATCGTCGTATGCTATGATTGAAGCCTCTCTTGTAAGCGCGGATTCGAGTGCTTCCTTTGAATCGGGAGTTTCAACCTATAAAGAAAATTTACCTTTAATTTATGCTAAAATACGTGAAATAAATCCGAATGCCCAGATCATCATGACGCAGTTTTATAACCCTTATTACGGTGTAATGCTCGGTAAATTCGATTTTTCCGCTTTGTGCGATTCTTATATAACTAAAATGAACGATGTTCTTGCTGCCGGAACGGAGGAAATGAATTACACTATTGCTGAAATATATGAACCTTTCAATAAAACCGGACTTACTTGCGTGAATATGCTTGCGGCTCCTCCGTCTTTTGACCCTCATCCGAACGCCGCGGGACATTCGGTTATAGCCGATTCAGTGCTGGACGCAGTGAGCGACGATATTAAAGCATTTGCCGTATTGGAGGAAACTGAATCCGCAGAAGAAAAAAACAATTCAAACGAAACGGTTTCTCTATCGGAAAACTCAGAAAGTACAAATGAAGAGGATACATCTGATGCGGAGGGGAACGGGCAGGAAAAAGGATTTTTTGAAAAATACGGAGGATCCGTAATTTTAGCGGTTCTTGCATTAGGCGTATTCGGAATTACCGGAGTTGTTATGTCATCCAGAAATAAAAAAGAAAATGAAAAGAGAAAAAAACAATGACAGATATACTGGTTGTAGGCGGGGGCGGAAGAGAACATGCGATTATTAAAAAATTATCCGAATCTCCGAGATGCGGAAAATTGTATGCCTGTCCCGGAAATGCCGGAATAGCGGCTCTCGCTCAGTGTATTCCCGTAAAGGCTACCGATGTCGAAGGAATAATTTCAGCCGCTTTGGAAAATAAGGTTGATCTAGTATTCGTAGCACCGGATGACCCTTTAATGTTAGGTGCTGTTGAAAAATTGCGAGCGGCGGGAATTTCCGCTTACGGCCCCACTTCGGATGCGGCTATTATTGAAGGCAGCAAAGTTTTTTCTAAAAATTTAATGAAAAAATACAATATCCCGACGGCAGATTATCAAGTTTTTGATTCTTCTTCCGATGCGCTTTTATTTATAAAAAATGCAAATAAATACCCGGCAGTTATAAAAGCGGAGGGTTTAGCTCTCGGTAAAGGAGCGGTTATTGCCGCTGATTACGAAGCTGCGGAAGAAGCGGTTCGCTCCATTATGGAAGACCGCGTTTTCGGCGACAGCGGAAGCCGTATTGTTATTGAAGAATATATGACGGGGCCGGAATTGACGGTTCTCGCTTTTACCGACGGAAAAACAGTATTTCCTATGGTTTCGTCCCAGGATCACAAAAGAGCGTATGACGGGGATCAAGGTCCGAATACGGGCGGAATGGGTGCGTTTTCTCCAAGCAGACATTACGACAGCGCGCTTGCCGAACGGTGTATGAGGGAGATATATCTGCCTACCATTAAAGCGATGGAGCAGGAAGGAAGATTATTTTCCGGAGTTATATATTTTCAATTGATGATAACCGAAACCGGTCCGCGTGTTATAGAATACAACGCCCGATTCGGAGATCCGGAAACGCAGGCGGTTCTGCCTCTTTTAAAAACCGATCTGCTTGATATAATAGACGCGACTCTTGAGGGGAGACTTGATAAAATAAATATCGAATGGAGTTCTTCCAAAACGGCTTGCGTTGTAATAGCTTCGGGAGGGTATCCGGTAAAATACAATAAAGGGTATAAAATATCAGGTTTAAATGACGTAAATTTACCTGAAAACGTATACATATATCATTCCGGAACAGATTTTGATGCAAATGGCGATATTGTATCAGCGGGAGGAAGAGTGCTCGGTGTTACCGCTTTAGCTGACGATATGTCAGAGGCTATTGAAGCGGCTTATAAAGCGGCTGAACTGATATCATTTGAAAATTCTTTTTTTAGGCACGATATCGGAAAAGACGCTGTTTTACCGGATTGATATACAAAAATTATTTAATAATAATATTAAAACTTGGAGTCAAATGTATGCAAACCCCTGATTTACTGCAAAAAATTGAATTGTCAATGACATCTCTTTCAAAAAGTCAAAAAGCTATAGGGCGTTATATTTGCGAACATTATGACAGGGCTTCCTATATGACTGCTTCAAAGCTTGGTTTACAAGTAGGTGTTTCGGAATCTACCGTTGTCAGATTTGCCATAGAATTGGGGTATGAAGGTTATCCGGAATTGCAGCAGGCTTTGCAATCTCTAATTCGGACACGACTCACAGCTATGCAGCGCATTGAAATTACAAATGACCGCATAGGCGACGCGGAAATAATCGATGCTGTTTTAAATTCTGATATCGATAAAATACGCGGAACACTTGAAAATATCGACCGTGAAAGCTTTAACCGTGCGGTTGATATGATACTTGAAGCCAAAACCATATACATAGCGGGGGCGAGAACATCGTCGTCGCTCGCGGCTTTTTTAGGATTTAATTTAAATATAATATGCGACAATGTCCGTCCGGTATATACAGCCGGAGGAAGCGAAATTTTCGAACAGCTCCTGCACGCCTCCGCGGGTGATGTGGTTATCGCAATATCGTTTCCGCGTTATTCGAAACGTATAATAAATTCCGTGGAATACGCAAAAAAATGCGGGGCTGAAATTATAGCATTGACAGACAGCGCTTATTCGCCCATAGCCGCGCTTGCTTCCGTTCTGATAACAGCCAGAAGTGATATGGTTTCGTTTATCGATTCTCTTGTCGCTCCTCTTTCGATTATAAATGCGCTTATAGTCGCGCTCTCTCGTAAAAGAAAAATTGAGTTGGAAAATATTTTCGAAAAACTTGAAAAAATATGGCATGATTACGATGTTTACGATAAAAACTAATACTTGTATTTCTTTATATGATATTATAACAAAAATCCGATAAAAATCATAAATTATAAGTTTTAGCAAATATCAAAAAATTGAGGTAAACAAAAAGTTTAAACAAATATCACTAAATATTAGTTTTCACTAAATACTTAAAATATTCTTTTCCTAAAAGGATGATATGATTATTAAAAAAATTGCCGTTATAGGCGGAGGAGCAGCCGGTCTTATGGCGGCAGGCAGAGCAAGCGAATACGGTGCGGATGTTACTGTTTTTGAAAAAATGGATAAAACAGCGCTGAAACTTGGGATAACCGGAAAAGGCAGGTGTAATATAACAAATAATTGTACACCGCAGGAGGTTATCGCAAATACAGTGACAAATCCTAAATTTGTAATGTCTGCCTTACACCGTTTCCCGCCCGAAGCAGTCATGAAATTTTTTGAAGAACACGGAGTCCCGCTCAAAACGGAACGCGGCAAACGTGTTTTTCCGGTTTCTGATAAAGCATATGATATAGTGCGTACTATGCGGAATTATTGTTCTAAATGTACAATAATAAATGAAAGAGTTGCCCGTTTGATAATAAACGACGGAATGGTATGCGGGCTTGAAACTCAAACGGGCATTTATACGGGTTTTGACGCGGTAATTTTAGCAACAGGCGGAATGTCTTATCCGCAAACAGGCTCTTCAGGAGACGGGTATAATTTTGCAAGGGAAACCGGACATACTGTAATAGATCCGAAACCTTCGCTTGTTCCGCTGGAAATAAAACAAAAATGGTGCGGAAACCTCACCGGACTTTCACTTCGGAACGTCGGTTTTGATATCGTTTGCGGCAGCGAAAATGTTTACCACGATTTCGGAGAACTCCTTTTTACTCATTTCGGAATCTCCGGACCGATAGTATTATCGGCTTCCGCTCATATGAAAGAAAATACCGAATATAAGATATTTATAAACTTAAAACCGGCGCTGACATCGGAGGAGCTTGACAAGCGGATTGTATCGGACTTTGAAAAATATAAAAACTGCGATTTTATAAATTCTCTCGGTGATTTGCTTCCCATAAAATTAATTCCGGTAATAGCCGAAATTTCGGGAATAGGCGAACGAAAAAAGGTTAATTCTATAACAAAAGCGGAACGTAAAAAATTGGGAGAGTTGATACAGGGTTTACCCCTTGATTTTATGAAATTCCGTCCGATAGAAGAAGCAATCATAACACGCGGCGGAGTATGCGTATCGGAAATTGATCCGAAAACGATGGCTTCAAAAAAAGTCGGAGGATTATATTTTGCGGGTGAAGTAATTGACGTTGACGCGTATACGGGAGGTTTTAATCTGCAAATAGTTTTTTCAACGGCACGTGCCGCAGCCGAAGCTGCAATAGCTGAGGCTGCAACAGTTGAAGCTGCAGCGGATGTTTCCGGAAATGTTCCGGATAATAAAACAAAATAAATAAATATATTTTAATTTGAGCAACTGTATAAATCGGAGATATTCGTTTTATGGATAAAAAAAAATTAAAAATCGCAATAGACGGTCCTTCAGCCAGCGGCAAAGGAACACTGGCGAAAGCGCTCGCTGATTATTACGGATTGATTTACATGGATACAGGCGCGTTGTACCGCGCTGTCGGATTGTATGCTTTTATGAACAACGCAGATCCGTATAACTGTTCGGAAATTGAGAGTTTGCTTCCTTTTATATCAATAGAGCTTGCTTTGGACGAAAATAATATTCAGCGTGTTTATCTTGGCGGAGAAGACGTTTCGGAAAAAATCCGCAGAAATGAAATATCGAAATACGCGTCGGCGGTTTCCGCTCATTCTCCGGTAAGAAAATTTTTATACGCATTTCAGCGGACGGCGGCCGACCGGGGCGGAGTTGTCATGGACGGACGTGATATCGGAACAGTTATAATGCCGGATGCTGATATTAAAATATTTTTAACGGCTTCCGACAAAGCCAGGGCTTATCGAAGATGGGAAGAACTTACCGGAAAAGGTCAGGATATATCATTTGAAAAAGTTTACTCCGATATGAGGGAACGTGATAAAAATGACAGCTCACGCGAAGCAGCTCCGGCAATTGCGGCGGAAGATGCTTTTATTTTAAACAATGAAGCTTTTTCGCCTCAGCAAACACTTGAAACCGCTGTAAAAATTATTTCCGGCAGGTATGGAAATGTCTGTTAAATTTTATAATAATATATACAAATTTTTTTCAAAATTAGTCCGTAAAGTTTACCGTGTTGAAATAACGGGCGCGGAGAACGAACCGGCAGAAGGAGCGTTCATCGCCTGCGTTAATCATCTTTCATTTCAGGACGTAGTTATTACGGCGGCAGTTATGAAAAGGCAGGTAACTTTTTTGGCGAAAGCGGAGCTTTTTAAGATACCTCTGCTCGGCGGATTTATAACCGCCATGGGAGCCATACCTCTGAAAAGAGGAGGAGGAGATATATCGGCTATAAAAAAAACTATGGAAGCTCTGAATGAAGGAAAAATAGTAGGCTTTTATCCGCAGGGACACCGGTGTCCCGGGGTACATCCGAAAGATACTGAAATCAAAAACGGACTGGGACTTCTTGAATGGAGATGCCGCGCTCCGGTTTTGCCGATAGCGGTTGTTTGTAAAAATTTTAAAATACGCCCTTTCCGGAAAACTAAATTTATTATAGGGAAACCTGTTTTGTTTGAAGAATTTAATATGACCGCCGCAAATCCGGAGGAATACAAAAGAATAAGCAAGATCGCTTTTGATAAAATATTGGAATTGATTGAATGAAAATAAAAGTTGCGAAATCCGCCGGTTTTTGTTTCGGGGTAAAACGAGCGGTTGACCGTATATACGCTCTTGCCGAAAAGAATGAGAATAAAATATACACAATCGGAAAACTGATACATAATCCCAAAGTATTAAAAGATCTTAACGAAATGGGAGTATCTGAAATAACGGAAGATGAAATCGATTGTGTTTATAAAACCGCCAGCGAAAGCAACACCGTAGTTATTGTTATCAGAACACACGGAGTGACAAGCAGTTTATATGATAAACTGAACCGTTATTCGGGAATAAATCCCTATTTTAAAACAGAAGACTGTACTTGTCCTTTTGTAAGCCGTATTCACAAAATTGTTTCGGAAAATTCCGGAGATGATACGGTAACTGTTATAATCGGAGATGCCGCACACCCGGAAGTTATAGGAACTTCAAGCTTTGCTTCGGGTGAGGTTAAAATTTGTTCGTGTATCGAAGAGCTTGAAACATCGGGAATTTATAACAATAACGGAAGAATCAGCCCGGTTAATGAAAAAAAAATATTGCTTGTCGCGCAAACGACCCAAAAATTGACAGAATGGAAAAAATGTCAAAAAAATATTGAAAAGTACTGTACAAACTCAAAAATATTTGATACAATATGTAGTGTCACGGAAATAAGACAAACTGAAGCAAATAATTTATCAAAAAATGTGGATTTAATGTTAGTCATCGGCGGCCGAGAGAGTTCGAATACAAATAAACTCTATAATATCGCCGTGCAGAATCTGTATGAGACATTTTTGGTGGAAAACAAAGATGAGCTTCCGTTGGATTTGTTGACGCCAAATATAACAGTGGGCATAACTGCGGGAGCATCAACCCCCGGCAGTATTATAGAGGAGGTTATTAAACAAATGAACGAAAAGTTCGAGAACAGCAACGGTCCGGCAACTATGGAAGAAGCGGAATCTGCCTTTGACGGCAGTGAAAGCTTTGCCGATATGCTGGAAGATTCGCTTAAAACATTAAGTGCGAGGGAAACAGTAAAGGGTATTATAACATCGATAACGCCGAACGAAATACATGTTGACCTGAAAACAAAAGTAACGGGGATTATTCCTTATTCAGAAGTTACAGACAATCCTACGACTTCTCTTGATAAAATGTATAAGGTAGGCGACGAAATTGAGGCAATTGTTGTCAAAGTCAGTGATCTTGACGGAGTCGCCACACTTTCGCGCAAACGCATAGAAAATATATTAAACTGGAATAAAATAGTTGAAGCGTATAACAACGGAACAGTTTTAACCGGTAAATTTTCAGATCCGGTTAAAGGCGGAATAATTTTTGTTATAGACGGCGTACGCGTTTTCGTACCCGCATCTCATACGGGACTCAACAAAGACGCGGATTTGGCAATTCTGACAGGAACAACCGCGAAAGCAAAAATTATTGAAATAAATGAACAGCGCCGCCGCGCGGTGGCTTCAGTAAGAGTTGTCGCACGCGAAGAACGCAAAAATAAGGAAGTTGAATTTTGGAATACCGTTGAAATAGACAAACAGTATGACGGTGTTGTAAAATCATTGACAGCTTACGGAGCGTTTGTCGATCTCGGCGGAGTGGACGGAATGATCCATTCATCAGAGCTTTCATGGGAACGTATAAAACATCCTTCCGATGTCGTTTCAATAGGAGATAAAGTCACAGTTTATGTTAAATCGTTTGATCCGGAAACCAGAAGAATCGCTCTCGGTTATAAAACTGAAAAAACAAATCCCTGGGTTATGTTTACAGAAAATTATAAGATTGGCGATGTCGTTTCGGCAAAAATAGTAAATATGAAACCTTTCGGAGCTTTTGCAGAAATCGTTCCCGGTACAGACGGTCTCATTCATATTTCTCAGATTGCGGATCACAAAATTTCAAAACCTTCCGATGTTCTTGAAATAGGACAAATCGTGGAAGCAAAAATCGTGGGTATCAACACAGAAAATCATAATATCAACCTCTCCATAAAAGCATTGATAGAAAATCCTGAGAATGCGTCCGGCGATGTTGTAAATGAAGATGAAAGCGAAAACAATTAAAATATAAATAGAGCAAAGACGCGAAAGCGTCTTTGTTTTTTTGCGGTTTTTAAATAAATTATGAAATTATGCGTTTGATAAAAAACGATAAAATGCGTTTATTTTAAAGATTTTTGAGTAAATTATGTTTAAGTAAATGTTAGTATAAACATGTTTTCTACCGCATAAAATATTTCGTAAATTCTCAAAGTAAGATCCACAGTAGGAAGGAAGTTGATTTTAGCAAGAAAAACGAAGATAAAAAAAGGCGACCGATAACAAAAAAAGGATAAAAAAGCCGAAAAGATGTTCAAAATATAGTCCGCAAGAGTAAAGAAGCGCATAACAAATAAACCGAAAAACAAGGTTTTTCAGACTAAAATCCATATGAGTTGAAATTAGAGTGAGAAATTTTACAGAATATTTTTCGAATTAATTTTAGTGGTTAAAACATTAAAAGTTTCGGTGATTGAACAACTTGAGCAGCAGGAATTGATTGAATACCGAAAATTTCAGAAACATCCTTCCCGTAGGTAAACTCAAACATT
>JAVBPA010000072.1:0-24752 GCA_031549925.1 Eubacteriales bacterium
GAAATGTTTTACAAAATTTTCGTCTTTTATCATTATCATTTTAATATGATGTATTATAAACCATATTTTATGCAATGTCAATAATTTCATTGGGCAGAATTTATAACTTCCGTGCTATTATTATATCGCGCATTATCGATGTATCGACACGGTGCCCCAAAGTATTATAAGGAGGCGTGTCCATAACAGAAAGCCCGGATTGCTCAAATATTTGAATCATTTTAATCCTTAAAAGAACATTGCTGTTCCAGGAAAGAGCAATTACCCCGCCGGATTTTAAAACATTAATCCAGGAGGGAAGGCAAACTGAAAGCAATTCGGCAGGATTGCGGGTTTTTGACGACTGCGCTTCGTTTGTCACATTACCGTGCTGTATACCGTAAGGAAGATCCCCGACGATTAAGTCAAAAAAATCCTTTTTGTAAAACTGATTAGCGTAAACGGAATTTCCCGCAATAAATTCCGCGGTTCGGATTAAACCGGATTTCATATCTTCTTTTGTTTTAGCTATAATAAAAGAATGGCGAGCGGCAGTAAAAGATTTGTTTGCACCCGAAATCCGCACTGTATCGAGAGAAAATTTATAATGTGCGGATTCAAGATATCTTTTTAAATAATTGTAAGCTTCATCGGTAACTCCCGATCCGATTTCTATTCCGTATGAATTATATCCGCGCATAATTCCTTCATAAATTGTAGTACCTTTACCCGCTACAGGATCAAGTATATTAATATTCTCTCCACCGGATATTTTTTCGGTTATATTTTTTTGTGAAAAATATGCAATGTTTATTAGCATACGAGTGAATATTTCGTTTGTCTTGCCGGTGTATTTTAAAATCATGCTGATACTTTCATCAGTAAAATAATCACATTGCATTTCAATCGGGAGAAAATAATTGCCGCCACAAATTTTTTCAACCGCAAAAACAGCATAAACAAAAGACAGACGCGAAATAATTTTTATATCATTTTGTGAAAGCGGAGTTTCTGTTTCAAAGGTAAGGTATGAATTATTGCAAATGGTTTGATTTTGCAAATTGCTCCATGTGCAGGAAAGCGCACTTGCGGCTATTTCAAATTCATATAAAGCCAGTTTCTGAGCAGTTTCAAAATAAACGCGGTTATGACCGGGATGATAAAGTATTGCATAAAACATAATTTAGTACATCAGTCCTTTTTAAATGATAATTTGTAAAACGGAAAATATCTTGAAAAAATATTATTTGTGATATATAATGAAACTGATACAGTAAAAATAATATGTTTTAAATCAAAAGTGATTTTATATAATCCATGAATAGGCGGTTTATTATGGAATTTCATTCTACATTCACCGGTACAAGACCAACTAAATGCACTGAACAAACGCGGCAGTTTGCATGGGATAGCCTGCACGCGGTATATGGACGGCAAACATATGAAAGTCCGCATATTGATGTTGACGATATTGAGGGTTTTCCCGATTTATCTGTATATGATAAACACGATATTATAATAAAGCGTATAGCGGAAAACGCTCCGATAAGACTGTGCAAAGGAGAGCTTCTGGTAGGAAGCGCCACACTCGGCGATGCGATATTCCACAGAATACCTGCGAATTTCGGCGGTAATCCCGTTCTTGGAAGTATGTCGCACCATACCTGCAACTTTGACCGCGCTTTACGCGAAGGACTCGATACATACCGCGCCAGAATAGATAAAAGGTTAAATGAACCATGCACTCCTGAACAAAAGCGTTTTCTTGAGTCGCTTGTCAACGTGTTTTCAGCAATGAAAATCTGGCATGAAAGATATTTGTCCGCTTTGCGTGAGCTGCGTAACGAATCGTCCGGAAGTGACCGTTTTTATTACGAAAAGCTATGCGAAAATTTGGAACAAGTTCCCTTTTCTCCTCCGAAAAACTATTGGCAGGCAATGCAGTCATTGTGGTTTTTGTTTGCTTTTTCAAGACTCTGCGGGAATTGGCCGGGTATAGGCAGACTTGATCTTATGGTCGGAAAAATGCTTGATGATGAGCTTGCAGAGGGTTTGATTGAAGAAGAAGCAGCACGGGAGATAATGGCTCATTTCTTTATAAAAGGCTGCGAATGGATAAGACTCGACAGCAGGGGAACAGGAGATGCTCAGCATTATCAGAATATTGTGCTTTCAGGCTGCGATGAAAACGGAAAAGATATCACAAACACCGCAACAAGACTTGCGCTGGAAATAGTAGAAGAATTTCCTATTCCTGATTTTCCGATAGCGGTAAGAATAACACAGGAAAGCCCCGGCTGGCTGATTGATTTAATAGCGCGTGTTATGCGTCACGGCAGCGGAGTAGCGGCTGTTTACAATGAAAAATTGATAATAGACAGTCTAGTCGAATTTGGTTATGATTTGGCTGAAGCGCGTCAATTTGCGAACGACGGATGCTGGGAAGTTCAAATTCCCGGTAAAACCGCTTTCGGATACGCGCCTATGGACGGACTCGATATTTTGCAAAAAAAGGTTTTCCATTTGTTCGACGACGAAATGATAAATTATGAAACATACGAAGATTTGGCTTCCGCATACGACAAAGCGATTGCAAAACATATGGAGGATTGGCATAATAGCGCTTGGGTTGAAAATTTCAGCAAAAACGGTCCTCCCTGCTCAGTTCTTGCTTTATTAGAGGATGACTGTATTGAGAACGCAGCCGATTATACAAACGGAGGTACCCGATACCGCGTACTCTCTCCGCACCTCGGAGGTTTACCCGATGCCGCAAACGAATTATACGCTGTAAAGAAATTGGTATACGAAGAGAAAAAGCTGACCTTCCCCGTTTTTATGGAGATATTAAAAAACAATTGGAAAGACAGTGAGGAGCTTCGATTATATGCCCGAAGATCTTATTCCTATTACGGTAACGACAATGACGAATGTGACGATATTTTAGTGCGTATTATGGATACTTTTATGACTGAAACCAGGAAAATAAAAATGCGTAACGGAGTTATGCGTCCGGCTGGTATATCAACTTTCGGACGTCAGATTGACTGGAAAGATTCCCGAAAAGCCCATGCTCACGGTTTTTTCACAGGAGATATCCTAGCTTCCAATTTAAGCCCAACACCCACAACAGATTCCTGCGGGGCGACTGCCGTTATCCGCTCCCATTGCAAAATTGATTTTTCACGATTGACCTGCGGAACAGCATTGGATATAAAACTTGATCCGACTACCGCCGAAACAGAAGCAATTTCCGCTTTAATCAGAGGATTTATTATACTCGGAGGCTTTTTTCTTCAAATCGATGTACAAGACAATTCAATGCTGCGCGACGCTGTAATTCATCCCGAAAATTATCCTAACCTCGCCGTACGCTTATCCGGATGGTCGGCACGTTTTGTAACTCTAAACGAAGATTGGCAGCGTATGATTATCGAGAGAACTTAATACTTTATTTGGCTGATGAATATATTTTTATATATTCAGAAAAAAACCTTTGATTCCGTTTGAAGCTTCATATATAAATGATTTATGTGAATCCCGACAATAGCAAGATACCCGCTCTCCGCTGCTTTCTTAGCAAACGAATGCGGGTATTTTATATGTGGTGCCGAAAGCGGGGGTCGAACCCGCACGGTATCGCTACCACTGGATTTTGAGTCCAGCACGTCTGCCAATTCCATCATTTCGGCGTGTTAGTCAGTATACCATATTACAAAAAAAAAAGCAAGCGTTTTTTTTAATTTGAAGACTTATTTTTTTCTTTTTTATTTATATCTGCGCTTGTTATATATGAACGGCTGTTTATTTTGCAGATTTGTTTTAAATTTTATTATGAAAAAACTGCGTTTTTATTTCCGATGTTGGCTATTGAAAATAAAAAAATTCTGATATATAATATAAATTATACAATCATCAAATTAAAAGGAGCGTTTATGTCTAACAGTAAACGTGTACTCGTAAAAATAATCCGTGAAATATGCGCCGAATCAGGATATACTTTCCGTTCATTTTCATATGATTGGATTTTGCAGATATCTAAAAGCTTTTCTGAAAAAAGTATGTTTATTTACGGTTATCAGTTCCCCTTAAACGACAGCGCATCCGATCAAATTTGCTGCGATAAAGCCGCTCTTTCCGCTGTTTTAAACGGAAACGGAATAGCCGCAGCTGAGCACAATTTCTTTATGTCGCCTTCAAATATACATTATACCGGAGAGGATGGAAATTGGCAGCGTATTATTGATATTTTTGAACAATACGGAAAGAAAGCCGTTTTAAAACGTAATACCGGTTCGGGCGGCGGAGGGGTTTTTGCTGTAAATAACCGCACGGAGCTTGAACGCGCCGCATCGGAAATATTCCGGACATGCAGGGCAATGACAGTTTCTCCTTTTTATGATATAGAAGATGAATTTCGACTAATTATGCTTGCGGGAAAGCCAAAGCTTATTTATAAAAAAATCCGTCCGTGCGTATACGGAGACGGAAAATCAGATATCTTTACACTTTCCTACAATAAATATGGTTCGGCAGTATCCGAAGCGGAATTTTCCGTCCCTTTATATGATATCCCTGAAAAAGGAAAACTCGTTTATTTGAATTGGAAACATAATTTAGGAAGAGGAGCTTCGGCAGAAGAAATAACAGATAAAATTTTGATTGACTCTCTTTCCGCGCTCGCTGTTTCAGCTGTAAATTTATTACATATAAATTTTTGTTCTGTTGATATAGTAATGACTTCCGGTAAATTATTAATTCTTGAAATAAACAGCGGAGTCATGATGGAAAATTTTTCTTCATTTAACGAGGTTTGCTATGATAAAGCTAAAAATATCTACCGTGAAGCAATTAACAACTACTTTTCTTCTGCTTTTACATTACAATAAAATACTGGGGTACGGAGATACGTTTACTTTTTTTTGAAAAAAGTAACAAAAAACTTGTGATTTTTTGCTTCTGACAAAAATTTTTTGCCAGGCTTTTTCCCCAAAAAAGCCGCGTTCCCCCGCACCCCAGCAGAAAATTGCTAGAATTTAATTTTCAGGAATAATAATACCGTAATCGTTGTCAAAACGTTTATAAACGACATTAACTTCATTAGTTTCTGCGTTTTTAAACATATAGAAAGCATGACCAAGCAAATTCATTTGGAGAATAGCCTCCTCAGCGGTCATCGGCTTCAAAGCGAAAGTTTTCACGCGGATATTGAATTCAGGTTCTTCTTCAACCTCCATAATTGCGGCACCGGAAGCTGCTTCGGCAGCCTCTTTAATAAACGCTCCTTCACGCAGGCGTTTTTCGAGCCGTGTTTTATTTTTGCGTATTTGACGTTCAATCGCTTCAATAACTTCATCGAGAGCGTTATTGAAAGTAGTGTTCGCTTTTTCGCTCCGGTAGAGAGTGCCGCCGCTTGAGATGGTAAGTTCCAGAACTTCCATGTTACGTTTTCTTGATAATGTGATATATGCTATCGCATCGTCATGGAAAAATTTATCGAACTTTGCGAGTTTTTTTGAAAAAAGCTCCCGCAGATCCTCAGAAACCTCCATTTGTCTTCCTATCGTAGTGATTTTCATTTTATCATGACCACCTTTCGGATAAGTTGCAGGATTTTTTATCCTGTTATGATGATATTATACCACCATTTTTAATAAAAATATATATATTTTACGTAAATTAATTGATATATTTTTGATATATTTTTGTATATTTATTATAGATACGATTTATTTTGACATATCAGCTTTTAAGTTCATATATTTTGTAATTTTTTAAATTAACCATATTATCAAAGCTTACCGTTCCGACTTCCAATGAAATAGCTTCCATTGAATATATAAAATCGCTTTCTTCAATAATAATCATCATTTTCAGAGATATACAATATTCGTTATCTATCCAAGTTATATATTTTATATCTTTATTGTCTATCAAGGTATATACAGTTGTTTCGCGTCCCATTATTTTTTCATATCCGCTTATAAAGCCTTCTTCTACTGTATCCTCCAAATGGAAGAAAAGATAATAACTCATGTGCTCATTGCTGTATTTGTACTTATCTTTATCTTTATATTCCTGAACATATCCTGTTTTTTCAGTAGTGTCAAGCGTATACATTTTAGATAAATTATAATCTATAAAAGTTAAAGACCCAAAACTCCCGAGCGCATAACCTTCATCACAGCGCATTTCTGCTATACGGGATTTGGTTTCTTTTACTATATTTGTTCCCATGCTGAAATCTGTTTCAATAACTATACTGTAATTTTTTAATATTTCGTTTATTTCTTCTTTTGTTTTAAATTTTAATTTTTCGACATCATTTATTACGGAATCGTTTTCATCTTCTGTTACGGATTCTTCTTCTCCCGCAATTTTTGTTTCCGTTTCCGTTTCTTCCGATTCCGTTATTATTTTTTCCGATTCATATAAAGTTGTAAAATCCGCTTCTGTTACGGTTTCTTCTGTTTCTGTTTCCGTTTCTGTTATCGTTTCAGCTTCTGTTTCTGTTATTTCCCTTGATGTATCATCTACCCAGTCAAAACCGCCGCGTTCGGTTTGTTCGGACGTTTGATAATCCAACATCTTTTTTTGAGTTTCGGTCGGAGCTGTGCCGCATGATGACAGGTGCGATAATATAAGGATAACAATTAATGTCAAAACACTTGTTTTTTTCATCGTTATCACTTTCATACATATTTTTAATTGAATATAGGTAAAAATACAATAACACTGTATTTTATTTGCAATAATATGGTATTTTAAATAATAATCAAACAAACCGCTGATATTTTTATAACAGGCGGTTTTTATAAATGTTTTATTAGTTTTTTACGGCAGAGGGTCTTTTTCTAACTTTATGTTCTTCATCGAGTACAACAGCTCTTGCCGGTATTCCGGTTAATTTTTCCAGTTGATTCTGCGCGCCGATAACTCTATCAAGCCATAATTTTTTATATTCATCAAAATCCCGGCAGTTTTTCGGTATGATAATAGGTTCTGAAAAAACCATTCGGTTGACTTCGCCTTCAACCGCTTGCTCTATAAAAGCGGGTAATACCGGAACGCCTATTAAACGCGCCAGCCAAAAAGCTCCGGATTCAATATCTTCTGCCAAATCAAGATTTATATCGAATATCGTACCTTGTGAAAAAATCAAAAAATGACGCGGTTTCGGCCCTTCTTCATACCATTTGCTAGCCGCTCTCATAGCCGCCAGCGAACCGCTGAAACTTGTCCTGTCAACAGAAAAAACTTGTTCCATTTCGAGAATCGGCAGCAGTTGTTTCGGTATTGAAACTCCGTTGAAGCAATTTTCTTTCGCAAAAACAAACATCGCCGGATAATGCTCCGTTTTGTCGCACATCCTTGAATAATAGTAACTCATAATTAAAGGCGCGTCCGAATCCGTTATGTGGTTAGTTGCTATAATATATGAGGCTGTTGTAAAATCTTCCGGTTCATTGTATGCCTTGAAATTATATACACGCAGCAATTCTTTCTTTATATCTATCAATTGTTCCTGGAGTTTTTCCGGCTTGTCTATTATCTCCATTACCTGCTTCTGCGCTTCTTCGCTGAACAGTGAACTCGCATTAAATAAACGCATATTCCCCTCCTCTTCTCTCTTCATTTATATCAGCTATATTATATTTCATATCCCCTTTCTTGTCAATACCTTTGCTGTCCGGGCTTTAATATGAGGGATAACGGGGATACGCGGCTTTTTAGAATAAAAGCGGCTTTTTTGGAAAAAAGCCTGGCAAAAAACCTTTTTAAGAGAGAAAAAAATTACATGTTTGACGTAGCGAGGCAGGTATAATATTCACTTCCTCCGTAATAAAGGAACCATTTGTCCGCAACTTTGGTTAATCCGGTAAAAAAGACAGTATCGCCCCAATCCGAAACAACATCTTTATTATCGAAAGACATACAGGATTCTTCGGGACGAGAGGGAGAAGCGGAGAGAACAGGGCGCGGAAGCCAATCTATGGGTTTTTGGGGATTTGATTTGCTGAAAAGAACTTCGCCGATAGCGTAGAAATGACCAGTATGATGACCTCCGGTAAATAAAAGGATCGAATCGGAATCATTTTTACGGTAATCCGTCAAAGCGAAGCAGCCTTCTCCCCCCGGCCATGAGGTTTCAAGCTCAATACTTTCCCAATGGATAAGATCGTCTGAAATTCCCATAAGTCCGTCGTTTATGTACATTATATATTTACCTCCGGCTTTTGCGGCAAAATTATCAGGTGTTTGGAGAACGCAGGGATTTCGGTGAATACGTTTTGCTTCCGGGAAAGCGAGACCCGCTTTTTCCCAATGAATAAGGTCGTGGGAGTGCGCCATATATACGCCGCTTATTTTCGGATCAGTTATATTATTCCAATCCCAGCGATTTAAAAACATATAATAATCCCCCCCATGACGGACAACGTTAACATCTTCAAAGCTGTAACGCGAATCATCGTCTTTGCCGAAGAAAGGAGAAGCTCCGGCAATGCGTTCAAAATTAATACCGTCTTCACTCACGGCTATACCGATGTCGCATTTGTAATTAAGATCCTGATAAGGCGCGTTTTTATCCGGTTTGAAAGGAAACTCACCGCGATAAATATAATAAAATTTATTTCCGATGTATAATATCGAACCGTTGTGTACTCCGCCTCCGAAACGTCCGCAATCCCAGCCTTTGGGGTCAGGCGCGAATACGGGATTGTTTTCGTAACGTTTAAAATTCCCGATTGCCCACAAAGGAGGATTGTAGGAGTCAAAATCAATTGGAGTATTTGAAAATCCTCCCCAATATTTTTTTTCATCATATCTCTTTTCAATTAAGTGTACGCCTTCGCCGGATGAAAATTGCCAGTCAAAAAAACCTTTACCGAAAAAAGTTTTGCGTTCGTTCTTATTATTTGCATCCATTTGGATATTTCCTTTATAAAATATAATTATTTTTAAGTTAAGTATTTCAAAAACACAAAAAATGTATTATTATATTGGTATGTAAAATTACATTTTCAAAAACAAAAAGAATTTAAGCATTTACATTCATTTTCAAGATAAAATAGTTCGGATAAACGATTTGCTTCTGATAAATCGTCGCTTATAATACTTTCAAGAAACGCCCAGATATCCTCAAGCTTTCTCCTTGATATATAAAAAGAAAGCAAATCTTTATTAATTTTAAACTGCGGGCAAATATTTGTATAATGTCTGTAAAATGATTCCCAGTAATCCTTAAAGACAAACATAAACAAATCAGCTTCGGCTGGAGCAAGCTTTAAACCCTCCCAATCGACGAGAACCAAGGAACCGTTTTGTGCCTGTATTAAATTAAATCCGTGCGCGTCTGTATGGCAAAGCACCATTTTTGCTTTTGTATTTTTCATTTTACCTGCGAGTGATATTGTAGTTTTTATCATCTCTTTTAATTGTTCAAAGCATGGATTTAGTATTTTTCTAATATCATCAGGTGCGTTATTGTATCCGTGATTTAAATAGTTTTCAAGAGAAAAACAAAATGGTACGGCAAAATCTTCTTTTATACTGGTATAATCATTAATAAATTCATCCCCGGAGCTGTGCAAATGGGCTAATGTTTCAGACAGCTGTATTATCTGGTCTTGCGAAAGCGGATTTTTTTCGACAGTGAAACCTTCGATAAAATCGAAAAGAATATAAACATACATATCATCCTCATATCGGTGATTTTTTCCGGAAGTTGATATAGGACGCAGGATTTTATTTTTTAGTTCGTTTTTTTCGCAAAGCCTTTTTAAAGCAGGGATATAAATATCAATATTTTTTATCCAAATCGATGTCTGCGATAAATTTTTATCGTATATTTTCAAAAAAAATATTCCTTCATCCGCAATAATTTTATAAGATAAAGCGGACAGTCCTCCGAAAACTTCAGATGCAGAAACAAATTTAATGTTATATTCTTTTTTCAATACTTCTTTTATTCTTTCATGTGTGAGCGATATACTGTCCAAAAGTTTATTCTCCTGTAATTTATATTGTTTTATAAGCTTCCATCGTTAATATATCACATAAATGAAATAAAAAACAATACTATTCCATATTAATATAATAAAACTTTATGCGATAAATTATTTTCCTTCTGTCCGATCTAAAAACAAAAGTCCAAACCATATAAAAATTCAATAAATTTTATTAATAATGTTTTATGTTGTTCGATTTTTGAGATTGTGTTAAACGTTTATGAGAAATTATTATATAATATTGAAAAACCCCTTGACAATCACGAGATTGTATGATATAATCAGCGCATCAACAAAAATCCGTTAGGAGGGATTATAATGCTGGAAATAAAAAACTTTTCAAAAACATACCGCGGAGGTAAACGCGCGGTAGATAATCTCACGCTGAATGTTAACGCCGGCGATATATACGGCTTTATCGGTCACAATGGCGCGGGAAAAACGACTACTATCCGCGCATGTGCGGGTGTTTTAGACTTTGAAGAAGGAGAGATAATAATAGAAGGAAATTCTATCAAGGAAAATCCTGTGGCTTGCAAAGCAGTAACGGCATACATACCTGATAACCCTGACTTGTACGGATTTTTGACCGGTATAAAATATCTTAACTTCATAGCTGATATCTTTGGAGTCGCCATTGATGAACGCAGGCAAAAAATTGAACAATACGCTGATATGTTTGAACTTAAAAGCTCGCTTGGTGACGTTATATCTTCTTATTCACACGGTATGAAACAAAAGCTCGCTTTAATATCCGCACTTGTTCATTCACCTAAACTTCTCATTCTCGACGAACCGTTCGTCGGTCTCGATCCGAAATCTTCCCACCTCTTAAAACAAACAATGCATGATTTGTGTAATGCGGGAGGCGCAATTTTCTTTTCAACACACGTCCTAGATGTTGCGGAAAAACTTTGCAATAAAATCGCTATCATAAAGAGCGGCAAACTGGTAGCAAGCGGCGAAACATCGGCAATACGCGGAGATCAATCACTCGAAGAAGTTTTCCTTGAAATCCTTGAAGAAGACGGAAAATGAAACTTCATTTGCGAAATATCAATACTTGATTTTATAAATTTCATGTTATAATTTATTTTGGGAAACTGTTTTTACCGCGACAGCAAAATATTTATATTTGCGGTTTTGCCGATTGATAAAAATTAAATACCGCTTACCGGAGGTGAATTTCTATGAAAAATGAAAAAAAGAAAAATACAATGTTGCTGCTTGTTAAAATACAGCTGCTTGAAATTTTCGATTTTAAAAAATTGCTTCGGCCTAGAGATAAAAAAGAAAAAAGAGGATCTACCGTTTTACTCATCACACTCATTATGGTAACAATTATTATGTGTGTTTACGCGGCAATGTTTGCTTATGCAATTGCTTTAATGGGCTTTGCCGAACAACTTCCGATGTGTATGATGACTTGTGCCTGTTTGCTCACTTTTATCACATCATTTTTTGTATCACGCGGAAAACTTTTCGGATTCAAGGATTATGATGCCGTTGTGAGTCTGCCTGTTTCTATTTCGGATGTTATTGTTTCGAGAATGGTTGCGATTTACGTGTATGAACTGGCTTTCGCAGCGGGTGTTATAATTCCCTCAATTATCGTATATGCATTTTTTGCCGAAATAAGCGTGATGTTCTGGATATATTTTATAATCTCGTTTTTCTTCATTCCGCTTGTACCGATAGTACTAGCTTCTATCTTTGCCGTAATAATAAACGCTGCGGCTTCGCGTATAAAATTTAAAAACGCTATATCTACTATCTTCACCCTTGCGTTTGTTGTGGGCATTATGGCTCTTTCTTTCTGGTTTTCCTCTTCTGTTACCATGACAGAAGGCGGTTCATTTAAAACGATGGCAATTTTTATGACAGAAAAACTGGGTGCGGTTTATCCGATATCTTTTATTTATAACGCTTTCATATCAAACGGAAGTTTTATTTCGTTTATAATATTTATATCAATTTCAGCCGGATTATACGCAGCTTTCATATTACTTCTCACCCCGGTTTATTCGCGTCTTAACGCTGTGCTTGCCGCTTCCTCTTCCGGAAGCGGATATAAAAAAGAAGCAGTCAAGTATTCATCGCCGTTTATGTCTCTCTGCAAAAAAGAACTTCGGAGATTCTTTTCAACTCCGATATATGTTGTAAATTGCGGTATAGGAGCGCTTATGCTTCTAATCGGAGCAGTGGTAATAATGTTTGTCGATATAAATATTTATATACCTGCTTTTGAAACGATCTTACCCAATACAAAATCCGTACTCACATGTACAGCGCAGTTTATAATGATAATGCTTATCGGACTTTCACCCACAACCACATGTGCTCTTTCATTGGAAGGCAGCAGTCTTTGGATATTAAATTCTTCCCCTGTTAAACCATCTTCGGTTTATCTTTCAAAATTAGCCGTTAACATAATAATTACAGCTCCTGTTTCACTTCTTGCTTCAACTGTTGTCGCTATAAAACTTACCCCTTCGGTAATTGACTTGATACTGCTGTATATTCTTCCGCTTGTTTATTGCGTATTTACTTCTGTCGTCGGACTCGCATTAAACATTCGCTGGCCTAATTTCAAATGGGCTACGGAGGTAACAGCTATAAAACAAAGCGTTCCTGTTTTTATAATGGTTTTCGGCTCAATGATATATACGGCATTGTTCATGGTAGGATTTTTTTTGACAATCGGGAAAATACCGACATGGGTAATACCGGCAGCGGGAATTGTTATTTCTTCCGCTATAAGCATTTTACTCCGCAAATATACATTAAACCATACGCTGCTTTTTGAAGATTAAAAATTATAAATTAAAACATATTAAAAGGAGACCCCGAAATGAAAAGAAAAACCCTGCCTATTATAATTGTTGTTATAATACTTGCGATGATAGTTGTTTTAGGAATGAATTCATTCTCACAAGTACCGACCGGACATACCGGAGTTGTAACAACTTTCGGAAAAGTAGAATCTTATGTACTCGGTGAAGGAATCCACGCAAAGCTTCCGTGGCAAAAAGTTATTAAAATGGATAACCGCGCTCAAAAAGCCAGCTTAATGCTTCAAGCATTTTCAAGCGATATCCAGCAGGTTGAAGTAGCATGTGCGGTAAACTTCAGCATTGACCGCGAAACTTCGCAAAATTTGTACCGCAATGTCGGTTCGGATTATTACAAAGTCGTTATGGAACCGCGTATTAATGAAAATCTCAAAGCAATATTTACAAAATTCAACGCAGATTCGCTCGTGGAACACCGTGAAGAGCTTTCAGCAAGAATAGAAGATCTTTTGAAACCCGAAATGAAAACGTATGGTATTGAAATAATAAATGTATCTATAGAAAATATCGATTTCACCGACGTTTTTACAGATGCTGTTGAGAAGAAGCAGGTTGCGGAGCAGTCAAAGCTCCAGGCGCAGATTGAACAGGATCAAAAAGTTATGGAAGAACAAAAAACAGCCGAACGTATCGTTATAGCAGCCGAAGCCGCAGCAGAAGTTAAAAAAATCGAAGCTGACGCTGAAGCGTATTCTATAGAAATTCAAGCAAAAGCTGAAGCCGAAGCAAACCAAAAGATAGCTACATCCCTTACAAAAGAACTTATTGAATATGTTCAGGCTAACAACTGGGACGGCGCACTCCCGCAATACTTCGGTTCTACCTCTACAGGTGTTATACCGATCCTCGACGTAACCGAAACAACCAACTAATAACTAAATAATAATATTAAATTTAAGATATTAACATAATCTCCGATTGCTTCCGTTTGCCTGAAAATAACCTTTTCCTCCTTCTTTATTTTCAGGTAACGGATTGCAGTCGTCTGTTTTATTTTATCCCTCAGAACGATCCACAATTTATAATAGTATAGAAATAAGGAAAATTTTTATGATCGGTGAAATCATATACAACAAAAAAATCCGTCCGGAAATAAATGTATACGACATGATGATAAAATCTCCCGAAGCTGTAAAAGTCTTTCAGCCCGGGCAATTTATTATGATAAAATGCGGTGATGACACTACTCTTCGACGTCCGATAAGTATTTGTTTGGCGGAAAACGATGCCATACGCATTTGCTATGATGTGCGCGGAAAAGGAACGGATTGGATGTCAAGTTTGAAAACCGGCGATAATCTCGACTTTTTGCCTCCGAAAGGAAACGGTTTTAATTACAAAAAAGACGGACACGCTTTGTTGGCGGGAGGCGGAATAGGTATTTATCCGCTGCTTCCCATCGGTTTAAAATATAAAGAAAAATCAAAAGCGCTCTTTGGATTCCGCAGTGAAAACTATGTTAACTTTACAAATGAATTCATTTCACGCGGTATCGATGTTTCGTATATAACCGACGACGGATCATCGGGCAGAAAAGGCTTTGTAACAGATCTGCTCCGGGAAGAATTGCAAACAGGTAATTATGATATAGTTCATGTTTGCGGTCCGTTTAAAATGATGGAACGCTGCACCGCTATAGCCAAAGAGTTTGGTGTTAGCTGCGAAGTTTCAATGGAAGAACGCATGGGCTGCGGAGTAGGCGCGTGTTATGCCTGCGTTTGCAAAAATTTGCTCCGCGAAAATGCTGATTTAAATAAACAAAATATTGAAAATAAAATAAATGGAGAAACCGAATTCCAGTATTTGCGCGTATGCGTTGACGGACCGGTATTTCGGGCGGAGGATATTGTATGGGAATAGATGATGTTATAAGCTTGAAAACCGATGATGTAATACCCGATATGACTGTAAATATGTGCGGAGTTATACTGAAGAATCCCGTTATCACCGTTTCAGGAACTTGCGGTTACGGAAAAGAATATTCCATGTTTTACAAACCCGGCGATTTAGGAGCGGTTACTGTAAAAGCTCTGACTATTAAACCCAGAAAAGGCAATCCAACTCCGCGAATAACCGAAACACCTTCCGGTGTCTTGAACGCAATAGGTTTGCAAAATCCCGGAGTTTATGTTTTTATAGAAAAAGAACTGCCCAGACTTAAAAAACTCGGTGTAACTGTTATCGCCAATATCGCCGGTTCAACAATCGAAGAATATTGTGCAGTAGCTTCCGTTCTTTCCGAAACAAACTGCGATCTCTTTGAACTCAATATTTCATGCCCTAATGTAAAAGAAGGAGGTGTAGCTTTCGGGGTCGATCCTATTATGGTAGAAAAAGTTACCCGCGAAGTAAAAGCCGTTTCCGGTAAACCGCTCATAGTTAAACTTTCCCCGAATGTAACTGATATTACAGAAACCGCTAAAGCGGCACAATCCGGCGGAGCTGACGGGTTAAGCCTTATTAATACTCTCGTCGGTATGCGCTTTGATCTTAAAACAAGACGCCCTGTCCTCGGTAATAAAACAGGCGGACTCTCCGGACCCGCTATTTTCCCTGTCGCCCTTTACATGGTCAATCGAGTTCGCAACATCACTAGTCTGCCTATTATCGGTATGGGCGGTGTTAGTACATCAAATGATGCCGCTGAAATGATGATAGCGGGAGCTGACGCTGTCGGAGTTGGAACTGCCGCTTTTATGAACCCTTATGCTCCGGTGCAAATTATAGAGGGTCTCCAAACTTTTTGCCGTTCGAACAACTATAAATCTGCTGCCAGTCTTTCGGGGCGTTCATAATTTCCGGGGACGAGGGGTTACGGGGATACGTTTACTTTTTTATGAAAAAAGTAACAAAAACAATTATTTGTAGCTCATCCATGACTACGCATCAAAAGATTTATTGCGGTGCGTATGTTAGTTAAACTGATTAAATATAAAATCGCAGGGAAAATATTATTCCTGCGATTTTTATATTATTATCTATATCAATGTTTTTGTTACTTTTTTCATAAAAAAGTAAACGTATCCCAGTTCCTCGTCCCCGTAACCGGATTTAATCCCAAAGCCAAGCTGAAGAGTAAGAATAAGTATATGAAGAAGAGGAAAGAGAAAGAATGATTTTTTTATCTGAATCACGAATTATTTTACGGTTAATAGGAATACGAGCGGATAATGGTTCGGAGGTATTTGAAGTAAAAGCAGGTGCATATTTATAAAGTTCGCCGTTAATATCTCGGTAGAGATCCATCTCAAGAAGTAAAGCGACAGTTTTTTCATTAAAAAGTGTATTTAAATAAGCAGTGAGTTCTGAATAATTTTTAATTTCGTAATCACCTACGCGGACGAAGCCATTGTTTTCGGTTACGGAATACGAAGTATTATTATTTGTGTTAGTTTTAAAAACAGCATTCGAAGCCAATTTATTAATATTAATACGTGCAGAAAGTCCTGCGCCTGTAAACCAAGACAAAGCTTCCCTTGATCTTTCAAAAGAAATAATAACATGATCTTCCAGAGATTCATCGATTTTCGGCAAGGAATGGTTGTACAATTTTACCGATTCGGCAACAGCTTTTTTATCTGCGGAAGGAGCTTCCCGAAAGCGGATAACTGAACGGATATTATCTGACAAATCGAAATTATATGATGTTAAATAAATATCCGTTTTAAATTCCGGTGCCGGACCATCTTTCCAAACAGAAATATTTTCGATTTCAGCCATTGTTTTCCCGGTCGGGGAAATAAATTTTATTATATCGGAGGAATTGTCAAGCGTCCACGATGGAGGAACAGAAATTTTTAATATAAAATTATTGTCAAATCCGCTGTTAATAACATTATTTGATGAATCGACAATATTTATAGCAGGAGATAAATAATAAGTAACAAGTGCGTTTTGACGCAAAGAATCATATAAACGGGTCATTGTGATAATAGATTGTTCACGTGTATATGTACCGAGAGGATCAAAATAATTATCTCCCACTCCGATCATAACACCCCATTCATTCATATACCAGATTCCGCTTTCAGCCCAGTTTTCTATTTTTCCGGAATCAATGTAATCCGGTTTTTTTTGTGTATGCGAAGGCAAATACAAACAGCAGGAATAAGTATTAACTAAAATTTTAGCGGCTTCCTGTCTGTTTATAATACCGCGCGGATCAAAAATCCCGCCTCCGCGCCCTTCAACGATTCCAAGTGACTGCGAATATAAAACATAGGAATCATTTGTGTCGATAAAAGGGGATTTCGGAAGAATCGGAACAATTTCAGAAATTTTTTTGCCGCGGTATGATTCGATAAGCGAAACCGCGAGACGGCAATATTCAGCTCTTGTCATAGCAGATGTATAAAGTCCGCGCAAATCTTCGGGGACAAACCCTCCGCTGATTGCTTTTTCTATTTCAGGTGCTGCCCAGCTGCTAGGCGTGTTTCCCGTATATTTTATTACTCCGGAAAAACCCGAAGTAAAAATATCAAAAGAGCTTGATACAACCGCTATATCATTGTCGTTAAGCGCACTTGCGCGATACCATTTGATACCTTTTTTCGCTTCAATAACGCGGTCACCGCTTTTATTTATATAATACTTGGTTAAATTTTCAGAAACAACAGCCAAACCGCGTATAAAAGAAGTAATCGGAAAAACTCCCGCAGGCAACCGAAGCACAATTTTACCTGTTTTATCGATATAATAGCTGCTGTCACCCTCACAGACACCCGCAACTCCTTCATTGAAATCGAGCGCGTCATCGTCGTAACTGTCATATATGGCGGGAATTATGCTAGTTCCGCTTTTGTTAATATATCCCCATCTGACGTTTATTCCGTAAAAATCTGTATTTACACCGACAGCGGCAAGCCCTTCTGAAAAGGGACGTATATAATCCCAAATAGCTCCGGTCAAAATTTTACCGTCATAGGAAGCGAGTCCGAATTTCCCGCCCTGCGCCTCATATAAAACGTAATCCTCGTGCATTACGACATTAACAGCACGTAAAAACGGTATCGCAGTTATTTTAAATTCGGAATTTATAAAACCGTACCGCTCGTTTTGCGTGTAGGCGTAAAATCCGTATTCGGAAGATTTATGAAGCGTATCGCATACAAAATCGAAAAGAACTTCGCCGGAAGTATTTATGATTCCGTATTTTCCATTAAAACAAACAATAGCGTTTCCGTTTTCAAAAGTGTTTGCGACAATATCGTATATAGGTTCAATTACGACATCTCCGCTTCCGTTTTTATAACCATATTTCCCTTTTTCGGATTGAAATGGGGTGAATGATGATTTGGTTGCGGCGGGAGTAGTTTTGACAAGAGCTTCATCAAGTGAATTGTAAATGGCTTCAGATAATATTTCACCTTCATGAGAAGCTCTTCCCCATTTTCCACCCGTTTTAAAATACAAATATTTTTTTCCTATATATACATCTTCATATTTTAAAGGAAGTATGTAAGAATAGCAATCTTCCGAAGAAGCGTTTGAGGAAAAATTTTCCGGTAATAAAACGGCTGTCATCATAACCGCCAGAATAATCGAAATTATTTTGACTGTATATGTTTTTATTCGCCGTCCAAGTGGCTTTTCCGATTTAATTATGTTCATATTCTACAATAATTCTCCCGAATAATATAAACATTTATAAAATAAAATTGTTTTTTACCATTTTATTCTATTATATATGACGATTATTATTAAAAAAAGTTTCTTATTTTACAATTATAGCATTTAATTTTAATCAAACAACAAATAAATTATTAAATCTTATACATAAAGTTCCAATTTAACGTTTTCCGAAGCGGCGGTGTAAACTTTTTTTAAACTTAATAGAATATTTATGAAATATGTGATATAATCTTCTGTTAAGGGGGAATGAAAAATGAATAAGACTAAAAAAACATCAACTAAAACTACAGCAAAAATATTATTTTATACTATAAAAATAGTATTGATAGCAGCAATGATATCAATAGCTGTACCGATAGCTTCAAACGGATATTACGGACGGACAGAAAAGGGTTTATTAGTTGAAAATTATAATATAGCTGACGAAAACGGAAACATACCGTCCGATGAAAACGGGAATTTTTATTTAACGGTTATCGGTTATCAAGGTTCCGGTTTAAATGTTACCATTCCCGAAGAAATTGAAGGATACAAAGTCCGTTATATAAAAGAAGCCGCATTCTCCTGTAATGAAAAAATCATGAAAATAATAGTTCCTTCTTCGGTAAAAGTAATTGAAAAGGATGCTTTTTCCTATTGCATTAATCTTCTTACAGTGGTTCTTCCGCAAGGTCTTGAGGAAATTCCGGTAAACGCATTTAAAGGTTGTACGTTATTACGGAATGTAGTAATACCCGAAACGGTAAAAACTATCGGGGATTTTGCCTTTTCCGATTGCAGTTTGCTGGCGGATTTAAAGATACCGAAATCGGTTGAATTTATAGGTCACGATGCTTTTACGGCTTGTGAGAGAATTGTTCTTGATTGCTCCGAAAACGCATATGCGAAAGAATATTCGGTAAAATATAATGTTATTTCAGAAAAAGATAAACATCCGAATTATCCGGTTTATAAGACTCTTTCGATAACAATAGTACTTGGAATCGCAGTTTTTTCGGGTGATTTCATTATACGGAGACTAATACGAAACCGCCGGAATAAACGCGGTGTTGTTAAAACCGAAAAAGGGGAAGTTTTATAACTGATTTTTTGTTTAAAACAAAAATTTAGAGATGCTTGACTATGATAAAATCAGGCATCTCCGAAAGAATACATGTGGTTACGGGGACGCGGGGACGAGGGGACGCGGGGACGCTGTCGCTTTTTGCGAAAAAAGCTCCGCAAAAACGTTTAAAAACGATTTATATCAAATGTTTTAATGATATACCGGTATATTATCTTTTTTCAATATAAATATAATCTCCATTTAAAAATTCCATAGAGTCGGCGTTCGATTCCCGCAGTAAAGGATCTGAATTTATATAATTCCCTGATGTAAAAATAACAGCGGATTTTTTTGAATTTTTGTCTTCTTTGATAATTTCTATATACGCTTTTTCAATGTAATTTATATCGTACCAAAATGTTTTTTTAGATTTGACCAGATATATAAACTTTCCGGATTCATCCATGCGAATGTCACTGTCATTTATTACAATTTGATATTTTGCACCCTCAATAAAAGCGGGTCCTATTCCAAAAGCAGTTCCGTTTACAGTAACCGCTTTGTACAAAGCTTCTCCGTATAAATTGCAAACTAACATTACGGAGAAAAAAAGCACTGCTATGACGAAAGAAATCAATCCCTTTTTTTTATTCATTGTATGTTATACCATTTATAATATTATCTCTGAGCATTCCGAAAAGCAGAATTGCCGGAATCATATACAAAAGTGCGGGAACAAAAGCTTGCTCCGGATAATTTTCAACTACATTCCGTATTATCAGAGACAAAGGTTTTTTTATTTCTTCTTTTAGTATGACAAGAGGAATTTCATATGTGTTATAGCTGTCGATAAAAGACATAAAAGTTAATAAAACAATACCGTTTTTACTCATGGGAATTACTATTTTAAACAGAATACGCAGCGTTGAAGCTCCGTCAATTTGAGCCGCGTCAATGACAGAATCCGGTATACGCATAATGTATTGCCTTAAAAATATAATGCCTGTAGGAAGGAATATTTGCGGGATAATTGCTCCCGCATAACTGTCATACAATGAAAGTGATTTGATTACGTTATAGGTCTGCACTATCGTCGTATGAATCGGCAGTATCATTATAAGGATACATATTCCGAAAATAATTTCCCGGAATTTGAATTTAAAACGTGAAAAAATGAAAGCAGTCCAAACTCCGAAAACAACCTGTCCTACCGTGATAAATAAAGTGTAAAAAAGAGAATTGTTAAAAGCCGTTTTAAATTTTACACTTAACAGCAATATATTTTTTAATTCTCCGGGCGAAGACAAAAACGCATTAATAACGGTCAGCGCAACCGGAAGAAGCGAATAAACAATAAGTATAATAAATATTATGTAATTGAGGGCCGTATAAAAGCGGTTCTTTTTTTCTATCATAATTCTTCAATTTCCAGATTTCACGTCCATCATACCCTTATCCCCCATAAGCTGCAACGGAACAAAAATAACAAAAATTGCTATAGCAAATATATAACTGCCGCATAAAACAAAATCATAATTTAAATTTTTAAAATTATTTTGTATAAAATGCTGCAATAAATATGCGTTTTCCGGAGGATAATTTCCGAACAGCATGTAAATATCGCGGAATATTTTAAATGAATGTATTACAGAAAAGATCAAATTAAAAACAGTAAATGAAGTAATTTCAGGTATAATAATAAATCTTAAACATTGAAATTTTGAAGCTCCGTCAAGAACTGCCGATTCTATTTGACTTTTGGGAACCGATCTTATTCCTGATAGATAGATAAGCATATGAAAACCCATGTATCTCCATATATAAACGGCGATAATAATAATTATAGTGTATTTGCTATAAAGAAGATTTGCGGAAATGCTTTCTATTATGTATTTCCAGGAAGAAACCGAGGCAATAACGGGAATAGAAAGAGGTAGAATAAGTCCGTATATATAAATACCTTTTCCCGGAAGTTTGTTCAAAATAAAAGCAGATCCGAAACTTAACAAATTCACCGATGCCACACTCGTCAATGTAAAAATGACTGTATTTTTTAACGCAATCTTAAAAGATTCATTTTTAAATGTTTTTATATATTTATCAAAATTTAATATTATATTTTTTTGTCCATCTGCAATGAACGTTTGTAAAAATCCCATAATGAAAGGCAGAAGATAAAAAATTATTATCCCTGAAAGACAAATGGCTAATGAAATAATTAAAAATTTTTTGTCTTTTATATTCATAACCGTTCTCTCAGTTGTTTTCCTTTACAAAGATATTAAAAGCTTGTTCGATTTTATCAGCGGCTTCTTCCGCAGTTATTTCATCTTTACAATATAGCTCCGTTTGTTGGTAAACTACTGAATAAATATCAATGTAATAATAAAGATGTGTATCTAATGATTCGTAAACTTCCGTTACGGCAGATTCAAAAGGTTTTATATTATCTACATTTATTCCAAATAAATGTCCGTCAAGCATACTTTCAAAGGTCTGATGAAACTTCGGACGGTATACACCATATCTGTGTTCATAATTTTTCGATATATACATAAGCAAATCGAGAGCTTCGTTTTTCACGGGTGATTCGGACATGACTGCATAACCTACCCCAACTACAAATGGATTGCTTCTTTCATTTACAGGTAAAATTCTGAAGTTTTCATGAGAATTAATGCTTTGAGAAGCATAAATATTTTCTTCCCGAGATATTTTATATTTACCGGGTAAATTGGTTTTTGGAAATATATTGGCATAAATATCAGCTTTATAAAAGTCTTTAAGGATCTTTACCGTTTCGATATATTTTTCTCTGTCAAAGAAAGTCTCGGTGTAATCCATTCGGCAATAATTGTTAAATGTTGGATAAAATAAATTGCTAAAAATATATTCCGCGTTACCGCTTAACGAATTTTTACCGTTAGATATACATAATTCGTACAATTCCGATAAATTGTTTATATTATTTATTTCTGAACTTCCGGAAATGGAATAATAATTTATATACATCGGATAGTAATAGAGTGAACCGTTATTTGAACAAGCTTCAATTATGTTTGTGTAATACAAGGTATCATCTTTGAGCTGTTCGCCGTTTTCGAGCGAATACAAATCCGCAAAATAACCTTTTTTAGAATATTGAATATATGGAATCACTTCTGTTGACATTATATCCCATTCGGGATCATCCGAAAGTATCCGGGTGCTTACGACTTGTAAATAATCAGCTATATTAAAATTCAAAAAACTGTCGCTGTAATATTCTTCTTCTATTATTACATTGTTTTCTTTTTCATATTGATATAACAAATTAATTATTAGCTTATCGTTATATGGTAAAAACAATTTGATGACTTTTTTTTGTGAGTCTTTTTCTTTTTTTTCCTGAAGCGCTATTTCTTTTTCTTTTCCTTCAAGAGGTGTTAATTTTATTAAATCTGATTTATCAGGAAATTTACTATACAAATAATAAATTTTCCCGTTATCCGTAATAAGATTTTGAATACCAATATAAAAAGATGCCCCAGCCTCCGGGGCGTTTACAATATCGTAATCTCTTATATCACACAATGTCGTTACTGTATTTGTTTTTGTGTCTATTTGCTGGATTTCATATCCGTTTTGTATATAGACATCTTTGCTTTTTTCGTCAACACAAATATTTCTGATTAAATTACCGGCAGCAAATTGTTTATTCCAAATAGATTTTCCTGTAGAACATTCTACTTTATGCAAATACGGAATTAAGTCCTCTATTCTTTGGTAAGCATAATATACATATCCGGCCGAATCGAATGAATATGAATTTATATGATAAGGAGATTTATCTTCACCGCATATTTCCGCGATTGTTTTTCCCTGTCTGTCGCAGATTTGAATTCCCGAACCGGAAACAAGAACAATACTCTTTTCTGTTATGTAAATATCATCTAAAACACGTCCGTCCCAAATATCCTCAGGTGTATCTAATATAACTCTCGAAATCTCTTTTCCATCCAAATCAAATTGTATTAGTTCTCTGCCCTCCATTGTATTTTCTTCTGCCATGTATACGAAATATATTGAATTATTATATAAAGAAAAAGCGCTTTGGCGGAAACGAGGCTGTGATAATTTTTCAATATCCCCCTGGAAAACATTCAATAAATTAAATTCTTTGTCATATATTTCAATTTGTTCAAACCCTTTTTGTGTATCATATGTAGGTATGTAGTATTTATCTGCATACGCTTTTATGTTATTTATTGTTTTACCGTTCGACATAGAAAGTACATTTTCGGCTTTATACAATATTTCGCTGTCCGTAATGTTATGCAGCAGTTCATCTTCGTTTTTTTTGCAGCTTATTATTGTACTGCTTAGAACTAGCAGAATAGCGAAAATATAAATTAATTTTTTCATTTATATTTATTCCTTTTTTTATTAGAATATTATATTAATTAAAACAAGCAAGGCTGTAAATTGAGCCTTACTTGCCTTGCCTTTGATGTAACACTTTGATTCTCTTGTCATATTGTAACATATTTTTCCATATAAAATCAATGGCTATATTCTACAAAATTAAAAGGATTATATTGAAACTATTCTACAAATTTAGTGATATTTTATCATAAAAATACAATTGCTTTATATTTATTATCGTTTTACAAAAATCACAAAAAATTATTAACGCTAAGAATTTATTTTTTTATTTAACTAATAATAATTTTAGAAAAATATTATAATATTAGAAGCATTGGTTATGCAGCATTAGTAATATGGTATATTACTTATTTTTTTGTTTCTTTTAAAAATAAGATTATCCTTTATCAAAAACATAAGTAAAAAGCAAAAAAGCCACGAAACAGCATACAATGCTAAATTTCATGGCTTTATTGTTTGGCGCCTTTTGTAGGGCTCGAACCTACGACCCTGCGGTTAACAGCCGCATGCTCTGCCAACTGAGCTAAAAAGGCATTAAGTCCGCACCGACATATTTTCCAACACAGTTACCCGTGAAGTATCGTCGGCACAACGCAGCTTAACTACCGTGTTCGGAATGGGAACGGGTGTACCCTGCGCGTCAGAGGCACGGACTAAGAAAGGGAGGGGAAAACTAAAGGAGTTGGCATCGACATATTTTCCAACACAGTTACCCGTGAAGTATCGTCGGCACAACGCAGCTTAACTACCGTGTTCGGAATGGGAACGGGTGTACCCTGCGCGTTAGTGACACCAACTGTAAATGGTGCA
>JAVBPA010000005.1:0-4870 GCA_031549925.1 Eubacteriales bacterium
ACCGGTATTCGGATTCGGTATTTTACGCGCCGGTTTAAGCCTTGGTGACGGATTACCGGATTTTTGAGTTATCCCCTGTCCCGCAGCGGAATTATTTTGATTCGGGTTAATCTGAGGAGAACCTGCCGTCCCCTGAAGCGGTTGTCCGGATAAAATTTGACCGGAAGTTTGCCCCGGAGATTTTTGTTGAGTTTGCTCCGTAGATTTTATATGCAATTGCCCCGAAAGATTATTATTTGCGGGAACACCGGAAATTTTTCCGGATAAACCGGTAGGATTTATTTGATTCGGCTGCCTCAAATATCCGCTTCTGTTTTCCGATACATTTTCGGTTTTTTTCTGTTCCGCTCCGATTGCCCTGTTTTGATTCGGGACACGCCTTACCGGACGCGGTCTCTGCGGAGGGGTATGCGATTTATCATTTTCATTATTGTTCATCTTTGATAAATTCCTTAACGGGGAGGATTTATTTTACTGTGCTGTCATTGTATTATTATATTTTTGTTTTGTTTATAAATTATAATAATCCGGTTATAAAACAGTCTGCCTGATAAAAATTAATAAATATATTTGTCAAAAAATGTGAAAAAATTTTTGCTTAAAAAAGCTGCATTATACCTCCGGCTGCCGCAATGATTACGCAGGCAATAAAAGTGGGGGATAAAACACATTCCAAAAAAAAGCTGAGACCGCCCGTATGTTTTGATTTTTTTGTTTTTGTATTTTCGGATTCACCCGAAGCCTCTTTGCCGTCCGATAAAAGCGATTCGTTTTTTTCGGGCAATATTATGTTATCATCCGAAATTGCTTCGTTGTAGAATATTCTCTCCGCTTCTCCGAAGGTCGCCGATAAAAATATTAAAAATAAAGTTATTACCGCAAAAGCGACAAGCACCCGGTATTCCGGCTGATAGATTATTCTGAGCACATATGTTTCGGTAAACAGATTTACCGCCGAATAGAGTATATGTAAGAAAATCGACGCGATAAGCGAGCGTGTTATATACATTGTGAGCGAATAAAATATTCCGCAGAGCAGGTATATCGGAAACCTCTCGAAATCGAGAAATGACAGCGCGTAAAAAAATGAAGAAAAAACCATTGCCGCAAAGCCTTTGCCGTATTCGGTCATGATTATACCGCGGAAAGCAAATTCATGTATAATTGCGGGAAGCACCGCAAAAGCGGACAGCATGTAAAAAACATCGGTGAAAGTAGTTGTTTCATTTATGATGATAAGCGAAACATATCCGCTGTATTCGGTGGCGTCTATTCCCATATAGCCAAGCGTCAGCTTTACAAAAATACTGCCCAGTATCATCGTAAACGAAATAAGTATTATAAATCCTATGCGGTCGAGCGGCATAAGCTTCAGCCCTATTTCAGAAGAATAGTTCTGCCCGCGCAGCCTTGTATAAAATATACACGGTAAAGCTATGGTGAATATTTGAAGTATTATAAGCGACAGATAAAGAGATTCTCCGTAACCGAGAATTTCATCTCCGATATAGCGTGTGCCGTAAGACAATATAATTATCACGCACATCAGCAGAGGAGCCGTAAAAACCGGTTTAGCTCCGTATTTTTTTATTTTTATCAGTACCGTATCGTTAAAATTCGAATCCGGACCGTCTGTTTTTTTTGTGTTTTTGGGGTCAGTTAACATTTAGCGCTTTTACTCCCCGATCCGTGACAAGCACATCTACCGCCAAATCATATCTTCCTTTCGGAACTGAATCCACAATGAAATCACTGTATACAAAACCTACTTTTACACCATTAAAATCCGCTAAATATCGGTCGTAATAACCTTTGCCGTATCCTAAACGGTACCCTTTTTTATCATAAACTATCGCAGGAACTAAACAAACCGCGTTCTGTGTACCTTTTTTAAAGACCGGACATGATAAATCCGGTTCGGGTATTGACATCGGATTCACGGTTGTAAGCTGATTTTCGGGGTCGGTTACAAAACGGAAATCCATCGTTCTTTCTTCCGTGTTGCAAAGCGGAAAAGCAATTTTTTTGCCTGATGCGAGCGCCTTGTATGCAAGCGGCATAACGTCTATTTCCCGCTTGGACGGCACATACATCAAAATGGTTTCCGCGTATCTGTATGTTATAAGAGACATAAAAAGCGAGCATATTTTGGCGTCACGCGCGGTTTTGCTCTCAGCTGTAATCTCTTTACGCCTGTTAATATACTGCGTTCTTATTTTATCTTTTTGTATTTTTAATTCATACATCATGTAACCTTCCTGTTGCAATGCCGGAGAGGGGAGAGGGAGAGTTGTTGGTTTTTGAAAAACTGCGGTGTTTTTATAAACAATTTTTTGTTTCTGCTTTCGTTTTAGTTTAGCTTCAATGTTTGTTCAGTTTTTGTTCGGTTCTTGTTTAATGCTTGTAATAAACCGCCGAAAATACCTGATCAGCCGCGTCAAGTCCTTTTATATAACGGATCAGTTCGTATGAAAATTCAAAACTGTAACCCGCTGATTTCGCTGTTATTATGTTTCCGTCACGAACTGCGCCTGTATCGGTTATTACAGCTTCCAGAAGCTGGTTTTCAAAACCGGGATAGCATATCGCCTTTTTATTGCGGAGATATCCGCGTTTCCCCAGTATAAAAGGAGCGGCGCATATTGCGGCTATCAGTTTGTCCTGAAGCAGGGCAACCGAAAGAACACTGTCAACCACCGCTTCCTCATCCAGCCTGTTTGCGCCCGCAAGTCCTCCGGGAAGAATTATTCCCTCAAAATTTTCTCCGTCTCCGATATCGCGAAGCAGGTTTTTTGCCGTGCGGTCGGCGTTTATTGATATATTATGCCCGCCGATTACTTCGGTGGTTTTATTTACCGATACCGTTTCAACCTCGATTTTCGCACGCCGCATAAGATCCAGCGGAACAAGAGCTTCACATTCCTCAAATCCGTCGGCTAAAAATATATATATCATCTTTAATTTTCTCCGAATTATCAATATTCCCCGAGCATGTTAAGCGGCGGTAAATTAACGCCGGCAACACCTGTTATCAGACCTTTTTCCGCGGCAAAATCTTTTATTGTATCTTCAATACACAGTATACCATCATTTTTAATATACGGACAATACATATCGTAAATTTTTATACAATTTTCTTCTGTCTTTTCGTAAATAATGTAACCTATCCGGTTTTTGTTTGAGTTTTTTATGTAAAAAAGTGATTCCGATTTAATAAACGGATCCGCGCACAGTGAGAAAAACCGCTTTTCCACAAAAGCCCTTCCGATGCCCGAGCTGTACAGAGAATATAAAAACGCCAGATGTCCGTCATATTTTTCCGTTATAATATCATCCAGCACCGATGCGGGCAGAACAACCGGATAAGGGGTCAGCTTCATGGGACGGTACCCCAGGCGCTTGTACAAATCAAAAAGCCACGGCTCAGAAGGTATCAGCGCGGTGAATGCGGTCCCCTCGTTTGCCCGCTCTGTTAAAGTTCTGTAAAGTCCGCGTCCCCGGTATTCGGACGCAATACACCCCGCAAAGATATATTTACCCTCAATCTGATAATCTTCTGTCAGTCTGATGGTCATCGGTATGCGGTTAACCAGTCCTATGATATTTTCATTCTCGCATTTTACCGCGTTTGAAGTATATCTTATTTCGCCGTCAACATCACGGTATGCCCCGAATACATTGCCCGCCGTATCAAAGCTGTCATAAAAACGCCGGATGTATTCCTCGCTGTCTCCGAAAATTTTTTTCCACAATGATATTATTCCGATATTCATTTTTTCCACCACGGTTTCTCTTTGGGTTATATGTTTATTGCTTCCTTTTACTTTTTTTATTAAAGTATCATCTTTGTCTTTTTATTATACAATAATAAAGCCTGAGTTTCAATGGTATTATGATAAAAAAATACCGCCGTATTATCTAGGATTTTTTAATCGGATTAAACCAAATAAAGAGCGTCTATTAAAAATGTACCGTCCGGCGACACTATATCATTGATACTGTATATTACGCTGCATCCGCATTGGGTGCATGAAAATTTTACGAGAACTTCGCTTTCAAATTCTCTTTCTTCCCCGGGTGTTTCGTCTTGTATAAATTCAAATATAAACGAACCGCCGCATTTTTTTGCTTCCTCCGGTTTCGGGGAAAGGTTTTCATCTTCTCCGCTTCTCAAACTCCGATGACAGCGGCATATTATATCGCCCTCAGCGGCAAATTCATTCAGCATATAATTGCATATATCGAAAAGCGTGGGTGAATGTCCGATAATTTTGTTGCCGAGGAGCTGTGCTTCCGGCGGCATTTCCCGAAAAACCGAGGTTTTTTCGCCGCGCAATTCCTTGTGCGTTTTGCTGTCAAAATCATCCAGCTCATCGTTTGCCAAAAGAATTTCTTCCAGATATTTATCCGCAAGCTCGGCGGCTTTGAGAACATTTGCCATAGTTCCTATAAAGCATATGTCCATCGAATTCATCGAGCAGTTAAACATCATCATTTCTGAACCGAAAAAAAGATGCGACGCTATAATATAGTTATGCGGATTCTGGCAAAATACGCAGGGGACGGTCAACCGTATTTTGCGGTCGTTTGTGTATGTTATTGTCATATAGCTTGCGCCGCAGTTGCATTTTATGCGCAGCATTTTTTTTGTAAACTCAAACATTCCGACCGCGCTTAATACCTGACATCCGCAGGTCGGGCAGCGGTAGCATATTGACGTTTCGTTTTTATTTAATATCATTTTTAACACCAAAGATAAATTAATATTATTATGCAAGGTTTTGAAAAAAACGCTGGGACGCGGTCGCTTTTGAAAAAGCTCCGCAAAATTTTTGTGAAATAATGTTATTATACAAGGTTTTTTGCCAGG